>JAFGRU010000127.1 GCA_016934985.1 Deltaproteobacteria bacterium
GTGGGTATCAATGATCCTCACATAATCCACGTTTGCAAGGGGCAGGTCACTTGTTTTTTACTGGCTGACAGCCATTATGTCTGAAAACTTTTTTCAACAGGGATAAACAGGATGAAAAGGATAAAAGCTTTTGAAGCAATACCAAAAGCGAAAGGTTCTGCTTTTGGTTTTTGCCTTATCCCCTTAATCCCTGTTGGAGGAGGGTCTGTTTTTTAAACCGGAAAACCAGATAAATAAATATTTTTGAGGGCCTGTTCAAAGCGCCGGATATCAGCTACAATTGCACACCTTCAGAACCTGGATCCGTGGTTCAGGACCGGGAAAAGCCGGAAAGGCAGGATATGCTTCCTCCGAATCTCAACAAGTGGAAATTGAACAGGGAGACCGAGAACCTCCTCTTTTTTGCCCAGCTCATCGAGGAGATGCTGTTCAATTTTTCCCTGGAGCACTTCAAGCTTCCAGCTCTCAATACCCATACCCTGTGCATGGAGTTGCTGGGGGTCCTCAAACAAGTGGATTCCAGGCTTCTGGACCCGGAGAACCTTTCTCCCATCGGCGCAGAACTCAAGGCGGAAATCGACCGCGACCCAGCCCTCGACACCCTTCTCGGGAACCAGAAGGCTAATATCACCCGCGATCTGGAGGACAGCACCGCAGGCCCTTTCAGACATGCCGCTCACACCCTCAACAACCTTCTGGCGACAACTTATCTGCCTGCTACCGTTACCCTTCTCCGCAAGAAAATAACCGACGGCGACAAAGAGGGCATCACCGCCCTGACCAAAAACTACCTGACCGAACTGACTTACCGCGGTTACTCACTTGAATATATCTTCTTCGAAAACAAGAATCATTTTTTCGAGGGTGCGGAACCGAAAAGCATCGAAGACCTGTCAGCATTTGACGCGTTTGTCGATCTCTTTCCTCTTGAGCCTAAAACCTGGACCGTCGTCTTCCGCACCGGCAAGGATTTCAAATACCTTCGCGAATTTCCACCCCAACTCAATGTGACCGCCGGCACCGAGAAACCCGATCTCCATTTTCCCCGCAACCCTGAGAATATCGGTATTTTCCTCGATCGAAAGTTCAAACTGCCGCACTATCTCTGCTTTCAGAACGTGACCGCCCTGGACGGTTTCAGCGCCCGTTACGCCATGGAGGAAAAACTTCTCCTGGTCGACGGCCTGGCCAAATTCCACGTCCACCGCACGGAGCTCGAATGGAGCCGGGCGGCCCTGATTTTTGACGCGGAGAAAAAGCACGTGGGAGTTTTCAGCAAGCCCGTCCCTGCCGCCATGAAAAGGTTGGATCAGAACGCCCGGCAGTCATCCGTCTTCATCAACGACACGGCCGGTGCGATTTTCAGCGAAAACCTCAGCGAAGCATCATCCCTTAAGCTCTCAAGAGCCCTTAAAATTCATGAAATGGCCCTCAAGGCCCCGGCCCCGGAAACACAGCTGCGGGAATTATTGTCCATGCTCGAATTACTATTCGAGCCGCAGGAAGAAGAGGAAGAGCGGGTTCCTCACCTGATCACAAGGGTGGTTCCCTACCTTATCATCGGCTTTCCCGCGAAACTGGCTGCCGATCTGATTAAATCAATCCGCAACGCCGGATCCAAGGAGGCAGTGGATATCCTTTATGGGGTGGAGCACGGCCACAACCTGATCGAAAAATGCCTGCTGCTGGTATTCACCGAGGAAAATCGCCAGAACCGGGAGAGGCTTTGCCGTTGTCTCGGCAGTCATCCCCTCCTTGTTCATCGCATCGACAGCCTGTCACGGGCCTTCATTTCCGCCCCGGCCATCCGTGCCTCCCTGGAGGCTTATGCCGGAGAAATCGCCTGGCAAATTCACCGGGCCTTCCGGGCCGTCAAACTTGGCAGCCATAGCGGCAGCAATGTCTCGGTGGTCAACAAACTGGTAGAAAACATCCATTCCATCGCTGACCGGGTCATGAACGTGCTTCTGGATGAAATCAGCCGCAAAAAAACAGGGACGACCATTGAAAGAATCCACCAGGAGATTCTTCTTCAGTCACAACGGCACTTTGAAATTCTGGAAATGAGAAAAGATGAAATCTGCGGCCGGGACAATTTCAACTGCCTGCTTTTCGGTGATGAAAATCCGGTTTGATGGGGAAGGTTTAGGACCATATGCTGCCACCGCTTCTGACCAAGTGGAAAATCAACAAGGTCACTGAAAACATCCTCTTCTTCGCTCAAATGGTGGAGGAGTTGCTGTTTAATTTTTCTCCGGACGAGTACAAGCTGCAGGCAATAAACAGCCGCATCCTCTGTGAGGAAGCGCTTCGGGTCGTTGCCGGGATCGATGCCGGCAAGCAGGACGAAGAGGATATCCGTCCGCTTATCGAAGAGTTGTCCACCGCCCTGGCCCAGGATCCGGCGGCCTCTGAACTGCTGGCCGGCAACAGGGGGGAGACTGTCGCTAATCTTCAGGCAAACCCCTCAATTCAGGAGTTGAAAAGCCGGCTGGAAACCTTAAACCACATCTTGAAAGAGGGCTATCTCGAAAAGACCCGCCATCTGCTCAAAGAGTTCGTCATTTTCAACGATGCGGAGAAAATCGGCCAGCTCACCCGCAACTTTCTGGCGGAGCTGATCGACATGGGTTTTTCTTCCGAATACATCTTCTTCGAAACCAAAAATTATTTCTTCGAGGGCAAAACCCCCCAAGTCATCGATGGCATTGCGGCGCTGGAAGGCTTTTTCGAACGCTTTCCAACCCGAAAGAAAAACTGGACCGTCATCTTCCGCGTCGGCAAGGACCTGAAAAGACTCAAGAATTTTTCCCCGGACGTCGAAATTTCCATCACCACTGAAAAGCCCAGGGTCGATGTTCCGGAGAAAGCTGAAACCGTCGACCTTTTCCTGGTCAAGAATTATAAGCTCCCCAATTATCTGATCGTGAAAAACATCAACGCCGTCGATCCGTTCAGCGCCCGCCACCTGGCCGAGGAGCACCTGTGGATTATCGACAGCTTTGTCCGCTACCATGTCCATCGTAAAGGTTTCGAGTGGAGCAGCGCGGCCTTTATCCAGGATATGGAAAAAACCACCGCGGGAGTGTACGGACAACCGGTGCCGGCGGTCCTGAAACGGCCGGACCAGGGCCCCGGCCCCCTCTACAATTTCATGTCGGATACAGCGGCCACGATCTTTGGCGAGGTCCTCGACAGCGATTCCACCCAGCGCCTGTTTCGAGCTTTTCAGCGCCACGACATGGCGGCCAAATCATCCATCCCCGAAAACCAGCTGCTGGAACTCTGGTCCGCCATCCAAATCCTTTTTTCAATCGGCAGCCAGCGTTTTGAAAAACCTTCCCAGGTCATTGACACTCTGTGCGCCTATGTTACCAAGGGATATGCGGCCAAACAGGCAGCCGACCTGGTCAAATCGATCCGCATCTCCAACTGCAGCGATGCCATCCAGATTCTCAACAGCATTGCATACGGCCACAATCCCATTGAGAAATGTCTTCTCCTCCTGACCACCGAGGATAATCTGGACAACAGGAAAAGGATGCTTTCTTCCATGGGCAACCATATCCTGTTGAAAAAACGTTTTCAGAACCTGTCCCAGGCATTATCCACCACCGAGGCCATACTCCAGACCATCGCCTCCCATCGGGAGAAGGTCACATGGCAAATCGAGAGGATTTTCAGAACCCGCAACCTCATTCTCCGCAGCGGGGAAAACCCGCCCGGAGTCAACATCCTGGTGGAAAATCTCCATTCTTACCTCGACCGGGTTCTGGAGGTTCTGGTGGAAGAGATCAGCCGCAAAAAAACGGCTACGACCATTGATGAAATCCATCTCGACGTCGCCCATAAAGCCCAGGTGCATCTGGGAACCCTTGAAAAAAGTCCCGGCCGCCAGTGCACCAAGGAGAATTTCAATCTGTTTCTGTTCGGGACCTGACACCTTTCAGCTTTGAATTCGACCAAGCCCTCGTTCTCTCCCGCAAGCAAAGCAACAAACTCCCGGCCTTGAGCCTAATTCAAAAAAACGACGCAACACAGTCCAAGGGCTAAAGACGCCGCTTCTCAACAGCCCGCTAATAATTTTTCCTCTGATATTAATTCATGGTCACCAAAAAAATCGCCCCCTGCATTACGGGCAGGGGGCATTACAATAGAGGATTTCTTGGTGTTGCTCGCTTGTAGCTTGATTGATTTAGTATTTACCGAACTCGGCATCGTCCAGAGCAATGACCTTTTCAGGATCACAGTTGTCAAACTTGCCGCGTGATCCATTGCGGTTTTGTGTTTTAGACGAATAGTTGACGGTCTGTTGTTTCTTTTCTCCTGTATGCATCCGGTTGGCGATCTGCTGACCTTTAAGCTTGAATTGCTGCAACAGCTGACGCAGTTGATCGGCCTGTCCGGCCAGTTCTTCCGCCGCCGCCGCGCTTTCCTCGGCGTTGGCAGTATTCTGCTGGGTCACGCTTTCAATCTGGCTCAGCCCCTGATTGATCTGGCCGATACCCTGGGACTGCTCGTTGGATGCCGCGGCAATTTCGGCCACCAGGTCGGTGGTCTTGGTGATGCCGTTAACGATCTCGTTCAGCGCTTCGGCGGTTTGCTGGGCGATGCCCACACCGTTTTCGGCCTTGGCCACCGAACCTTCGATCAGGTCTGCCGTCTCGCGTGCCGCCTGGGCGCTGCGGGCCGCGAGGTTGCGCACCTCTTCGGCCACCACGGCGAAGCCTTTGCCGTGCTGGCCGGCGCGAGCCGCTTCCACAGCTGCGTTGAGAGCCAGCAGATTGGTCTGGAAGGCGATCTCGTCGATAACTTTGATGATCTTGGAGATATTCTGGCCGGATTCATTGATGTCGTCCATGGCCTTCATCATTTCCTGCATCTGGGCGTTGCCTTTTTGTGCGGCGTCACGAGCCTGGGCCGAAAGCTGATTGGCCTGCCCGGCATTCTCGGCGTTTGCCTTGGTCTGGGAACTCATCTCGGTCATGGAACTGGTGATTTCCTCAAGGGAACTGGCCTGTTCCGTGGCGCCTTGGGAGAGAGACTGGCCCGAGTCGGATACCTGGGAGGAGCCCGAAGCAATCTGCTCGCCGGCCGTCTGGACCTGGCTCATGACATGGTTGAGATCCTCGCCGAGTTTTTTCAAGGCGCCGCGGATCACATCTTTTTCGTCACGGGGTTTGACGTCAAAGTTGAGATCACCGTCGGCCAGCATCTGGAGAGGAACAACCACTTCGTTCTGAAGGCTGTCGGCGAAACTGTCCATGGTCCGCGCCATCTGGCCTATCTCATCCGAGCTGATGAGGTTGAGGCGGGTATCGAGCCGTCCTTTTTCCATTTCATCCAGCATGGCCACGGTCTTGTTGACCGGACGGGTGATGGAGCGGGTGATGAGAAACGCGATGGCAAAGCCGATCACGAGGGCGATGGCCAGGCCCGCGATCATGATGGTGGAGGCGGTTTTTAAAGAGGAGACAGCGGTATTGGCGATTTCTTCCGTCTGGTTGATTCCTGCGGTAGAAGTGGCCAGAGCGCCGGCCAGAACGATATCTGCCGCATCAACACGTGAACGGTTTAATTTCTGCAGTTCGGTCCAGTTTCCCAACAGGTTGTTCATGGCTGTCTGATAGCCCTGTGCCGCTTTTTCCGTCGTGTTGATCATTTCGATATGGTCCCGTTCGCGCGTAATTCGGCGCAGGTCGGCGAATTTTCCAGCCATAATATCGAAATTTTTCTGCGCGTCCCGGATGATTTCCGGATTACGCTCGGCCTGGGAGCGCCAGGCGGCAAGGCGGACGGTGTTGCCGACGTTGATGATGTCGTTGACAAGGATGTTCTTTTGCAGCCGTTCGGCCAGTTTTTCCGGCGACGTGCCATTACTGAACTCGCGGGTCATCCTTTCGTTCTGATCATTGAGAAAAGCCTCGCAATTAGCCATATATGCTTTGGCGGACTCATCCAGAACCTGACGGTTTTTGGCAAGTTTGGCGTTGACGGCGACCGTTTCGGAAACGAGGCTCTCATATTTGCTCACGTTTTCCTGTATCGTGTCGATTTCCCCTTTCAGCTTGACCAGATGGGGTGAGCGCTCGGACAGTTTTTCGGCCTCTTCCAGAGATTTTTCGACCTCGGCCAGATTTTTTCGGCCCTCTTCAAGGTATTTAATATCCTCGGTGAATCCATAGCCGCGCATGGCGAACATCGTCTGGAGGGAAGCCCTTTCAATGTTGTTGGCTACTTCCACTTCCGGCACATATTCCGTGCTCAGCATGGTCGACAATTCGCTGATGCGGTTCATGTTGAAGACGGCGAGGCCGCCCAGGATTCCGGCGATGAGGATCAACAGGCCGAAGCCACCGCCGATTTTGGTGCCCAGGTTCATTCTCAGTTTCATCTTTTTCTTCCTTTCTCTGTAGGTAGGGTTGGTTTTTATTAACTCAAATGCTTTGGGTTTTATCCAACGGGGAATTCCTCATCGCCATCCTGGAAAAGGAGGCGTTGAACATCGAGGAGAATCTTGACTTCTTCGTCGATTTTTCCCATACCCTTAATGTAATTATTTGAAAGGGCATGTCCTGAAACGGGAGGGGGTTCGATCTGACCGTCCTGTATGTTGGCCACTTCGTTGACCTTGTCCACCACCAGGCCGACCGATTTCTGGTCGACCTTTACGACCACGATGCAGGTGCGTTCGTCGTATTCGCGGCTTGGCATCCCGAAGCGCAGGCGTATGTCCATAACGGGGATGACCTTGCCCCTGAGATTGATCACCCCTCTTACAAAAGGAGGCATGTCCGGCACTTCGGTGATTTTCTGGATACCGATGATTTCGGTGACGTAACGGATTTCCAGACCGAAGTCCTCGTTGGCGATGCGGAAGGTCAGGAACAATCCTTTCTGGTAATCGTCCTCCTGGACAATTTCATCTTCCTCCATGATTTTACGGGCGGTATTTTCTTGCACTGTCAGCTCTCCTTTTCATTAGTTGTTCGGTGGTTCCAGGTATGGACTGAAAATTTCTATTCACCTTATTCAAGATGAACAATATTCCCCTTGTATTTATGAAAAATGTCGCACTGACGGAAATTCCCTCCGCAATAAAACACCGCCAGTTTTACGTAATTGTTTTTTTGAAAATCAAAGCAGAAGCATTCTTTCAGGGGTGATTCCACAAAGGGGCAGAACTCCCGGTCAACGTTTGGGTCGTGCAATATCATTTTTCGTTGATTCATGAGTTTCATACAGCATATTGAGTTCTTTGGCCGAGATCACGGACCATTTCGCCGACAACCGGCCTGGAGTAAAGATAGCCCTGTTGAAGATGGCACCCCAAATTCAGCAGCATTTCCTGTTGAGCCTTGGTTTCGACGCCTTCGGCCACCAGTTCCAGGTCAAACACGGAAGCCATGTTTTTCATCACCTGAATGAGTTCATGGGTTTTGGGGTCCTGGTCGATCTTCTGCACGAAGCTCATATCAATTTTGAGAGTGTCGGCGGGAAACCTGTGAAGATACTCCAGCGAGGAATAACCGGTACCGAAATCATCAATACTTATCCTGATGCCAAGTTCTTTGAACTGCTGAAGCTTTTTGATCGTTTCGGCGATATTGGCCATGAGAGCGCTTTCGGTAATCTCCAGACAGAATTTTGAAGGGTCGAATTGAGTTACTTCCATGATCCTTCGGAATTTTTCGACCAGGCCCTGCTGAAAAAACTGTTTTCCTGAAATATTCATTGCCAGAGTTATGTTCTGCTGTTGCAGGCCTCTTTCCGCCCAGAAGCGGCAGGCATTCTCCACCGCCCATTCACCCAGTTCGGCGATGAAACCGCTCTCCTCGGCGATGGGGATAAATTCCTCGGGAGACACCGCCCCGAATTTCCGGCTGTCCCAGCGCAAAAGCCCTTCAAACCCCTGAATTTTCTTTTCCTTATGGTTGATAATAGGCTGATAAACGAGGGAAAATTCCCCCAGGGCGAGGCCCGTGCACATCTCTTTTTCCAGGGAGAGACGTCGCAGGTGGTTGCGGTGGAGGGTGTCGTCGTAAATGACAATTCGATCGCTGAAATTTCTTTTGGCCTGCCGGTGGGCGAAGGTAGCTTCATTGATCGGTTTCTGGAGGTCATGGCCATTCCCGTGTAAAAGAAGGGACAATCCGCATGTGAAGCTAACGTTGATCGTCTCCTTCTCAATACTGTAGGGACGGCTAAGCCATTCCAGGAGGTTTTGGGCGATGGCAATAACGTCGTTCCGGGTTGCTCCCTGCAGAAAAACCGAAAACTCATCTCCCCCCATACGGTAGAAATTTTTTCCGGTTTTAAAAAACATTGAAAGCCGTTCTCCGACTTCAATGAGCAGACGATCGCCGAAAGAGTAGCCGTAGGCATCGTTAATGTCCTTGAGGGAGTCGACATCAAACAGAAGAAAGCCGAAGGGTTTTGATTTGCGGGTAAACGGCGCTGTTTTCGACAAATCCTTCATGCAAAGAAGGCGATTGCCGATCCTGGTCAGGGGATCATGATAGGCTTCGAATTCGAGCTTTTTCTGGGCGATCTCCCTGGCGAGTATTTCACTTCTCAGTTCGGTGGTTTTCTCTTCAACCTCTTTTTCCAATTGATTCCGGTAGTTTTTTTCCAAGTTTAAATAACGGGCTCTTTCAAGAGCCTTATGGAGCGTATGAGCGAGAATCTTCAAGTCCTTGACCGGTTTCAGAATGTAATCCCAGGCACCCAGCCGCAAGGCGCTGATGACATTCTCCATGGCTCCGGTGCCGGAAACAATGATGACCGGTGTCAGCGGAGCGATTTTCTTCATGACTTCAACGACTTTCAAGCCATCCATGACCGGCATTCGGATATCTGTCAGGACCGCATCGGGACGTTCTTTTTGCAAGAGGTGAAGACCTTCCCGGCCGTTTTCGGCCCCCAGGACCTCGAACCCGGCATCCTCGAGAAAATCCCCCATGATCATGCGGGCATGTTCCTCATCGTCAATCACCAGGATTCTCTTGTCGGATTGAATATTTTCTTTCATCTTCACCAAAGTTCTACGTTCTTTCATCGCAGGCCCCCACCCCCTCGGAACAATAACGTTGAACAGCTATTTAGAAATATCCGTGCCGGGAGAGGTTTTAAAGAAGGCGGGAGAATATGAAAACAGGATTGGATGAGCCTAACTGGTTGAAAAGTTAAAAAAATAAAATTTGAAGGGGTTTGAAAAAGGGAAGAGATTATAACGGTGATTAGGTAAAATGCATAAAAACGGCATCAAAAAATCTTGATAAAATCCAGTTTTTTTGTAAAAAATTTTTTATCAACTTTGCCGGAAAGGTTTTGCAGTATGATTTTTTGATGGAGAATTGATTTTCAGCCGGATCAAAGTTCAAGCTCCCGCTACGAAAAAGTTTTTTATCGACAAACGGGGGTTTTTGATCGACGGTGTGAAATTTTTTCAATTTCCCTTACAAACAAGGTACTTGGCGGGGGCAAGAAAAGACGAAAGCGGTTCTGGGAAAAGAAATTAAAAAATATTTTTTTTAAAAACCGTCAAGAGATACAGATTTGAATGATATTTTGCAATAAAGACTCAGGCCTTGATACTTTTTCGAGCCTGACACGGGATTCACAACATTAAATTTTCAAAGACAAAACTCCCATGGGAAAGAGTTCTCGCCTGTGAATATTGAAACCTTCCAAAGTCTGATCAACAATGCCGCCCTGCTTTTGGCGCTTGTCGTGGTCTACGACTCCTTCAGGCTCGGGACGCAGCTTCACGAAAAAGCCAGGGAAATATTCCTGGGTATCAGTGTCGGCTTGATCGGCCTGGCGGTCATGACCAATCCGATGCAATTCGTACCGGGAATCATTTTCGACACGCGCTCCATCCTCCTGAGCCTGTCCGGCGTTTTTTTCGGTCTCGTCCCGACCTCCATCGCTGTTTTAATGACCATTCTCTTCAGGGTGTTTCAAGGGGGCGGCGGGGTTCTGATGGGGATTGCGGTCATCCTTACCTCAGCAGTTCTGGGCCTGTTGTGGCGACGCCTTCTTGAGCAGAAGAAAGTCTCCCCCCGGTGGCCGGATTTCTATTTTTTCGGAATCGTCGTCCATGTCGCCATGCTGCTGTGGATGCTCGCTCTTCCCCGACCTCATGCCTGGGATGTGATAAGCCGGATCGGCCCCGTCGTCATGCTGATTTACCCGGTAGCCACGGTCTTCCTGGGGATTTTTTTGTCCCACCACCGGGAGCGGCAGCGAATTCAGAGTCTGATTCAGAAAAACGAGCGGCGGTTTCGGAAAATGGTGGAGCAGGGTTGGGATATTCTCGGGCTGCTTAACGGCAACATGGGTTTCCATCCCGCCAGTGATTCAGTTGCCGCAGTGCTCGGCTATACCCTTGATGAGATGGATGGCGATCGTTTGAGCCGCCTGGTTCATCAGGAAGATGCCGTTGCCCTCGCGGAAACCTTCGGGGAGGTTCTCTCGCAAAAAAATTCCGCTCGAAAAATAGATTTTCGCCTTCTTCATCAAAAGGGCTGGTGGGTCTGGATCGAGGCTGTGCTGACCAATCTCGTCGATGATCCCGATATCGGGGCCGTGGTGTTCAACGGCCGGGACATCAGTGCCCGCAAAGCGCTGGAGGAAAGCCTGCGCGAAAACGAAACCAAGCTCAGAAAAGCCCAGGCCATCGGGCGTATGGGCAGCTGGGAGTTCGATCTGAATACCGGCATGGTGGCGGCCTCCGATGAAGCGCGGCGGATTTACGGTCTGGCCTCCAGAGAATGGACCATTGCCGAGGTCAAAAACATTCCTTTGCCGGAATACCGCGCCATGCTGGAACAAGCCATGGCGGATCTCCTCGAAGGCAGGCAGCCCTACAATGTCTCCTTTCGCATCCGGCGACCCGGCGACGGAGAGCTATTGGACATTCATTCCCAGGCCGAATTCGATTCCGAACGCCATGTCATGGTCGGAACGATCCGGGACATTACCGAACAGCGGCGGGCCGAAGATGCCCTTAGGGAAAGGGAAACCATGCTGGCCAGCATCCTGGCCGCCTCTCCCGTCGGTATCGGAGTGGTAAAGGACCGAAAATTCACCTGGCTGAGCCGGACGTTTTGCGATATGCACGGTTATGGCGAAGAGGAGCTGATTGGTAAGGAGGCCAGCTGTGTGTACGAAAATAAAGCGGAATTCGAGCGGGCCGGAAAAGTTTTGTATGAAGGTCTCATAAACCAGGGTGTGGGGGAGACGGAAACACGATGCCGGTGCAGGGACGGCAGAGTCATGGACACCCTGGTGAAAGCGGCGCCTCTGGATCCTATTGATCCGGAGGCGGGAATCACGTTTACCACCCTGGATATCACTCAACAGAAAAGTACGGAGGAACGCCTGCGGGCCTCGGAGGAGACCTACCGGTCTTTATTCAATGCCACCACGGCCGCCGTTTCCATCCAGGATATCGAGGATTTTTCCTTTGTCGACGCCAATCAGGCGTTTCTCGATAATTACGGTTACAGCATCGACGAAGCAAAGAACCTTAAGCCCAACCAGTTTTGCAGTCCGGATGAAACCCACCGTTGCAAGTTGTGCGAAGAAAACAGAGAACGTCTCTTGCGGGGGGAAACCGTTCAGGTGGAAGTTAAAGACCGGAGGAAGGACGGAACTTCGGTCTGGATGGATAAAACCATCCGCAAGGTCAACATCAACGGCATCGACAGAATCATGACCCTGGCCCAGGACACCACGGAAAAGAAGATGATGAATCAGATCATGATTCAGAACGAGAAAATCATGGCGCTCGGGGGGCTGGCCGCCGGAATGGCCCACGAGATCAACAACCCTCTCGGCATCATTTCGCAGGGTGTTCAGAATGTAATGCGGCGCACCCTGGAGCCAATCCCAGCGAACCTCAAAGCGGCTGAGGAGAGTCATCTTGCCTTTGAAAATCTCCAGTTATATCTGAAAAAACGCAATGTTGTACGCTCGCTGGAGGCCGTCCAGGAGGCGGCCCTGAGGGCTGCGGGAATTGTCGAAAACATGCTCGAATTCAGCCGCAGCAATGAAAACACCCCTCTCCCCAATGATGTCAATCAAATTATCGAGAAAGCTATCGCGCTGGCTTGTATCGATTATGATCTGAAGAAAAAATACGATTTCCGAAATATCCGTATTATCACCGAATTCGGCAAACTGCCGAAAGTCCCCTGTCTGGATTCCGAAATGGAGCAGGTCTTTCTCAACCTGCTTCGCAACAGCGCCCAGAGCCTCTGGGCGGCGGAACGGCAGGACCCGGTCATCCGTATCAGAACCCGGAAAGAAAAGGATCAGGCCATCATGGAAATCGAGGACAACGGCGCGGGAATCACCGCCGAGCATAAGGCCAGAATTTTCGAACCCTTTTTCACGACCAAGAAACCGGGCGAAGGGACGGGGCTCGGGCTTTCGGTATCGTTTCACATCGTCGTGCAGCGTCATCATGGACAGATGACGCTGGAATCGGAGCCGGGAGCGTGGACTCGTTTTCGGATCGAATTGCCGTATGTTCAGGAGTTTTCCTGAATGGCTCCAGAGTCTTCCTAATGCGTCATCGGGCCGGTGATTTCTTTTGGACATCAAGCAACACCCAGGAGAAAGAATGAGTGAAAAACACAAGATGACCCGTGAAGCGGAACAATCGGGACACTATCTGCGCAAGGTGATGGATGGGTCCCCCGTGGGGATGATGGTTTTCGCAGAGGACGACCGGATCGTTTATGCCAATTCCCGGGCGGAAATACTTTTTGGTCGGAAACTGGCTGAGACAAAGCCCGTCTATTGCGGCGATTTTATCGGCTGTGCCAAGCGCCACACTGATCCTCGGGGCTGCGGACACACACCGGCCTGTCCGACCTGTCTTCTTTTCCGTGCCATCCGCGCATCCTTTTCTTCGCCTTCAAGTGACAACGAACTGGAAGGGGATGTTATGGTCGAACGTGAAGCCGGGTTCGACTTGATTTTCTTGAAGTACAAGGTCGGCACGGTCAGTCTCGATGAAGGCGCATATGCCGTCGTGGCCGTTGACGATATAACCACCCAAAAACGGGCCGAGGAGGCCTTGCGTGAAAGCGAAAGCCATCTCAGGGAGGCGCAGAGCATGGCTCGTCTGGGGCGCTGGACACTGGAACTTCCCCGGCAGCGCCTGCAGTGGTCCGACACCATTTTTGACATCTTCGAAATCGACCCCAATGAGTTCGAGGCTTCTTATGAAGCTTTCCTCAATGCTATTCATCCGGATGATCGTGAAAGAGTGGATCGGGCTTTCAGCGAATCCCTTCGAAGCGGGAAACCCTACGAAGTCGAACACCGCCTGCGGATGAAGGATGGACGGGTCAAATGGCTTCATGAAGCCTGCCGCACCGAGTATGACGGCAACGGGAAAGCCGTGCGTTGCGTCGGTATCGTTCAGGACATCACCGATCGCAAACGGGCGGAAGAAGCGCTGCGGTCCAGTGAAGAGTTTCAGCGCGCCATGATCGCCACCTCGCCGATGGCCATTTTCAGCATCGACCTGGCCGGAAGGGTGGCGACCTGGAATGCATCCGCCGAAAAAATGTTCGGCTGGACATCTGAGGAGATCGTCGGCCGGCCCCTCCCCATCGTACCCGAAGGCAAAAAGGATGAATTTGCCGAATTGCGCAAGATTTTGATGGAAGGCGGGTCCTTCTCAAATCTCGAACTCGTGCGCCAGAAGAAAGACGGCGCCCTGTTCGATTGCCGTCTTTCGACCGCTCCGATCTTTAACGATGCCGGCGGGATTGTCGGCATCATGGGCATCATGGAGGACATCACCGACCCCAAACGGACGGAAGAAGAACTGCGGCGAAGTGAAGAGAAATTTCGCACCACCCTCAATTCCATCGGCGATGCCGTGATTTCGACGGACAGGGAGAGCCGGGTCGATTACCTGAACCCGATGGCCGAGATTCTGACCGGCTGGAATGAACAGGGAGCGCACGGCAAACCTCTGGACGAGGTGTTCCGGATTGTCAACGAGGAAACCCGCGAAACGGTGGAAAACCCTGCTGTCAAGGTCCTCAGGGAAGGGATTGTGGTCGGGCTGGCCAATCATACGCTGTTGATCGCCAAAGATGGCAAGGAACTCCCCATTGCCGACAGCGGCGCCCCCATCAGGGATGAAAAAGGAGAGACAGCCGGCGTTGTGCTGGTGTTCCGGGACCAGACGGAGGAGCGCGAACACCAGCGCAGAATTCTGGCCAACGAAAGGAGATACCGGGCGCTTTTCACCTCTATCCGGGACGCCATTCTTGTCGCCGATACCGAGCGCAACATCACCGACTGTAACGCCGCTTTTTGTGGGCTTTTCGGTTATGCGCGCGAAGAGATCATCGGCAGAAAGACCATTACGGTCTATGAGAATGAAGAGGAATTCAAGGAATTGGGCCGCCGGCTCAAGGAGCATATGGGTGACAGCGACTTTTTATACACCGTTCATTACAGGAAGAAAAACGGTACGGTTTTCCCCGGTGAAACCAAGGTATTTTATTTACGGGATGACGATGGGGCCATAACCGGGTTCATCGGTCTGATTCGGGACATCACCGCGCGCCGCAAAGCCGAGAAAATATTGGAGGAGCAACTTGAAGAAATGCAGCGCTGGCACGACGTTACCCTTGAGCGCGAAAACCGCGTTCTGGAACTCAAGCGGGAAGTGAATCAGGTGCTGATCGATGCGGGGCGGGAGCCCCGCTATGCCAGTGCGGTTTCAGACGCTGTCGAAGAAAATGAACGTACGGATTTGAACAAACTTGAAGCGGATTGAACCGTAGGAGACGGAATGAACGACGCACACTCATCAGGCCAGCCCGTGCCGGGCCGTTGGTCCGCTGTTTTTTTCTTCGGCCTGGTTGCCGCGGGCGCCGCCGCGAATTGCTTCCCCATTTACATCGTCAACGGGCAATTCATCTTCGGCAGTGTCTTCGCCATGCTGGTCCTGCAGTTTTTCGGCCCGGGGCGCGCGGTCGCCGCGGCGGCGGGCATCGCCGCCGTGACCTGGGTGCGCTGGAATCATCCCTGGGCTCTGTTCACCATGACCGCCGAAGTCGCTCTGGCCGGCTGGCTCTTCCGGCGCCGCCGCATGAATCTGGCGGCGGCGGATGCCCTCTACTGGCTGGTGGCCGGCATCCCGCTGGGCTATGTCTGCTATCATTGGCTCGGCGCTTTTCCCGCCGTCAGCAGTCTCTTCATATTGACCAAGCAGGCCCTGAACGGCGTGGCCAACGCCCTGCTGGCGCGGCTGATGTTTACCCTGCTGATTCTTATCCGCCGGAAAGGAGAGACCTTCTCCTTCCAGGAGATTATCGCCAATCTGGTGTTGTTTTTTACTCTCGCTACGGCCCTGGTTCTTCTGGCCCTGGGCGGCAGGGCCGATCTGGCGGCCACCGATCAGGAGATTCGCACGATCCTGGCCGGAGAAAACCGGCAACTGGCCGACAATTTAAGCAACTGGCTGGAGGAAAGGAAGCGGCCCCTCGTTCACCTCGCCGACCTGGCTTCCTCCTTGTCTCCGGAAAGCATGCAGAAGCGCCTTGAGGAGGTCCGGACCACGGATCTCCATTTCCGGCGCCTTGCGCTGCTCGACCCGAAGGGGACCGTCATCGCCTACTCGCCTCTGCTGGATGCCCTGGGGAGAAGCAATATCGGCAAAAGTTACGCCGACCGCGCCCATATTCCCGCACTCAGGAAACATCTCAGGCCCATGTTGTCGGCGGTGGTGATCTCGCGCTTCGGCCGTTCCGAACCCGTCGCCGTCCTGCTGGCCCCTGTTTTAACCGACGGCCGTTACTCGGGGGCGGTGGGGGGCGTCCTCAGCTTCGAGCGCTTGAGGAACATTCTGCAGATCAACGCCGCCGGCCACGATTCCTTTTTCACCCTGGTGGATAAAAACAATAACGTCATCCTGACCAACCGCGAGGACCTCCAGGTTATGAGTCCCTTTTCTCATGGTCCGGGAAAATTGAAAGAGGAAGACGGAGGCATTGTCCGCTGGATTCCGGATCTCCCGCCCAACGTCTCGACCATCGAACTCTGGGGTCAATCGCGCTATGTGCTGGATGCGGCCGTCGGCAGCCTGTCGGAATGGCGGCTGGTCCTGGAGCAGCCGGTGGCGCCGTATCAGAAAAAACTCTATGCCCGCTATACGAGGGCGTTCTCCATCGTCTTTGCCGTTTTCTTCACAGTTCTGGTCCTGGCCGAATTCCTGAGCCGCCGCATCATGGCGAGCTTCCGGCTCCTGAGCCGTATGGCCCATGATTTTCCGGCCCGGCTGGCGGCCGGCGAACGGATTGCCTGGCCGGACAGCATTATAGCCGAAAGCCGCGACCTGGTCGGCCATTTTCGGGAGATGGCGGATTTGCTGACGGCTCAGTTTAATGATATCCGGAGAATGAATGACAACCTGGAGGAAGAGGTCAGGGCCCGGACGGCCGCCTTGCGCAAAAGCGAGAGTCAGTTGACCACGGCCATGGAAATGGCCCGCCTGGGCCATTGGGAATACGACGTCGGCGAGGACAGGTTCACCTTCAATGACCGGTTTTACCAGATTTTCGGGGTAAAGGCCGAAGATGTCGGCGGGTATCGCATGTCGTCGGCGGACTATGCCCGGCGCTTCGTCCATCCCGATGACCGGGGCATGGTCGGGGAGGAAATTGGCAAGGCCATTGAGACCACCGATCTCCGTTTCAGACGCCAACTGGAACATCGTTCTCTCAGGGCCGACGGAACAATCGGTCACATTGCCGTCTATTTTTCCGTGATCAAGGACAGTGACGGAAAAACTGTCGCAACTTACGGTTTGAATCAGGATATCACCGAGCGCAAGCAGGCCGAAGAACAATTGCGAAGCGTCCAGGCTGAAACCCGGAGGCTTCTCGCCCAGACCGAGCAGTCGCGCCGTGCCCTGCTCAGCATCCTGGAGGACCGGAAGGCGACGGAAGAGGCTTTGCGTGAGAGCTATTATCTGCTCGCCAACCTTGCCGAACAGGTGCCGGGGGTGGTTTACCAGTACCGGCTCTATCCGGACGGACGCTCCTGCTTTCCCTATGCCAGCACCGGCATGAACGAAATTTACGAGGTGACCCCCGAGGAGGTGCGCGAAGACGCCACGCCGGTTTTCGGCAGGCTCCACCCTGACGACCATGACCTCATCGTCGGCGCCATCATGGAGTCGGCCCGCACCCTGGAACTTTTTCATATCGAATTCCGGGTTATCCTGCCCCGGCAGGGATTACGCTGGCGCAGTAGCAACGCCAAGCCGGTCCGAATGGACGATGGCGGCACCCTCTGGCACGGCATCATCTACGACATTACCGAGCGCAAGACGGCCGAGGAAAAATTGGCCCATTCCCATGACCTGATGCGCTATATCATTGAACACAATCGCAGTGCCGTTGCTATTCACGACAAGGACCTGAATTATATCTATGTGAGCAAACGTTATCTGGAAGATTACAAGATCGGGGAACCTGACATCGTCGGAAAGCACCATTATGAGGTATTCCCCGATCTGCCGCAGAAGTGGCGGGATGTGCACCGGAAAGCCTTGAACGGCCAAGTTTCGACGGCCGATGAGGACCCTTTTGTCCGCGAAGACGGCTCAGTCGATTGGACGCGCTGGGAATGCCGGCCCTGGTATGAATCCGACGGCTCCATCGGCGGCATCATCGTCTACACCGAGGTCATCACCGAGCGCAAGCAGGCCGAGGAGAAGCTGCGCCTGCTGGCCGGCCAGTACGCCTCCATCCTCAAAACCACCCAGGACGGCTATTGGCTGACCGATACCCAGGGGCATCTGCTGGAGGTCAACGACACCTACAGCCGCATGGTCGGCTTTTCCCGCGACCACCTGCTGTCCCGCCATCTTTCCGAGACGGAAGCGGTGGAAACGCCGGAGATTGCCCGCCGGCACATCGCCGACATCATGAGTGCAGGATACGGTCGTTTTGAGAGCCGCCACCGCACTAGTGACGGGGGAGTTATCGACGTGGAAGTGAGCACCTCCTACTGGAAGGAAGGGGATCGCTTCATCGTCTTCATCCGCGACATCAGCGAACGCAAGAAGGCCGCAGAGGCCCTGCGGGAGAGTGAGCAGCGCTTTCGTTCCTTCGTCGAAAACGTCAGCGACATGATTTATTCGCTGACGCCCGAGGGTCTCTTCACCTACGTCTCCCCAAACTGGCACCATTTCATGGGCGAGTCTTGTGACGAGGCGCTGGGGCGGTCCTTCGAAGGCTATGTTCATCCCGACGATCTCCTTTTGTGCCGTGATTTCCTGAAACGCGTTCTGGAACGCCGGGAAAAGCAGGGCAGCGTCGAGTACCGGGTCCGCCGCCGTGACGGGGTCTGGCGCTGGCATACCTCCACCGGTTCGCCCCTCCGCAACGAAGCCGGTGAGGTGATCAGTTACGTCGGCGTGGCCAGGGACATCACCGAGAAGAAGGCCATGCAGGAGGTGATGGTCCAGACCGAAAAAATCATGTCCCTGGGAACCATGGCCGCCGGAATGGCTCACGAGATCAACAATCCGCTGGGCATCATCTCCCAAGGGGTACAGAACGTTCTGCGCCGCACCCGCGATCCGCTGCCGGCCAACCTCCAGGAAGCTGAAAAATGCCGCATCTCCTTTGAAAATCTCGGCAGGTATCTGGCCGGAAGGAACGTGTTCCGCTCCCTCGAGGCCGTTCAGGAAGCCGTCGACCGCTCGGCCGCAATCGTGGCCAACATGCTCGAATTCAGCCGGCACAGCAATGCTTCGCCCGTATCCTGCGACATCAACCTGATTCTCGAAAAATCGGTGCTGCTGGCAGGAACCGACTATGATTTGAAAAAGAAATACGATTTCCGCAATATTCGGATAGAGAAGGAACTATCTCTGCAAACCGAAGTACCCTGTCTGGCGTCGGAACTGGAACAGGTATTCCTCAATCTGTTGCGCAACAGCGCCCAGTGCTTCAGAGAAGCGCGTCAGAAGGAGCCACTCATTTCGTTGAAGACGCGGACGGAGGGTGATTGGGCCGTTGTCGAGGTCGAGGACAACGGCACCGGTATCCCCGAGGAAATCCGTAAAAATATTTTCGATCCTTTTTTTACCACGAAAAAGGCCGGCGAGGGGACGGGCCTCGGCCTTGCAGTGTCCTACCACATCATCGTCCAGCGCCATCAGGGGCAGATGACGGTGGAGTCGGAAGCAGGGCAATGGACACGCTTCCTGATCAAACTTCCTCTGAAAGTGAAAAAAAGTTTTTGATCGAGCCTCCTGCAAAAGTCGACTAAACGCCTGTTCTTTCTTGAGGGGGCGCAGAAGGTGGATTCCAATGACGACGAAAACCTGGCTCCCGATAAAAAAGCACTCGGGGATAAAAAATTTTTGCAAAAGGCTCGAAGGAGAAGCCAAATGGTATCTTCATGTCGACACTGATCAGGTGACAATGGCTTCCAGCAAAGGCATGAGCAGTAGCAACCGATAATCTCTTGGGAGAAAAAATAGTGACAAAGGTTTTGGTAATAGACGATGAGCCCGATCTTCGATTTCTTATCGGCGAATATCTGGATGATCTCGGGTACGAAGTGATCGAGGCGCCGGACGGCCGCATCGGCCTGGAAAAGATTTTCAGCGACGAACCCGATATCGTTCTGAGCGACCTGCGCATGCCGGAGATGGACGGGCTGGAGGTTTTGAAAAGGATTGCCCCGGAGAAGCCGGAACTCCCTTTTCTGGTCATATCCGGCGCCGGCGGCATGAACGACGCTATCGAGGCACTGCGCCGGGGTGCCTGGGATTATATCGTCAAGCCTATAAAAAGTCCCGATGTGCTTCAGCATACCATCACTCGGGCTCTGGAGCGCGCGCAGCTGCTTAAAATCAAGAAAGAATATCAGGAGAGCCTCGAATCGAAATTCCGCGAGGGTCAGAAGAAACTAAAGGAGAGCCGGGAATCCCTCGACGTAAAAAGCGGGGTTCTTGAAACCCTTTTTCAGAATGTCCCCATGGGTTTATATTATCTCAACACCGAAGGGGTCTTTTTGGATGTCAACCCGGCCCTGACCAGAATTTTGGGAAAATCCAGGGAAGCCATGATCGGGCGCAGTCTGAAGCATTTCCCCGAGCTTTCGTCCCTGCCGGGTCTTGATGCGGAGGCGGATGGCGGTCTGCAGGTGCGCCGTCTAAAAGTGCAGGACAAAAGTTTTGAACTCGCGTTTCAACAATCGGTCATTCGTTCACCAGAAGGAAGGATTCTAGGTTGGGTAGGTTTTGTGCTGGATGTCACGGAACAGTTGAAAGCGGCCCGCGACGCAAAGAAGCAGGAGCAGCAACTCCTCCAAGCCGACAAAATGATTTCCCTCGGTATTCTTACCGCCGGTGTGGCCCATGAAATCAACAATCCCACTCAGGTTATCATGTCCAATGCTCCGATCGCCCGGAGGGCATGGGCGGATATCCTTCCGGTCCTGGACTGCCATGCGGACGAAAAAGGTGACTTTCCAATAGCCGGAATGCCTTATTCCAGAATGAAGGAAAAGTTTGGCGAGCTTCTGCTCTCCATAGAGGACGGGGCCGAAAGGATCAAGGCCATTATTCACAGCATGAAGGATTTTGCCCGGCTGGATCCGGAGGATGATCGGAGGATGGTCGATATCAACAGCATCATTGAAGCGTCTCTCCATCTCGTCAACAGCAAAGTCAAAAAATGCTGCCGGCAGTTGCGCATAAATCTGGACAGAAGTATCCCTCGCGTTAAAGCCAACGGCCGCCAGTTGGAACAGGTCTTCGTCAATTTGATTCTCAATGCCGCCGAGGCTCTGCCTGCACCCGACAGGGCCATGGAAATCACATCGGCCTTCAATTCGATCACGGAAAAGCTAATGGTGGAATTTCGGGATGAAGGTGACGGCATTTCACCAGACGTTATGAAAAATATCTTCGATCCTTTTTTCACCACCAAGCGGGACATCGGCGGGACCGGGCTGGGCCTGGCCATCAGCAACCGGATCATTCAGAAACACGGGGGGGAGATTGTTTTTGACTCCAAAAAAGGGAAAGGAACCACGGTAACCGTCGTTCTTCCTTACCTGAACCCGGATTGGAACCAAGGGGAAAACAGATGACGGGGGAACTCTATCCGGCTTATCCCATTCTCATTGTGGACGATGACGTCCGTATTCTGGAAAGTCTTGAAATGGCTTTGTTTTCAGAAGGGTTTACCAACCTTCGTCTGGAAAACAAAGGACATGATGTTTTATCGCTTCTAGACAAGGAAACATTCGACGCTGTCCTGCTGGATATCATCATGCCGCAGATATCCGGTGAGGAGCTTCTTGTCCGAATAAAAGAAAAACGACCGGACCTGCCCGTGATCATGGTGACCGGTGTGGATGATATTAAAACGGCTGTTTCCTGCATCAGGAAAGGCGCCTTGGATTACCTGCAGAAGCCGGTGCGAAATGAAGACCTGGCCGCAAGCCTGCGCCGTGCACTTGAAATCACCCGGCTGCGGCGGGAAAATTGCCGGCTGGCGGAGAAACTTCTCTCCGATACCCTGGCGCAGCCGAAAGTATTTGCCGACATCATTACCCAGGACTCAAAAATGATTAATATTTTCCGTTACTGTGAGGCCGTTTCGCCAAGTTCGGAGCCGGTCCTGATTACCGGGGAAACGGGCACCGGCAAGGAACTTATTGCCCGTGCGATCCACTCATTGAGCGGCCAGAAAGGTGAGTTTGTTGCGGTCAACGTCGCCGGGCTGGACGATCAGGCTTTTTCGGACACCCTTTTCGGCCATACCAGGGGAGCTTTTACCGGGGCAGATAGAAGTCGGGCGGGATTTTTTGAAAAAGCGGCGGGGGGAACCCTGTTCCTTGACGAAATCGGCGACCTGGACCAAACCAGCCAGATCCGTTTGCTCCGTGTCCTGCAGGAAAAAGTCTATTTTCAACTTGGCTCGGATACCGCGAAACCCTTTAAGGCCAGGCTCGTGGCGGCCACCAACAAGGCGATCGACCACCTTCAAAAAACCGAAGTGCTCCGGCCGGATTTTTTTTTCAGAATCAAAACCCATCATATTCATCTGCCGCCGTTGCGCGACCGAAAAACCGACATCCCTTTTTTGTTCGAGCATTTTTTAAAAGAAGCTGCCACCGCCTGCCGGAAGTCGATTCCCCGTTCCCCCCCCAAGCTCATAAAAACGCTTATGAGCCATAGTTTTCCCGGTAATATCAGGCAGTTCCGAGCCATGGTCTTTGACGCTGTGGCCTCGCAGCAGGGTGATACGCTTGCCTCAGACGTATTTCAGGAACAGATGCCCTCTTCCGAAGCAGTCCATCAGAAGAAGGAACTTCCCGGCCCTGAAACCGAGCTTTTTTCCAAGGTTGCTGCCCTCCCGACCCTTAAAGAAGCAAGTCAAATTCTCATTAAAGAGGCGTTGAAGCGCTCCGGGGGCAATCAGCGCATTGCTTCCACTTGGCTGGGAATCACACCCCAGGCTTTGAGCAGCCGGTTGCGCAGCCCCAAAGATTAGACACAAAACAATAAGATTGACCCCCGTGAAAAGGGTTAAATTTTCTTACCGCTAAATGTTGGCTTTGAAATCACGGTAACCAAAACAAAAGCAAGGCCCATCATGAAACTGGTGGGCCTTGCTTTTTCAAAATGTTTGTCTTTTTGACCTTAGCTCTTTAAGGTGACAGGTTTTGGCAAATTGTATAATAAAAAAACACCTGCCCCCCAGTCATGGCTGGCGAAGGTTCAGAAGTTCGTAAGTCAGCTAATACTCTCTGTCCATCTCTGTCCCGGCAGGATTTCAGAAATTCCGGAATCCTGCTGGCAAGTTTCTCGTGCTTCGTCAGCAGAGTGTTACTGAGAAATGTCAGAGGACATTCTATATTCCTCTTTTAGCTATTGTGGGTCAGCACCAGGCGGCTCCTTTCTCATGAAAAATATCCCCGTTGAAGTATAGTTGAAGTAACAACCGCCTTATCGGGAGAAAAAATGATTTACCTTGCCTACGACGGCTCTCTCAACGGTGACTGGATTTTCCGTTATGCCCTGCGGCTGGCATCCCAGAGCGAAGAAAAAAAGCTGCACCTGATCCATGTCCGGGATGGAGGCCTTCCCGAGGAACTCGTCGAGCAAAAGCTCCTGGATCTGAGGGAAGAATGCCGCGCCGCTGATATCGGGCTGATCCGGGAGATCCGCCCTCTTGAAAAAAGTGTTTTCCAGTCCCTTCTCAGGGCCGTTCCGGAAGGCCGCAGCCACTGCCTCGTCTGCGGCACCCGGGTTCGCTCCCGGCGTCAGACTTATCTTTCCGGCACGGTTTCGGAACAGCTGCTGAGACAGCGCAAATTCAGCGTCATGGCCGTGCGCGTGGTACAGCCGGGACTCCTCGGCAACCCCCACCATTTTCTGATCCCCCCGGCCGGCCATCCCCGCGGCTTCGCATCGGGCTGGCCGGTTTTTCGCCTGTTCCTGCCTCAGGTGGCGACAGTCCACCTGCTCCGTTGCATAAAATTCAGCTCCTTCCACAGCCGGAACCTTTCCCTGCAGAAAAAAAGGTCCCTTCATGAAAAAGGATTTAAACACCTGAGCAAGGTCCGGGATGAAATTCTGGAGAAAAAAGGCTCCCCGGAATTTTTTCTGGATCTGTATATCGCCGTAAGCAACGACTGGGTTCGTGAAATTCTCGTCCATGCCAGTACGCTAAAAATCCAGATGATTCTTCTGGGAGCTTCGGAACGAACCCTTGCCCGGAGGGTTCTGCAAAGCGATCCTTTCGAAAGGCTGCTCCGGGATTCACCCTGTGATGTGGGAATTTACCGGGGGATACGAAGACTTCACGCCAGATCCAGAACCTTGAAGCGGATGAGATTTTCCGTTTCCTCGGCAGCCGTCAGGAGGGATTGAACTCTGCTGAAATTGCCGAGCGCCTTCGGGAAATCGGCAAAAACACGGTGGAGGTGCGTGATCCCTGGAAATGGGTCCGCTCCCTGGTCAGACAGTTCACCAATTTTTTCACCATTCTCCTGATCCTGCCCGCCGTTATGTGCTTTGTAGCCGATCGCCTCCAGCCGGGCGAAAGTATGAACGTTCTCGGCTGGGCGCTGCTCGGCGTCTCCCTCCTCAACGCGTTTTTCAGTTTCGTCCAGGAATTCCGCGCGGAACGGGCCATGGAAGCCCTGAAAAAATTCCTGCCGCCCAAGGTCGAGGTCATTCGCGAAAACAGTACCGCTTCCATCCTGGCCGAAGAACTGGTAACAGGGGATGTCCTTCTGGTCAATGAAGGGGACCGTATTCCCGCTGATGCGCGTCTCGTCAAATGCGATGACCTCGTGGCCAACAATGCGCCCCTGACGGGCGAGTCAAAGCCCATCAAACTCGACACCTCGGCTTCCGGCCAACACCTGGTGGAAAGTTCCAATATCGTATTTGCCGGCTGTTCCATTCTCAAGGGGAACGGCCTGGCCGTGGTTTTCGCTACCGGTCTGCGCACCGAATTCGGCAAGATCGCTCATCTTTCCCAGGCCATTCACCGCACCCCTTCCCCCCTCGAGCGGGAAACCGCCCACATGGTGCGGATTCTGACCATCATCGCCGTCACCATGGGCTTTTCCTTTTTCCTCTACGGGGTGTTCAGCGGACGTTCCTGGTGGGTCAATCTTGTCTTCATGATGGGGATTATCGTCGCCAATGTTCCCGAAGGGCTGCTTCCCACCTTCACCCTTTCGCTGGCCATGGGAAGTCTGCGCATGGCGCGCAAGAACGTTCTCGTCAAAGGTCTGAATGCGGTGGAGGCCATGGGCGCCGTTCACGTCATCTGCACAGACAAGACCGGAACCCTGACCCGCAACCGCCTGGCCGTAACCCATTTGACTTCCTCTCTGGAAAACCGATCCTTGGACAGCGCCGAAGAAAGAACCTTCCTTCTGGAACTGGCTCTCTGCGCCAGCGAGGTTCGAAAAACAAAGGAGAGCTTTTCGGGAGACCCGCTGGATGTCGCCGTTGCGGAATTATATTCCCAGGGGAAGGGGGATGTCAGTGCCGTGGGGGAAGCCAGGCTTCGGCATTTCGCTTTCGATGCCGAAAAACGCCGGGCCGCAGGCATTGGAGTTGTTAATTCCCAGCTGGTATTCACCGTAAAAGGGGCCTGGGAAAACTTGCGTCCGATGGTTTCCCAGCTCCGGGCAGAGGAGGGGAAGCCACAACAGGTTGATGATGAGGGCCTCGACAGGGCGGAGAACATTATGGGCGAAATGGCCGCATCGGGACTGCGGGTCATTGCCCTGGCCTACCGGACATTGCCGGAGGGCGATTATTCCGAAACCCCACAGGAAGAACTTGAGAAGGATCTCATTGTGGCCGGATTTGTGGGGATCGAAGACCCCGTGCGCCCTGAAGTCCCTGCCGCCGTTGAGAAATGCCGGAACGCCGGGATCGACGTTATCATGATCACGGGCGACCACCCGGATACGGCCCGGGCTGTAGCTGTCAAATGCGGCATGGTCCCGGCGGGTACGGGCAAGGGCATCGTCATTACCGGGGATGCACTGGATCGAATGAGTCAAAAAGACCTGGTCCGGCGGCTGGATGACGGGGTCAGGGTTTTTGCCCGCTCCACTCCCGACCAGAAGATGAAGATCGTCGGAGCCCTCAAAGCCATGGACCGGGTGGTCGCCATGACCGGCGACGGCGTCAACGACGCACCGGCTCTCCGGGCTGCGGATGTCGGTATCGCCATGGGAGAAAGCGGCACCGACGTGGCGCGGGCCTCGGCCCAGATCATCCTGCTCGACGACAATTTTGCCTCCATCGTCGCCGGCATCGAGGAAGGGCGAACGGTTTTCAGCAACATCAAAAAATTCACCAATTATGTTCTGGTGAGCAACGGTCCGGAAATCCTGCCTTATCTGCTTTATGTTCTTCTTCCCGTACCACTCGCCCTGACCGTCATCCAGATTCTTTCCATCGACCTCGGCACCGACATCATTCCATCCATGGCCCTCGGCCAGGAACCTCCGGATGCGGAAGAGATGAACCGCCCGCCCCGCGACCAGAACGAAGGGCTTCTGACCCTGCCCCTCATCAGCCACAGCTACCTGTTTCTCGGCCTGCTGGAAGCCCTGTGGTCCATGACCCTGTTCTTTCTCGTCCTCATCCAGGGCGGATGGCATTACGGCCAGGACCTCGGAACAGCCGATCCCCTGTACCGCTCGGCAACGGGGATTGCCCTCGCCACCATTCTCCTCATGCAGATCGGCAACCTGCTGGGGAGACGCTTCCGGTCGCGCTCAGGGCTGGATGGGGGGATATTCCGGAACCGCCTTCTGATCCTCGGCATTATCATCCAGATCGTCTTTTCCTGGGCGCTCCTCTATTTCCCGCCGGTACAGAAAGTCCTGGCCACCGGCCCCGTCGCCCTGGATGTTTATCTACTGGCCTGGCTGGGGATTCCCCTCATATTCGGACTCGATTATCTAAGAAAAAAAGGGCTTTTATTGGTGAGAAAAGAAGGGTGATCTCCTATTTCTCCAAATCGAAAAAAAGGGAATTTTCCTTTAAGAATGTTGAACTTGAGCTGATAATTGTCCTTGTTTCTTTTTAACTATTCAGCACAAGGACTCGTGTCGCCCATGGAAAGGTCACCTGCCGCCCGGATGGCGGCAGTTAAGCCCCATGGATGGGTTCACGCAGCCCTTGGAATGGGCGATGCGAGGCATTGCGCCGACAAGCTGAATAATTACGTTTCTTTTATAGCAATTTTTATTCGCTTTTATTATTCTTGAAAATCAGCGTTATTTCAGACACTATTTTTATCGATTCCGGCGGCGATGAAATTTTGAAGGGAAAAAGGGCACCTTGATTGCAATATCAGGTTGGCTTTCCTCATAACGCAGCGTTTGAAAGCCATTTGTTCTTTCCAGTCCATTGACTTTTGTTTAACATACCGGTCAATCCTAAAGGACTGACCGGCAGCCTGGGGGAAAATCATCTTTCCCGCTGCCAGTCAAAATTGTTAACGGCCTCTTCGCCAAGATTCGGCAAAAGAGGTGTCACCATGATTGTTTTATGATCGAGAACTTCAAGCCACCACGCAACCAAACGCAAAAGCAACCTCCGAACCTTCGATGGCTATGGCCATTGCTGCTGGGCTTGGTGGTTTTAATCATTTCCTGTCTCTCTCAATCCTGCTTTAAAAAAGCTCCTGTTCCCGAACCGATCTCGGCGTCACCGAGATGTTTGGAAAAACCCCAAAGTCCTGATGCCGACGGGCAGGTCCAGCCGCCGTCGCCCGTCGCATCGCCTGAACCTGATCACCTTTTCACCTGGACGATTGCCTCCGGGGATAATCTGAGCGCCATTTTTGACCATTTCGAGATCAGCCAGGGCACCTTATGCCAGATCGTAGCGGCGGATGAGGAGCTCCTGGCACTGGATATTCTGCGCCCGGGCAATACTCTGACCTTTACCCTGGATGAGGAAACCCGCCAGCTCCTCAAGATGGAGCTCTATGTCCATCCCGGTAAACGCATCGTCTATCAGCGCATGGACGCGGACAGCTTTGACTTTAAGGAAATCCTCACCCCCGGCGACTGGTTTCAGCAGGTTATTGATGGCGAAATCGAGGGCAGCTTTTTTATCTCGGCTATCAACTCCGGCCTGAGTGAACAGGAAAGCATCATAATTACGGATATTTTCAAAGAAAAGCTGAATTTTTCCCGCGATATCAGAAGAGGCGATTGTTTTCAGGTTGTGCGCAGTCGGGAGTTTGTCAAGGGGCAATTTACCGGTCAAAGCCGCATCGAGGCCGTGCGCATCATACGTCGTCAACGTTTGCACAGCGCTTTTCTGTTTGAAGACGGCAACTACTATGATCTAAAAGGGCAAAGCCTTGCCCGGGCATTCCGTCGCTATCCTACAAAAAGACACTTTCGTGTCAGTTCCCATTTCAGTCGGGCACGGCGTCATCCGGTCACCGGAAGAATTTCGCCGCACAACGGGGTTGATTTTGTCATGCCCCGAGGTACCTCGATCCTGGCCACGGGTGACGGCAGGGTAACGCGGGTGGCAAACCATCCTTTTGCCGGGAGATACGTTGAAATCCGCCACGGCGGCCATTATGCGACCCGCTATCTGCATCTGAGCCGCATCCTGGTCAGGCGCGGCCAGAGCGTCAGCCGTGGCCAACGAATCGCTTTGTCCGGCAACACCGGACGTTCCACCGGACCACACCTTCATTTTGAACTGCATGTCAATAACCGGCCGGTCAATCCCCTCAAGGCCGCCATTCCCCTGCAGGCCTCCGTACCCCAAAAGAAAATCAACCAGTTCAAGGAGCGGGCCGTTGAGCTTATCGCCCTGATGGAACATCCAGCCAAAAATTTAGCCTTGCGCTGAGAATCTTTCTCTTACCCTTGTCGTCCTTTTCGCCATGAAAAACAAATATTTCGAACGTCCCCTTATTACTGCAAGCCCTTTCCGCTTGTGATCTTGTAATTATTTCCTCCCCAAAAGCAGGTTCCTGTCATTTTATTCTCCTGTTTTGGACAAAATTTCTTCCGCACAGGCAACAATCAGGTTGTTTGCAGGGAAAAATGATTGATAGGGCTGTGCTGAATAACTGAATTCTGTCAGATCGTTGACAGTCAGTTCGTTTTGAATTGCCAGGGTGATGGTGTCAATCTTGTCCGCGACCGGGCTGCCGCTGACGACCTGGGCTCCCAATACCCTCATCGTATCGGCATCGGCAACCATTTTCATTTTTACAGGCTTTGCTTCCGGCATGATAGGAAAGGTGGTTGTCAATTCAGCAACCCCCGTAACAACATTATATTTCCCGCGGGCAGCCTGTTCGCTAAGCCCGGTGCCGCCCACAAAAACATCCCCGACCCTGGTGGCGGCTCCGTTGAAAAAGCCCTTGTATTCCCTGCCTGCACCAAGAATATTCTTGGCAAACATTCTTGCCATGGGTACGGCATTGGTTGCAAGTTTACCTTCTGAAATTTCGCCGGTAATGCCGCTCACAAACTGGGCACAGTCACCCATTGCATATACATCCGGGATATTGGTTCGCATTTTATTGTCGATAACAATTCCTGTTCTGCCGATCTCAAGTTTCGTCTCGCGGAAAATTTCCACCCCGGCACGCATTCCGACACTGAAAGCCACAATTCCGTAAGAGCTGTTTTCACCGGTCAGATCAATCACTTCACCGTTATCCAGTGCAACCTTTTCCGCCTTGCCGTCACCGATAATTTTTTCTGTTTTTTGGCCCAGGTGCAGTGTCAAGCCCGCCTTTGCCAATTGCTCTTCTGCAGGACCTGCCATGTCAGGGTCAAGCAGGTTTGGCAGGACACTGTCGGCCATATCAACAATATGTGTTTCAAGGCCGCATTGCTGCAAGGCAAGGGCAAGTTCGACACCTATGGCGCCCGCACCTACAACAACGGCTTTTTCCAGTTTTTTTCCTTTGACTGCTTCATTCATCTGTTTCAGATCGTGTTCTGACTTAAAAACATGAACGCCTTTGTAGTCATTTCCTTCAATGGGGGGAAGAAAAGGATCTGAACCGGTTGCAATAACAAGTTTTTCATAGCCTATGGCTTTGCCGCCTTCTGTCAGTACGGTCTTTTTTTCAAAATCAACGCTGCTGACTTTGTCTCTGATAAGCTTGGCCCCGGCATCGGTTACAAGCGAATCACTTTTAAGTGTTTTTTCCATGCCTACGATACCTTCAATGGCATAAGGCATGGCGCAATAAATCATGGAGTGATCTTCAGGCCGGATAACCCCGACCATTTTTTTCTTGCCAAGAATTTTTGCAATTGTAATGGCGGCAGGACCGCCTCCTATGACCAATATCTCGTAATTTTCCATCTTATCGACTCCTTTTATATTAGAACACCGGTACATTTTTCTGAACTCGCACCAACACTGTGCATTAACCTGAAGAGAGCATATTTGTAAATTCATACATGGATTTTGACTTGTGAACCGCTATGCAACATCCTGGGGGTTCGATATTCTTTCAATTGAAGGGTGCGGTTCCCAAAACCAGGAAGCGACCTGATTCACAGCAGACCTTTCTTCCTGTTTGTGGTGCGCCCGGCCGGCCCGCCGCCGATTATGATTACATCCCGTTTTTCCATGGCGTTTCCTCCGCAGGTTTATTTGTCTCAACCTTAATTTTTGTTCTGCTTCATCGATGGGCTTTCGTTTTATTTTATCCCTTGTTTTTCCCCCCACAGGCGCTGTCTATGATGTCGACTCGGCCGGGACCAGGGCCGGAGCGCTTTCCTGCTCCTTGTGCTCACCGAAGATGCTGGGCGTGAACTTCACATACCAGGCTGCGGATTGCACCTGGACAATATAAGCCATGGCAATAACCAAGGCCGCATCGGATCCTTGGGCGCCGAACGCATTGATGGCAATAGCCAGGGCAATGGACAGGTTGCGCATGACTGACCCGTAAACCAGGGCGATGGCATCGCCGCGGGGCAGCATCGCCTTGCCAACGACAGTGCTCAATACGAAATTCACAGCGTAGATCAGAACCAGCGGGACGAGGATTTTCAGAAGCATCTCAGGTGCCGAAGCGATGGTTTTGGCTTTAAGGGCTAAAGCCACAAATACGATGCCGAGAACCCCCAGGCAGGAAAGAGCTGGAAATTTAGGTGCCAGCACTTTCTGGAAATCGTCCTGACCGTACCTGTTGACCAGAAACCTCTGCGTGGCATAGCCCGCCACCATGGGAAGGAAAACAATAAACAGGATCTGCTTGAAAACCGCCGCCAGGCTCATCTCAATATTCGTACCCATGAACGCCTGAACGTAAAAAGGTGTTGCCAGAGAACCGAAGATCAAACCGATAACCGTCATCTTGATGGCCGCCGACATGTTGCCCCTGGCCAGTCCCGTCCACGAGATGGTCATACCGCTGGTCGGAACCAGTCCCGCAAGGAAAAGCCCGAGTGCCATATAGGGCCGGTCTTCGAAGAAAAATCTTCCGGCACCAAATGCCAGAAAAGGGACAATGCCAAAATTAATGAACTGGGTGATGACTTGCGCCTTGAAATCTCCGCCCTCGAAGACCTTTTTGATTTTCAGGGTCACCATCATGGGATAAACCATGAGAAAGGTAAAAGGGATGATCATGCTTTTAAGCCAGGTGGTTTCAGCAAACAGCCCATAAATAAAACCTGCTATCATCATAGTGGGAATTGCCACAATCAGGTTTGTGGAAAATTTTTTCAATATTTGCAACATCATTTCTTCCTTTTCTGTAGTAATCTCTCTTGATGGAAAATCCATTGGCCCCTAAAAGCATCAGATGGTTGACCCTCCTATTTTATTACCGGCATAGGCCGCTGGCATTGGCACTGACCACAGACACCTCCTTGTGTTGTTTTCACCGAGTTTTACAGATACGGGAGAAAAGTGCATTGATCTCGATCAACACAAATAATATTTTTTGAGAAAAACAAATGAAAAAATCGAAACTGCGGAAAATTGTTGCTGGATTCCCCCTTTTTTCAGAACTCCGGGAGGAGCAACTCGACAGGCTGATTGAACACGCCATCGTATCGCCATTACCTAAAAAGGCTCTCTTTTTCAGCGAGGCTACGACAGCCCATGGCATGCATATTCTGCTGACAGGCAAAGTAAAGCTGTTCAAAGTATCTGAGGAGGGAAAGGAACAGACCATTTTCATTTTAGGCCCCGGAGAACCTTTTTGCCTCTGTTCCGTATTTTGCGGTGGCAGGCTGCCGGGCAGTCTGGCTGCCCTGGAAGACAGCGAAATATTGTTTATCAGCCCGCGGGAGTACGAGCACCTTATGCGCGAAGACCCGTCCATCATGATGAACATGATGCGGGTCATGTCGCGCCGCCTTAAAGAGGCCATGGATCTGATCGATTCCTTATCCCTCAAGCAGGTACCCTCCAGGCTGGCCGCCTATTTCCTGAGCAGGGAAAAGGATGGGAAGGTTACTCTCGACGTCTCCTACCGCGAGCTGTCCAAAATTATCGGCATCACCCCCGAAGCTTTGTCCAGGGTACTGAAAAAAATGACGGGGGAGAGACTTATCCAGGTGGAGGGAAGCAACATTTATCTAAAAAACCGGGCTCAGCTGGCAGATGCCGGGGATGGGCGGCTTTCTTAAGCTGGTGTCTTGACCAAAGGATAGACATGGATTTCCGGTAATAAAAAACTGAAAATTGTCCCGCTTATCGCAAGAAAAATCCAGTCTTGAACCTAATTTTTCAGTTTTCTCTGTCCCCTTTTTCAACAGAGATAGAAAAAACCTTCTGTTCTTCTCGGTGGAGGAGAGAAAAAGGTTTACAGCGTTACAATTTTATTCTTGAGGATAAGAATTTCCAGTGCCATGGCAGCTTTGGCAACAAGCTGCTGCAACTCAACAAAGTTCCCTGTGAGGTTGGCCCGCTCCCCGTCCACATATAAAACGGCAACGACCCTTCCCCCGATAGTAATCGGCAGCAAACCAGCAGACTGTTGGGAAGGTCCGCCAAAAGAAGAGATTATTCTGGCATTCAAAGGAGAAAAAGGGATGGGACCAACTAATAATTTTTTACTATCCACTACAGTTCTCAGAATAGAGGCATCATCAAGTGGAATTTGAACCTTGTCAAAATTTTCGACCATGGTTCCTTCGACATTGGCAACCCAGCCCCAGGACGATTTGCCTTGGACCGTAAACAGCGCCGTCCGTTTGAACACTTGAGACGCAAAGTGAATCAAGATGGCTGCGACATCATGCCGACTTGTTGTATTTACCAACCCAACTGAAGCTTCTTTAAATGTGAGAATACCCGCACTGCCAGACTGCATTGAAGTTTCGGCACTTTTCCTAACCAATTTCAAGTGGCTGTCCGCCTTTTTTTTGATCCCGGGTTCTACTTGAGGCGGATGGATTCCGTGAGACGTCTGTCCATTTAAAATCTGGTTTGCCACCATTCTTTCAGGAACAGGTCGCAGCTGTCGCTCAACTTTATAATACTTTTTCAACGCATGAGAAAGACTCAGCTCCGGAGTAACCACCGGAAAAGTCTCAAGGCCGGTGCGAAAAGCAATTTCCTCGATAACCTCCAGGTCGGTAGGGTTGGCCATGGCCACGGTCAATGTTTCCCCGTTCATAGCAATGGGAACGATGGAGTGGCGAGCAGCGATTGTTGAGGGAATCTGGGCAATTACCTCCGCCGGAATATGTTTGAGCCTTTCAGGCTTAATAAATGGCAGTTCAAACTTTCTGCTCAACATCCGGGCGATATCTTCTTCCCTGACAAAGCCCATCTCGATCAGGATGATTCCTATTTTCCCTCCGTAAAGAGCCTGATATTCCAAAGCTTCATCCAGTTGGGACGTTGTGATTAATTTTTCATTTACCAGGATCTCTCCCAATCTGTAAGCCATGTAACCTCTCAAAAGAATAAATTTTTCAGATAATTGATAAGCCAGCCCCAAACCGGAAAGCTCCCCGCAAGAATGATCAATTGCTACAAAACAGGGCTTCCTGTCTGACTTCTTAAATGGCCGGTGCCAGTCTTATCTTTTCAATCTACCAATTTTCAGATTCCGGTTTCTTTAGCCTGGTATTAAAAACTATGGAGTCGTCCTCTTTAAACATATGGTTTATTAGTTAATTTATATTACAACAATGATACCAACTTGGATTTTGTATATAACCTGTTGTAAACAATGGTTAAACTCGATTTCAAAGAAATGTTTTGGGAATGGCAAGGTTTTAACAAAAGTTTAGAAAAATAATTTTGTTTGCAAAGAAATCCCCTAAAATAGGGGGAGAAGGCAGGTTTTACCCAAAAGTAACATTTTAACCTTGGTAAAACCCTTTTCAGAAAGGTTTCCGGGGAAAGAGCAAATTTTGAGAACTTTTTTCCCGGCAGGACAAAAAGTTGACCCGCCAAAGAAGTCCAGACGAGCGCAAGTCAGTTGATAAATCGGAGTATTAAGTTGCAGGGAATGTGGCGGCAAGATTGTTCTTGATACCTCTTATCGCAGTTGCCTAAAATAATCGGTAATAGTTGCTGGATTTCAGGGGGCGGTGTAAATCATTTTGTGTAAATGGCTTGGGTTTTAGTTGTCAGTAAGCTGGCATTCTGCCTTCGAATAGGATGGAAAAAC
>JAFGRU010000128.1 GCA_016934985.1 Deltaproteobacteria bacterium
CTGTTTCATCGAAAACGTCGACCCCATGGGCGTTCACACCGGCGACTCCTTCTGTACCGCCCCCATGCTGACCATCAGTGAAGAACTTCAGGCCCGGTTGCAGGACTACTCCTATCGCGTCGTCGACGCCATCGGTGTCATCGGCGGAACCAATATCCAATTCGCCCACGACCCCGAGACCGGCCGCGTCGTTATCATCGAAATCAATCCCCGGACTTCCCGCTCTTCGGCGCTTGCCTCGAAAGCAACCGGTTTCCCCATTGCCCTCATTTCCGCCAAACTGGCCGGCGGCCTGACCATGAAGCAGATCCCCTACTGGCGCGACGGAACGCTGGAAAAATATACGCCTTCCGGGGATTACGTCGTCGTCAAGTTTGCGCGTTGGGCTTTCGAGAAATTCAAAGGCGTAGAGGACAAGCTCGGCACCCAGATGCGGGCCGTCGGCGAGGTCATGAGCATCGGCAAGAATTACAAGGAAGCTTTCCAGAAGGCCATCCGCTCCCTGGAGCAGGGACGCTACGGACTCGGCTTCGCCAGGGACTTCAACGGCAAAAGCAAGGAAGAGTTGATGGTCCTCCTGGCCACTCCGACCAGCGAGCGCCAGTTCATCATGTACGAAGCCCTGCGCAAGGGGGCGACAGTCGAGGAGCTCTTCGAAAAAACCAAGATCAAACACTGGTTCATCGAACAGATGAAGGAACTGGTTGAAGTGGAGGAACAGATCCTCAGCTTCAAAGGCCGGCAACTGCCGGACGAACTCTTCATCCAGGCCAAGAAAGACGGCTTTGCCGACCGCTACCTGGCCCAGCTTCTGGGAATGCCCGAAGCTGAAATCCGCTCACGGCGTCTGGCCCTCGGAATGGCTGAATGCTGGGAGCCGGTTCCGGTCAGCGGCGTCGAGAATGCCGCCTACTACTACTCCACCTACAACGCTCCCGATGCGACTACCGTCACTGCCAACCGCAAAATCATGGTTCTCGGGGGCGGCCCCAACCGCATTGGCCAGGGCATCGAGTTTGACTACTGCTGCGTGCATGCAGCCTTTGCCCTGCGGGACGAAGGCTTTGAAACCATCATGGTCAACTGCAACCCGGAGACCGTCTCCACCGATTACGACACCTCGGACAAGCTCTATTTCGAACCGCTCACCGTGGAAGACGTTCTGAGCATTTATGAGAAGGAAAAACCCCAAGGAGTGATCTGTCAGTTCGGCGGCCAGACGCCCTTGAATATCGCCCGCGAACTTGAAGCGGCCGGCGTCCCGATTCTCGGAACGAGCCCCGAAACCATCGACCTGGCCGAGGACCGCGACCGCTTCCGCTCAATCATGGATTCCTTGGGAATTCCCATGCCGGCCTCGGACATGGCGGTAACGACCGAAGATGCCGTAACCATTGCCGGACGTCTCGGCTACCCCCTCATGGTGCGCCCTTCTTATGTACTCGGCGGCCGGGGTATGGAAATCGTCCATGACGAGGCCATGCTCCGCCAGTACATGGAAGCCGCCGTCGGGGTCACTCCCGACCGGCCGATCCTGGTGGACCGCTTCCTCGAGAACGCCCTGGAATGTGAAGCCGACGCCATCGCCGACGGCACCGACGCTTTTGTTCCCGCCGTCATGGAACACATCGAGCTGGCCGGCATCCACTCGGGGGATTCGGCCTGTGTCCTGCCTTCGGTCAATATCCCTGAAAAACACATTGAAACCATTCGCGACTATACCCAGCGGATCGCCAAAACCATGAACGTGGTCGGCCTCATGAACATCCAGTACGCTATCTGCAACGACACGGTTTACGTTCTCGAGGCCAATCCTCGCGCCTCCAGGACCGTCCCCCTGGTTTCCAAGGTATGCGGCTTCTCCATGGCCCGCGTCGCCACCCGCATCATGCTCGGGAAAAAGCTCAAGGAAGAAAACCTCACGGAGGTCAAACCGCCCTATTACGGGGTCAAGGAATCGGTCTTCCCGTTCAACATGTTCCCCGAGGTTGATCCGGTCCTCGGTCCCGAAATGCGTTCCACAGGAGAGGTCCTCGGCCTCGCCCGGACCCCCGGCCTGGCCTTCTACAAAGCCCAGGATGCCGCCAAACAGACCCTGCCCACCTCGGGCACGGCCCTGTTCTCGGTGATCGATGCAGAGAAACCGAAAGCGGCCGAATTGGCCAGACGCCTGCAGGAGCGCGGTTTTTCCCTCCTGGCCACTGCGGCAACACAGCAGTGGTTTGCCCGTGCGGGGATCGAGGCAAAGCCGATTCTCAAACTCCACGAGGGACGGCCGCATATCGTCGATGCCATCGAGAACGGTGAAATCCAGCTGATCATCAACACGCCCATCGGCAAGCTCGGCAGCGAAGACGATTCCTACCTGCGCAAAGCCGCCATCAAGCATGGGATAGCTTACGTAACGACCCTGGCCGCCGCCGAAGCCACCGTGAACGGCATTGAAGAGCGGCTCAAGGCGGAACCGGAAGTCCTTTCGGTGCAGAAATACCATGAGCAGCTGCAATAGCAACAGGAAAACCCAAATTACTCGCAGCACAGAAACTCTTATGGATAGCTGGAAAACTCACCTTTAACAGGTGAGTTTTCCAGCTCAAGACACCTCAAAGCCTCACCTGTCCGGATTCAAATCCGGCGCTGTCCCCAGCACATGGCTCGTCATAGCCGAACCCCTTCCGAGGATACTGATGCCGTGCATCCTGCTCGAAACTTGATAGTAAATTTTGAGCTGCAAATCCGCCGGTCTCCTTTCCTTTTCAGAAGGCCATACCTATAATGAAACCTGAGCAGGAGTAACGGCATTACTATCCCGGGGAATGGAACCTTTTGAAATATTTCCCCGCTTCAAAGGTTTAAAATTATGTTTTTATTCAAAAAGATTGTGTCAAAATTTCTTTTTCCCCTTCCTTTCTGCTTTCTTATTGCACTGGCCGGGCTCTATCTGCTGTGGTTCACAAAAAAACAGAAAGCAGGCAAAGCCCTGGTTTCCATCGGACTGGTGATGATTTTTCTTTTCAGCAGCAATTTCGTTGCTAACCGCCTTGTTTTTCCCTTTGAAAACCGCTATTCGAAGTTTGAAACACAAATATCCGAAGGAAAAGCCTCACTTAAACCGCAATCCTCTATCAGGTTTGTCGTGGTCCTCGGTGGCGGTCACGTGACAAACACCGAACTTCCCATCACCAGCCAACTGAACGAGCCAGTGATCGTCCGGCTCATCGAAGGCATACGCATCCAGAGACAATATCCCGAAGCCAAGCTGATTCTGTCCGGAGGCACCATTCGCGATCCCAACCCTCAAGCGAAACTCCTGGCGGAATTGGCCCTGGAACTGGGTGTCAGTGAAAAAGATATCATTCTTGAATCGGAATCCAAAGACACTAAGGACGAAGCCCTGATGATCAGAGCCTTGGTTGAAAATCACCCCTTCGCCCTAGTCACTTCAGCCTCTCACATGCCCCGGGCCATGGCGCTTTTCCGCAAAGCAGGCATGAACCCCATTGCCGCCCCAACGGATCATCTGGTTAAAGACCTCCATGGGTCCGGCTTCAGCACCTGGTTTCCCAGTGCTCTCAATCTCCATAAATCGGAAAGGGCTGTTTACGAATCTCTCGGCATTCTCTGGGCAAAATTGAGAAGCCAGATTTAACTCCGCCACTTGCTTTCAGACCCTCTCAGCATCCCTTCCCCCCATACTTCAGCCATGCTTTCAGCCCCTGTAAATAACCAAGGCTATCCCCCACCCTGTTCTTCCCCTTTAAAAAAGAAGCAGACCGCGGGGAATGAATGTTGCTCATCGTCTCGGGACACCGGCTCAAGGTAAGTTTTGGCAAAAAACGCCCACAGGGGGAAACCCTCAAAAAACCAAAAAGCGGAAGATCGCTTATACGATCTTCCGCTTTTTCTTTGGCTGTTAACTGGTTGTCCTGTTTCTCACCCGGTCAGGATTTTCGCGGGTCGGTTTCCTGGATAATAGCACTCACATTCTTCTTGTTGAAGCCCTTATACCCCTCTCGGCGCTCAATGTTTTCCAAATGACTGCCGACCGAGCCCCGCTCAAGGAACTTTGCTGCTTGTTCATTGCTGATGAGCTTCGCCTGAAGAAGCCTTTGCGCCCTGGTTGGGGAAACCTGCCACATTTCCGCAACACTGAAAGCCTGCTTGAGATATGGGAAGTTACTAAAAGGAGCCATGAAATTAACCTCATGTCCGGCCATGTCTTCCAAGAGCTGTTCGAACTCGAAACGCGCAGCCAGATGATGCATTCCAGCTTTGAGAATGGAATCTCCGTGAAGGGCGCACCACAATCCCACCGTCCCGAGGCTGTCCTGTTCTTTCAGCTCCTCCTTTGAGAAATCGACATTTACTTCCTCGGGCGTCAGATCAACATCGAGAAAGAGGGCCAGACCAGCCTCCGAATGTTCCATAACCTGGGCACCCCAGCCGGCATCTCTACCGGCGTAAAAACGTTCGCGCTTATGAAAACCGAGCTGCAAAAAGAGATTGATGAGTTTGGAAAAGTTGCGCCGGGAGCTGCGAAAGGTATGGTGGTCATGGTTCGCCCAACCCAGCCCGAGGGCATCCTGACGTTGTTTCTGCGCCCGGCCGGCAAAATTCCGGGACAGCCAATAATCCCTTTCGCACAGACAGACGATATGGGCCGCAAGCCCGACCCCCAATTTTGCCACCAGGCCCCCGGCAACCCGGGCCATATCGCTGAAAACCTGGTCGTCATTTTCTTCCCGGAGCAGATTTTTCCAGCTTGCCATACCCCGGGCATAATCCTGGGGATACTCATCGTCCGGGGAAATGGGGGCAAAGCCGGAGGTTCCGCGGCGCTCCACAACCCACAAAACCGTTTGTTTTTCTTCGCTGATCAACCCCCGCCGAAAAGGGCTGAGAGGCGGCCCTTCAATATCGGCCTTCAACTCGTTGGCGCGAAGAAAGCTTTCTATGCTTTCCACCCGCAAGGCAGCCCCCGGATGTTGTCCCGCGGAACTGTCGACCAGAATCACCTTCGGCAAAAGAGCCCCCGGATGAGACCAGGCCACAGCTTCGGCCTCTTCCTTCCTGCCAAAACCAAGATTGCCGAGCCTGTCCCTGATCTCTTTCGAATCCCGCACCAGAATATGGTCGACAAAATCAAGCATTCGGGAGCTGGTGCGGGAGATCAGTTTTTTTTCGAAGTCGGCCAGGAAACCGTTGTTTCTTTTATAATCATCAAGAAAATGGAGAAAAAGAGCCTCCGCTTCGGGATGGCGTTCCCAGTAAAAAGCCCCGCTGTTTTCCATAACCTTATCTCCTATGGTGCTGAGAAATCTTTGCGCAAATGCCGGCTGAAACCCTGCTCTCCGAACATGACGCCCGGGTTCAACAAACCCTGCGGATCGAAAAGGGCTTTCAACTCCTGCATAAAACCATAGAGAGCATCGCCCCACTCCCGCTGGAGATAGGCGATCCGAAGCCGACCGGTACCATGTTCGGCGGATACTGTACCGCCGAACCGGAATACGACCTCATAAACATCATCCGTCAAACGCTTAATGGCCTCCGGCAGGTCGCTGCGGGTCACATCAAAAAGAGGGCGAAGATGGAGGTTGCCGCTACCCCCATGACCGTAAATCATGGTTTCAAGACCGTGGTTTTCAAAAACTTTTTCCACTTCCACGATAAAATCCGCCAGATGCCGGAGGGGAACGCCCACGTCATTGACCACTGAGAGCGCCTTCAGGTGAGGGGCCGGGTTTCGGATCAGCCAAAGGATCTGCCTGCGCGCTTCCCATAGTTTTTCAATTTCGTCCTCAACCGTACCAATAACCGGGTCTGCCAAAGTGCGGTAGCCCCCGGCCTTGAGAATACCTCGAACCTCTGCAACGGCGTCATGGCCGCCCGGCCCTGAAAATTCTATAAAAAGGACATGGGCATCGTGGGTCAACACCTCGCCGGCTGCGGTTCTCTTTTGAAGGATGCGGACCGTCTTTCGGTTCATGATCTCAACGGCCGCCACACCCGCATCCCGAATGGCAACTATCGCTCTACCGGCCTCCTGCAGATCGTCAAAAAAGAGGAGCATGGTCTCCCGTCCGGGGTCATAAGGCACAACTCGGAGGGTTGCTGCGGTTACCAACCCCAGGGTCCCATTGCTCCCGACCAGAAGCTGTGCCAACAATTCCCCCGGGGGAAGCTTCCGGATAAAGGGGAAAAGATTGTAGCCACTGGCAACTTTCATCCCTTCCCGCCCTTTAAGGAAGTTCCAGGCGCTGGCATTTTTCAAAAGGCGGTTGGCCATATCCTGCAACCCGTCGCGAAAACGTTCTGGAATGGTGGTTGGGTCCGCAGTGTTAACCAGCTCTCCCCGGGCGGAAAAAAATTCCACGTGTTCGGTAAAGCGGTCGATGGAACCGAACCTCAAAGCATGGGGACCACTCGCTTTGGTGGCAATATTGCCGCCGATCTGACTGATTCCGGCGCTCGAGACATCGGCGGGCAGAAATAACCCCCGTTCCCGAAGACATCTTTGAAAATCCCCATGAAAAACTCCCGCGCCGGCATGAACGAAGATGCTTTCACCTGATCTACTGAAAGCACCGATTTTTCCGAAAAAACCGTCACTCGCCAGGGCGACGATGATCCCTTCACCCAAGGCGCCGCCCGCCGTACCCGAACCACCTCCCCGTGGAGTAAGGGGAAAGCCTTCTTCTTTCGCGAAGTTGATAACCTTTTGGAGTCCTTCCAGGTCAGAAGGGAAAACTACTGCCAGGGGTGTTATTTCATAAATGCTCTGGTCGCGAGAAAATTTTCGCAGATCAATTTCGTCAGCCAAAACCCTGCCGGCTTTGAGGTCCTGCAATTTCCTCCCGACCCGCAACCTTTTCAGCTTTCGAACCCTCCTCGTTCCAGAACCCCACGGATAATACCCAACCCCTGCCCTATTTCATCGTCAGTGACAATGAGGTGGGGCCGAAAACGAATGCTCTTTATTCCACAGCCGACAATGAGGAGTTTTTCCCGCAGAAAAGCCCTGGCCATCTGATCCCGGGCATCGCTGTCCGGTGCATCAAAGGCACACATCAGACCCCGCCCCCTGGGGTTGGAAACCAGATGGGGAAAATCGCGGGCCAATTCTTGAAGCCCGGCAAGGAGACGCTCGCCCTGTTTGCGGGCATTTTCAACCAGGTTTTCCTTCTCAATGATGCCCAGAATATGGTTGCAACGTACCATATCGATGAGCCCACCCCCGAAAGTGGAACTGATGCGGCTTTTTTCCTTGAAAACATTGTTTTCGACTTCATCGAGGCGATTGGAGGCAAGAATGCCACAGACCTGCATTTTTTTGCCGAAAGCCATGATATCCGGCCGCACGTCAAAGTGCTCATGGGCCCAGAATTTTCCCGTCAAACCGACGCCGGTCTGAACCTCATCCAATATGAACAGGATACCGAATTCATCACAAATGCTGCGTAACGCCTGCAAAAATTCGCCGCGAAAATGGTTGTCCCCACCTTCCCCCTGGATCGGCTCAATAATAATGGCAGCGATGTCCGGTCCTTCCCTGTCGACGATTTCCATAATTTCCTTCAGAGCTTCGTGCTCCAGAGCCTGGACCCTTTCAAGACTGCGCTCGTCAAGAGGGAAAATGATTTTTGGATTGATCACGAGAGGCCAGCCGAATTTGGGGTAATACTTGGTCTTGCGCGCGTCGAAGGTGTTGGTCAGGGATAGAGCGTAGCCACTGCGTCCATGAAACGCCTGGCGAAAATGAATGATACGGTGCCCGCTGATGTCTTTGTCACCATTTTTCAGATTTTTCCTCACCTTCCAATCGAAAGCCGCTTTAAGAGCATTATCCACCGCCAAACTGCCACCTTCGACGAAGAAGGCGTGGGGGAGGTACTCGGGGATGCCCACCCTGGAAAAGGTCGCCATGAACTCAGCCATGGCCTGGGTGTAAACATCCGAATTGGAAGGCTTGTTGACTGCCAGGCGCCCAAGTTCATCACGCGCAGCCACTAGGGACGGATGGTTGTAACCGACGGACATGCTTGCGTACATGCTGAAAAAATCGAGATAACGGTCGCCGTTTCGCTGGTCCACAAACCATGATCCTGAGGATCTGTCCGGATCAAGGATCATGTCGAAGCCTTCGGTCAGGATATGGCGGGAGAGAGTTTTCTTGACATCCTGGGGTTCAATCACCGGCACCTCCTGAATTTTTTCCGGGTCGTAACAAATGAATACCACTTAATTATTAACTCAGTTTTCCAAATCGAACCTGATGCCTTGAGCCAGCGGCATTTCTTTTCCGTAGTTGATGGTCACGGTCTGACGCCTCATGTAAGCCTTCCAGGCGTCGGAACCTGACTCCCGCCCGCCACCGGTTTCCTTTTCCCCACCAAAGGCCCCACCGATTTCAGCGCCGGAAGTACCGATATTGACATTGGCGATTCCGCAGTCGGAGCCGGTCGCAGCCAGGAACTCCTCGGCCTGACGCATGTCCGTGGTAAAAATTGCGGATGAAAGCCCCTGCCTGACGTCATTCTGAAGGGCAATGGCGTTAGTGACGCTCCCCTTGTAGCGGATGAGATAAAGGATCGGACCGAAGGTTTCAGCCTGAACAATGGGGAAATCATTTTCAGCTTCCACCAGAGCCGGGACAACGTAACAGCCGGACTCATAACCCGGCCCGTCCAAGGTATCTCCTCCGAACAAAATGCGTCCGCCCTGTTCCTCAACTGCTTCCAGAGCTTTGTTGAAAGCGGTCACTGCACCCATGCCGATGAGCGGTCCAACATGGTTCTTTTCATCCAGGGGGTTGCCGATACGCAAGCCCTGGTAAGCTTTAAGCAGCACCGACTTGACCTTGTCGTAAACAGCATCATGAATAATGAGCCGGCGGGTCGTGGTACAACGTTGTCCGGCTGTTCCCACAGCACCGAAAACAACTGCCGGCAGGGCCAATTTGAGATCAGCATGTTCAGTCAGGATAACGGCGTTGTTGCCGCTCAACTCGAGAATGGTTTTACCCAGACGTTTGGCAACCACCTCGGCTGCATGGCGGCCAATGGGCACCGATCCGGTAAAAGAGATTAAAGGAATGCGGCGATCGTTGAGCAAGGATTCGCCGATAACAGACCCTTCTCCTGTGATCATAGAAAATATGCCCTCGGGAAGATCGTTCTCCCTCAGGACTTTGCCGATAATCTTCTGGGTAGCAATAGCCGAAAGGGGCACCTGGGTCGCCGGTTTCCAGATCGACACATTGCCGCAGACCGCAGCGATCATGGCATTCCAGGCCCAAACGGCGACCGGGAAGTTAAAGGCGGTAATGATACTGATTATGCCTGCGGGGTGATATTGCTCATACATACGGTGATGCGCCCGCTCGGAATGCATCGTAAACCCGTGAAGCATGCGCGACTGACCGACGGCAAAGTCACAGATATCGATCATCTCCTGAACTTCGCCCAGGCCCTCCTGTAAGGACTTACCCATCTCGTAGGATACCAGTCTGCCGAGATCCTCTTTATGCTCGCGTAATTTAAGCCCGATCTGCCGGACGATCTCCCCCCGTTTCGGCGCCGGAACCAGGCGCCAGTGAGAAAAGGCCGCCTGAGCAGTCTTTACAACCGTTTCATATTCTTCATTGGATACCGGCCGGACAAAAGCGATGAGCTTGCCATCTGCGGGCGAAGAGACTGCAATCAATTCACCGGTCTTCGGCATATACCACTTTCTGCCCGTACAGGCCCCGAAGTTATTCTTTTCTATGCCCAGCTTCTCCAAAAATTCCATAACCACCTCAAAAAAGTATTCTTCAACCGTTTTATTAAAATTTCTCTCATGTCAAAGTTTATCACCGTCGGCACAAGGGGCAACCATCGAAACAAAAGGGGGCAGAGCCATTTGCCTCGCCTCCTGGCAGAGAGAGGTCCCTTGATTCTTGAGTCTTTGTAAGATTTCGAGAAACTCTTTAAAAATAGCAACTATTCACCTTGTTGGTGGATGGCCTCGCGGCACCCAGGCTAAATAGTTTAAAAAATATAGTATGCTTAATTATATTTGCCCGGCGCTGCTCAAATTGAAAACTCGATGACAAAGGGTTGGGAAAATGAGACTTTTTGCGTTATTGGTGGTTTTCAGCATCGGCCTCATGAGCCCGGTTCCCGGTTTTGGGGAAACCGACATCATTCTTGCGGTCCCCAAATTTGAGCCCTATACCAACATCGAAAACGAAGAAATTCAAGGGAGAGGGGGCACCCTTGTCAAAATTGTATTAGACAATATGGAGATAAGATATTCCTTGAAACAGGTCCCTAATTACGGCCGGGCGTTTAAAGAAACCGAGAACGGAAGAGCAGACGGCTTTTTCCTTGCCACCCAAAATAAGGAAAGAGACAATATCGCGGTTTTTTCAGAACCTGTTTTGTTCAACAGATGGAGTTGGTTTTTCACTGCCGACCGTTACATGGACCCTTGGACTCCAAACTTCAAAACCACTGCCCTGGTGGGGACAGCGCTCCATACCAATACCCAGCTGTGGCTTGAAAAAAACGGCTACCAACGCATCAACCCCATCCTGAAATTCAAAAAGCTGCCCCTGTTACTGACCAACAAAAGACTGGATGCGGTCTTTCTTTCCGAATCAGTTTTCCTGAACAGCGTCTCGGAAGCCAAACTTTCCTCCAGCCGGTTCAAAATGAAGTTGCAAGAGGAAAAACCCTTCGGCATCTATATATCCAAAAAATTCCTCAAAAAAAATCCCGGTTTCATGAAACAACTCAATGAAGCCATCAGAGGCGCAAAACAATGAACAATTGGAACGGGTTGGAGAACCGCGATATCCAGTCGCCCGGTGATTCGAATGATTTTACTGGGATCAATCGCGTATCGCTGCCTCAACAACTCCCCAGTCCACCTCCATGAAAAATCAAAACAATAATTTTTTGTTTTCTTTCCCGTCAACAACAAAAGAGCCATTACTGCCCAAGTTTTCCTTGTCTAAACAATTCCCCCTTGGCCGGATGATGGCATGCAGGGAAAAGCCCCTTATCTATCTGTTTTTAAGTAGCAATATCTCCGGACCTCAAGCTCTCCAATCCTCTAAAATTCTTTTGTAGGTAACTATAAACTTCAGAATATCCAAGTGTTTTGAATGCTGGCTGTTGCGTCAGCTGACTGGCGAAGGTGCTCTCTGCATGGTAAAATTTTTCGGAAAAATCTAGCTGACGTTAAATTTTATTGTTTTGAAACATTCTTTTGGAAATTTAAGGGGTTCCAGCTTCTTGAAAACCCTGATAAAAAAGCTTGATTGGCCCAACAATCGCATAATAACCAATCAAGACTTAAAAATTCTTCACCCTGCCAACGAGCCGTTTTCCGGTAAAAAAATAGGACCACTAAAAAATAGAGCTTCGGGACACATGACCAAAAACTTGATTCATTCTGCACCCTCCCTGGCCGGCAGGCTGATCTGGGCTCTGACTGCCGTAGTTTTCGCTGTCACCTTGCTGGCAGGAGGAGGATTCTTTTTTGATGCCGTCAACCGAGCCAAATCCGGAATCGAGCAAAAAGCGGAACAGTCTGAAAAATACCTTCAAGGCGTTCTGAGCCTGCCTCTCTGGAACCTGGACGAACTCACTATCAGCAGAATCGGTCAAACCCTGATGGAGGATCAAGCCTTCAACGCCGTCACCATCCGTGACGCTGATGGCAGAGTCCTCTTTTCCCAAAAGACAGGCGACCAAAGCACCCTCTCCCGAACCATCGCCATCTATTTCGAAAAGGAGAAAATAGGTGCCGTCGAACTCCAGCTTTCCTCAAGAGCGTTGCAGGAAAAAACGGAAACCCTGCTTCTGGCCAGCGGCGTCATCCTTGCCGCTGTACTGATTGGCATTGTCCTGAGCAGCTTCTTCCTCATCCGCCTTTTTCTCAAACGTCCCGTCGCAGAGTTGAGTTCCATTGCCAAAGCTTTCGGTTCCAACTCCCGCAGGGGTACCGGCACCACCCCGAAAAGCTTCCGGGAATTTCAACCCCTATTGAACGTCCTGGTCGACATGGAAAACCAGATTCACCAAAAGATCGACGAACTGGCTGAAAACGAAAAGAAATTCCGCACAATTTTTGACGGCGTCAGCGACGCCATCTACATTCTCGACCCCGATAACGGAAAGATCGTCAGCGCTAACAACAAGGCCTGTGAACTGTTCGGCTACTCTATCGAAGAAATGACCAGCCTCGACATTGGGAACCTGAGTATGGGGAGCTCTCCTTATACCTATGCCAATGCCATGATCTATTTATCCCAGGCCCGAAGCGGCCTGGCACCTCTTTTCGAATGGCATGCCCGGCGCCGCAACGGTGAAATTTTCTGGCTCGAAAATACCTTGCGAAAAACTGTAATGGACGGGAAAGAAAGAATCCTGGCAGTTGGCAGGGACGTCAGCGATCGCAAGCGGACTGAAGCTGAACTGCAAGACTATCGCAACCACCTGGAAACCCTGGTCGAAAAACGAACCTACGAGTTGACCGTTGCCAAAGAAGAAGCCGAATTGGCCAACAAAACCAAAAGCGCATTTTTGGCCAACATGAGCCACGAAATCCGCACCCCCATGAACGGCGTTATCGGCATGACCGGCTTGCTCCTCGAAACCCCTTTAAGTGCCGAGCAGCACGACTACGCTCAGATCGTTCAGTCAAGTGCCGAGTCTCTTCTCACCGTCATCAACGATATTCTCGATTATTCAAAAGTAGAAGCAGGAAAGCTCGACCTGGAAGCCCTGGATTTTGACCTCCACCAAACGATTGAAGAAATTGCGGAACTGCTCAGCTTTAAAGCTGCCCAAAAAGGTCTGGAACTGACCTGTCATATTGACCCCGACTTACCCTGCGAACTTATCGGCGACCCGGGCAGGCTGCGTCAGGTTCTTCTCAACCTCGGTAGCAATGCCCTCAAATTCACCTCCAAAGGCGAGATATCAATCCAGGCCGAATTGCAAACCGAAACCTCAAATCAGGTTGCGATGCGCTTTGCCGTCAGCGACACGGGTATCGGCATCGCCAAAGACCGGCTTGACCGCCTCTTCAAATCCTTTTCCCAGGTTGACAGTTCAACCACGCGGGAATATGGCGGTACCGGCCTCGGTCTGGCGATCAGTAAACATCTGGTGGAACTGATGCACGGCGAAATTGGCGTGGATACTCAGTTGGGTCGTGGCTCCACTTTCTGGTTTACCGTTAAACTTGGCAAACAGCCGTCGGGGAGGGAGGTACATTCACGCGGTCAACTGCCTAAAAACATGCAGGGCAAGCGGATTCTGGCCGTGGACGACAATGCCACCAACCGCAGCATCCTGGGCTCTTACCTTAACTCTTGGGGGTGTATTACAACCTTGGCTGAAAACAGCCAGGAGGCACTTGATCTGTTAAATCAAGCGGTCGATAAAGGCACTCCTTTCGAACTTGCCATTATCGACTTCATGATGCCGGGAATGAACGGGGAAGAACTGGCCCAAGCTATCAGAAACAACCCCCGCCTTGCCAAAACCCATCTTCTTCTTATGACTTCCAGCGCCCAGCGTGGAGATGCTTCACGGGCACGAGAGGCGGGTTTTAACGCCTATCTGACCAAGCCGATAAAACAGTCTCAGATTTTTGATGTCCTGTTGGATATCTTTGGGAAGGAACTGAGCTGTGAAACCGATAACCGTAAACAACCTCGCACCATGGGCGTCAAACCTGTCAAGATTTCCAGAGAAACAGCGCGTATTCTGCTGGCAGAAGACAACCTGACTAACCGGAAGGTGGCCTTGAGCCTGCTGGAAAAGTTCGGCTATCAGGCCAGGGCCGTTGAAAACGGCAAGGAAGCCCTTCAGCTTTTGGAAAGCAACTCTTTTGATCTGATTCTTATGGATGTCCAGATGCCGGTAATGGACGGCTACGAAGCCACTCAGGCCATTCGCCAATCATCCCATGCTTTCAGCCGGATTCCCATCATTGCCATGACTGCCAACGCCATGAGCGGCGATCGGGAGAAATGCCTGGCAGCCGGGATGAATGACTATATCGCCAAACCGGTGGCCGCCAAGGCCCTCCAGGAAATCGTTGATCGCTGGTTGTCAATGGAAACCGACGCAAACAATAATTCAATAACCAAGGATGAAAACGGCGAAACCGAAAAAATTGTCAACACCGGCAATACATCCGCAACCCCGGAACAAGCGCCTGAGATCTTTGTCGACAGCGAGTCCCCGATTTTAAATTACCAAGTCCTGGTTGACCGTCTCATGGGGGATGAGGAGCTTGCGACCACCATCATAAAAGAATTCATTCAGGATTTGCCAACCCAGATCAGTATGCTCGAAAAAGAGCTGATAAAAGAAAATATCGAGGATACTGGTAAACAGGCCCATAAGATTAAGGGAGCGGCTGACAATATCGGAGCTTACGCCTTGAAACAAACCGCCTTTTCCATGGAAAAAGCCGCCAAAGCCGGCCGCAAAGAAGAATTAGATGTTCTCATGCTGCAATTGACTGAAGAGCACACCCGCCTGCACCAGGTTATCAGCAGAAAATTCCCTGAGAAACCATAAGTCTCAAAAAAACCAACCATGTTTTCGCTTCGCTCGGAAGAGAAAGGTCATATGCACCTGAACGACAGCAATAAAGCACTAAGTTTATGCAACCTCTGAAATGCGACATCAATAAACAGCCAAATGGTTATTATTGGAGAACATAGGCTGAGGCCAGTTTCCGATAGTCTGCAAGCTGGCTTTCCTGCCAAGCATCTCCCCGCCCCAATTCTGCGGCCATCATTTGAATTACCTCGGGCACCATTTCCACACTAGCCACAGCATCGAGAAATAAAGCCCGCATTCTGCGAGCTAAAACATCCTCGACCGTACGCGCCATTTCCCGGCGCACGGCATGAACCACCTCCGCCTTCAGATACGGGAGCCTCTCATGGAGACGGTGGCCCAGTTCCGGAGTTTCAGCAATTAGGTTGTTAATTGCCTCACCATCGGCACCGTACTGTTCGAGCGAACCCTCACTAGGGGGTTTTCCCTGGCTGCCGTGGATAGGCAGGTTGGCGGTGCAGCACTCCGCTTCGGCAAGCCCCCCCACCAGCCTGGCCTGATTGATGGTGTCTTCCGCCATCTTGCGATAGGTGGTCCATTTGCCGCCGGTTATGGTAACCAGACCGGAATGCGATACCATCAAATGGTGGTCGCGGGATATCTGGGCCGTTTGGACACCACCGCCTGGATTGGCCAGGGGCCGCAAGCCGGCAAAGACACTCAGCACATTTTCCGGTCCAGGGTCCTTTGCCAGGTATCTGGCGGCATTGTTAAGAATAAAATCGACTTCCTGATCCTGAGCACGGGGTTCAAGAAGTACTTCCGAAACGATAGTGTCAGTAGTCCCGACCACTACCCTGCCGTGCCAGGGAACGGCAAACAACACCCTTCCATCATCTGTATGAGGGACCATGATGGCTGAATCACCGGGCAGAAACTCGCGATCCAAAACCAGATGCACCCCTTGGCTGGGGACAATCAATTTTTCTGCTGCAGGATCGTCCATTTTCACAATTTTGTCGGCATACACGCCGGTGGCATTAACCACCACGCGAGCCCTGACTTCATAGGTCGTCCCCGTCTCCGCATCCTCAGCCACCACACCTTCGATCAGGTTGCGAGCTTTCAGCAGCCCAAGCACTTTCATGTAATTGATAGGGACGCCCCCATAGTCGACAATCGTCTGGGCGAGATTGATTGCCAGGCGGGAATCATCGAACTGGCCGTCAAAATAGAGGACACCGCCGTGCAAATCCCTGGTTTCCACCGTGGGAATATGCTCAATGGTCTCCTCACGAGACAGTAATCTTGAGTGTCCCAGACCCAGTTTCCCTGCCATAAGATCGTAAACTTTCATACCCACACCGTAAAAAGGGCCATCCCACCAGGAATACGCAGGAACGATAAAAGACTGGTTTCTGACCAGGTGAGAGGCGTTTTGCATCAACAGGCCCCGTTCATGGAGAGCTTCCAGAACCAAACTGATATTCCCTTGCTTAAGGTAACGAACCCCGCCATGGATAAGTTTGGTGCTGCGGCTCGATGTTCCCTTGGAGAAATCATGCTGTTCAAGAAGCAGAGTCCGGTAGCCCCTCGTCGCCGCGTCCAAGGCCGTACCCAGGCCCGTTGCGCCGCCACCTATTACCACCACATCCCAAACTTGCGAAAAATCTCGAACCTTAGCGACCATTTTTACCCTGTCCATTATTGGCCCTTTCTTGAAAAGCTTTATATAATATGCTTTAAAAAGTTTAACACTTCGAAGGGCATTAACTTCAAATCCCCAACTCCGAAATTGTGCAACCTTTCAGTGGGGCTTGACTGTATCCATCGCCCCCCTCTTTCTGCAAAAACTGACAATTCATGTTCCTTATCTTATTGTCTTTGAGGCTTACTGGCAGAACGGCTGTAAAGCGCGTTGCCTCGACAGGCTTAATCTGATGTTCATTAGACCACTTCGTGGCAAAACCTCACAAACAATCAGTGCAAAGGCAATATCGAAAATACACCCATCCGGACGTTACTTGACAATTATCTCAAAATTTTCAGGGACAGGTCTTGACCTTTGTAAATTTTATGCTAGAATTCCATGCTATGGCACGCCCGCTGAGAATAGAATTCCCCGGAGCGATTTATCATATCACTTCCAGGGGCAATGCAAGGCTTCCCATCTTTGAGGATATCACGGACCGAAACCAGTTTCTGGACGTGCTGGACGGAGTGGTGAAACGCTTCAAATGGCGCTGCTACGCCTATTGCCTGATGAACGACCATTACCATCTGGTGGTGGAAACCGTTGAGGGCAATCTCTCCCAAGGGATGCGCCAGTTGAATGGCGTTTACACCCAGAGCTTCAACCGCCGTCACAACCAGGGGGGTCACATCTTCCAGGGTCGCTATAAGGCGATATTGGTGGAGAAGGAGAACTATCTCCTCCCTTTGTGTCGCTATGTGGTTCTCAATCCGGTGGGATCCGGTCTGGTCAAAGCACCGGAGAAATACTTTTGGAGCAGCTATCTGGCGACGGCCGGCCTTGAAAAGCGGCCTTCGTTTCTAAAGGTGGACTGGATTCTCAATCAGTTCGGCAGCAACCGGGAGGAAAGTCAAAACAAATACCGGGAGTTCGTCCAGGACGGTATCCAAGCGGAATCCCCCTGGAAGGAGCTCAAAGCCCAATGCATTCTCGGCAGCCGCGACTTCATCGAAAAGCTCAAGCCGGCCCTGAAGGACAAAACCGACTTGACGGAAATCCCGAAAGAGCAACGCCTCGCCTTTCGCCCGCCACTGTCGGAACTTTTCCCTGCCCCAACACAGAAACTAAGCCGGGAAGAACGCAATACTCTCATCCGAAAAGCCCACCTGGATAATGGCTACTCCCTGGCCGCCATAGCCCGTCACATCGGCCTTCACTACTCGACAATAAGCAGAATTGTCAACGAAAAAGCCCCCTTCGAAGACTGATTGCAAAGATTCATTTCATGGGTCAGCAGGTACTGTTTATTTCTGTTCGGAACGAATTTCTTCCAAAAGCCGACGTCCCCCCCTATCCAGAACAGCCCGCGCCACTGAATCACCCAGGATTCCTGAGGTTTCTCCAATCCCACCTTCAGCGCATTCAACAATCAACTCCCGACCGTCCAGGCTGATGATGCCGGCAGTCAAAAAAAGACTGTCGTCCTTTAATGTGGCGTGACCAAAAGCCGGGATGCTGCAACCTCCCTTCAGAGTCTTCAAAAAAGCACGCTCTTCGCGAACCATTTTTTCCGTTGGACAATGATTGACATGGCGGCGAATGCGCATCTTCTTTTCAGGGTCGATATTAACTGAGGATTCCACCGCCAGGCAGCCCTGACCCACTGGTGGGACAAAGCGATCCGCCGGCAATTCCCGGACAATAAAACGTTCCATCTCCATTCGCTTGACTCCTGCAAAAGCCAGGATCAAAAGATCACAGACCCCGTTCTGCATTTTTCCCATCCGGGTCTGCAGATTGCCTCGCATGTCGACAATCCGGAAATGAGGGTAATAACGCCTTAAAAAGGCCCTTCTGCGAACCGAGGAAGAGCCCACCTGCAAGGAAATTTCGGGATTATCCAGATCATTATTCGAGCGATGAGCAACCAGCACATCGTTGACTTTCTCCCGGCAGGTAAAAGCTATCAGCTCAAAACCGGGCGAAAGCTCCGAAGGAAGGTCCTTGGCGCTGTGCACGGCAATATCGATGGCGCCGTGTTGGAGCATGTCTTCCAGCTCCTGAGTGAAAACCCCCTTATCGCCGATTTTGGCGATAGCCACATCAAGAATCTTATCACCCCGTGTTTCAATACCGACGATTTCGCTTTCCATGCCCCCTTTTGCAAGAAGACCAGCGACAAAACGGGCTTGCCACATGGCCAGCACACTGCGGCGGGTTCCTATACGAATTTTTTCCGGCATACACATTCACCCTTCCAAAAAGAAAATTGGAAGGTTCAGTATAGCGGAATATGGGAATAGCGATGGAGAATTTTTTTCGGAAGGAAAAGTCAACCCTCGCGCGGACTGGGGGCGAATATCTTGACAAAGGTCGCAAACAACCCTTGGTCGATATCGGTAATCAGCTCTTCGTGCATAAACTTGAGAGCGTCAAAAGAAGAGCGGCGGCGATGGTAGGGACGATTGGAGGTCAGGGCCTCATAAATATCGGCGATCCGGCAGATACGTGCATAGGGGTGAATTTCGGAACGGCTCAGGCCGCTTGAATAGCCTTTGCCGTCATCCCGCTCATGGTGCTGAGACGCGATAAGCAGGGTTTCCTCATCCTGAATACCCATCTCCTTGAGGATGCGGATACTGCTGGCCGGGTGCTTTTGGACTACTTTTCGCTCATCTGGAGACAACGGGCCTGGTTTGTTGATTATTTCCAAGGGAATTTCACATTTGCCGATATCATGCAAAAAGAAACCCGGGCCGAGCCTGCGCAACTCCGATTCTGAATTGATGCCAAAATAGGCCTTTGCCAAAGCCACGGCAAAAATCCCGACATTGGTGCAGTGGGTATATGTATCATTGTCGAAAGCAGCAAGCTTGAGAAGTGAATGGGTGGTAGCAGAATCCGCTAAAATCAGATCGATAGTGGGCTCGATCAGGCCCTTGGCCACTTTCAGAGAGACCGATCGCGGTTCATCATAGACCTTTTTCATAATCTCACGGCAGCAAGTATAAACCGCAGCCGCTTTTTCGGGGGAAGTCGAGTTTTTATTTCTGAGAATATTGTTGGTGACCTCTTTCACATAGCTGAAATAAAGGTCGGAATCTCTCTCGCGTATAAACAGGCTGGTAATTCCGTAATCGAAAAGCCTCTTTTGGATATCATTGCCAAAAGGAAATCCTTCTTGGGCAAAAAGGACAAACCTTCGCTGGGTTTTTATCGAAAGGTTTTTAGGCTTGACCACACGGTAAAGGTCACAGGGAGCAAAACTCTCATTTTGAAAAACACCCATATTGACTTGCAGCCAACCCTCTACAGCCGGACTGATGTCATTTATTCTCTGCGCAAATTCCCGGGTGCTTTGAGCAGTTTCCAATTCAACCTCTTTCCGTTGTTGCTCAATTGTTCCATGGTGAAACAGCTAGTTTAGAAAAACGAAGCAGGACTTATGCCAAACTCTTCCCCACCCTTGCCGGGGCCTTTTTCCCGTTGATTTTTAACAGAAAATCAATCTGTCCTGCAATTTTTTATTTATCCAATCCTCAAAACCAATCGCCCTATGCCCCCATCACTGCCCAAATTCGTTAGTTTTTCGCCACCATTCATTTCGTATTAAAACAGCCTCGCTACGTCCATTCCAAGGGGGACAGCTGCTCGCAGCCGACGGCAAAGAGCCTTTATGCTTTTTCGGGCTGTTTCAAATCAAGTATTTGACTAGAACCTGACCGACCACGAACCCAAGGGAAAACCGCGAATTTTTGAAACACTTTTTCAGGCAAAGCACTTTATACTCTTTTCCCAACCCCCACCCACAGATGCAGGCAGAATATTGACCTCTTCGCAGGAAAAGATAAAATAATAAACATAGAAAGGAACAAATGAGATGAAGAATTCTTTTTTCTCCTGGGGAATCTTTCTGGCGTTTTTCTGTCTTTCGGGCTGCATCCACCCCCTCTCCAAAGAGGCCCGCGAATCAGTGGATCCTGACGCCCGTTTTGAACTGGCCAGGAAAAATCCCAAGGCTTACCTGGGGAAAACCTTTCTGTTGGGCGGGGCCATCGTCAACAACATATCCGCTCGCCAGGGAAGCTCTCTTGAAATTTTGAGTTATGACCTGAGTAGTCAGGGCAGGCCAAATCGTCCAAATGAAATAAAGGGGCGATTCCTTGCCGTAAGCAAAGACTTCCTTGATCCCGCACTCTATAAAAATGATGAACTGGTAACGCTAACGGGAACCCTGAGGGGAGAGGAAAAACACACCCTGAACGGCGCCGACTATATCTATCCAGTTTTTGAAATCGGGGAAATATACCTGTGGAAAAAGAGACAGGACAGATATTACAGACCACATTACTATCCTTATCCATATTATCCTTATTATTACTATCCTTACTACCCTTACCACCCGTATTATCCTTTTCGGCGGCATCCTTATTATTGGCATTAGTGAAATTAAGCAGGCCTTTAGCGGGATGGATAAAGCTCTGCCAGGTCATACACCCTGAGCGAAGGATTATCCGATATTAAGGCAGGTGGGAATGAATTCGACCAGGACAACCAAAAAAATGCGCCTTTTCCAAGCACCCCACCACCTTTTCGCGGGCAGGTCGGCTAGGGAAAAGGCCGCCGAAGAGAAAAGACCTTCTAGATCGGAAGAAATTAGCCGCATTTCGAATCAAACTCCAAATACAAAAATATTCTTGTAGCTTAACCTTATTGTCGTTTTATGATAACATGTCTCAGATTTCCAACCCGTTTCAAGAAAACCATTTATTTGAGGACGAAATTTCTATGGCGGAAAGCACAAAAAGACAGGCATGCGTAGCGTTTACGGTTCTCTTTATCATGCTGGCGGCCATTGCCTATTTTTTGTACTGGGTCAAACCGGTGGTCAAGATCGTACCTGTCGACCAGGCTCAACAAAGTGTTGAAGCAGAAAGGCGCTCCAAAGAGTTGGAGGCAAAACTTCTGAAATCGATGGAGGACAAGCCCCCTGCCCAATCTGGTGCCGCAGAAAAGTGAGTTGTGTTCGTTTGCTTGAAATCTAAGAAACATTTGCAGTCACGATATTTTAGAAGTAATCACAAATAAATTTTTGTCAGGGCATTTTCATGGAAAATAACGCCAGCGCGGAATCCAAAACCGAAGTAACCACGAAAGAAGCCTGTGCTAAATGCGGAAAAATAAGAACAGCCTCTCCGGCCAGGTTCTACTTTGGCGGTGAATTTCAGGAGGACGATCAGTCCGAACTGGGAAAAATCATGAACCGCAAACGGACTTTTTATAAAGTCAAAGCATCGGAAGAGCTGCTTATCTGTGACGTCTGCCTGAAAAAATATAAATACATCAGGCTTGTTCCCTACGCTGTTACCGGCCTGTTCTGCCTGGGCGCCTTTGCCAAAACAACCATTATCTTTGTTAACAGTTTTGCTGCCGAGATGGACCCCATTCCACTTCCGTTCATGGCGTTTTTCCTTTACGGCGCTTCAGTCATGGCCTATAAATTCAGCAATCTTCTCAACGACGACGTTCTCAGAGATAAAATTGCTATCGACTTGAAAAAGCCTTCTATTGGCCGCGGCTTTCGATTTTTCACTCAGGCGGAGCATGCAAAGTTCAAGGTGAAGCAAAAATAGCCACTGCTTCTTGCCCCGTCAGGGTGATATCCGCAACAGGAAAACTCCACCAACGGGTGGAGTTTTTTAATGGTTTTTTCCGCCGGAGGTTTGATTTGCGGCGGTCCAGAAAAAAGTACAGCTTTTAGCCACAAAAAAATTCCATCTGTAAGCCATGCCCGGAGAACCAAAATGAATCAACTTCGCAGCAATATTGCCGAAATGGCTGCTTACGTTCCAGGCTTCCAGCCCGAAAACGTCAGCGCTTTCATCAAGTTGAACACCAACGAAAATCCCTATCCCCCGTCCCCGGCAGTAATCCAGGCCATCCAGCAGGAAGCGGGGGACAGGCTGCGGCAATATCCGGATGCGAAAGGCATGGCGCCTCGGCTGGAAGCAGCCAGGATTTACGGTTTCGATCCTTCCTGGATCATTATGGCCAACGGCTCGGACGAGGTCCTCAACAACCTCATTCGCTGTTTCGCCGCCGAAGGGGAGGAAGTTGGTTACGTCCACCCTTCCTATTCCTACTACCAGACCCTGGTCCAGATCCAGGGGGCACGGGTACGAACCTTTCAACTTTCCACAAACCTGAAATTTGAAGACTCGCCGGAAAACTTCCGCGGTAAGATTTTCTTTCTTACTAACCCGCACGCCCCTTTCGGCTTTTCCTTTTCGGCGGACTTCATTGAAAATCTGGCCCAAACACTATCAGGCATTCTGGTAATCGACGAAGCCTACGTCGACTTCGCCGAGGAGAATTCCTTGGCGTTGGTCCGTCGTTATGAAAATGTGGTGGTCACCCGCACCTTTTCCAAAAGCTACTCCCTTGCTGGAATGCGCATCGGTCTGGCCATCGCCCGACCGGAAATCATCCAGGCCCTGGACAAGGTCAGGGATCATTATAATCTCGACCGCCTGGCTCAGGCGGCAGCCACGGCAAGCCTGAGGGATCAGGATTATTTCCGGGCCTGTGTCGAGAAAATACGCGCTACTCGGGAGTGGTTCTCATCGCAGCTTCGCGAACTCGGTTTCAGCGTCATCCCGTCCCAAAGCAACTTTGTTTTTGCCGTTCCACAAGACCGGGACGGCAAACGAATCCACGATCGCCTATACCAGCAGAAAATTCTGGTTCGCTATTTTTCTGATCCTCTTTTGAAACATGGGGTGAGGATATCCATCGGCACGCAAGCCGAAATGGAGAAAACCGTCAAGGCCCTGCAAGACGTGGGATAAGCGAATGACACCCCTCCCCGTCGAAGAGAGTGCGCCGCTGGATGGCGGTTTTGCGGAAAAACTCCTGCAATGGTACGGTCTGGAGGGACGGGATCTTCCATGGCGAAACACCCGCGATCCTTTCCGGATCTGGATCTCGGAAATCATGCTCCAACAGACCGGGGTGGAAACCGTCATCCCTTATTATGAAAAATTTTTGGCCCGTTTCCCGGATATCGTATCTCTCGCCAACGCCGACATCGATGAGGTCATCGCTCTCTGGGCCGGTCTCGGTTATTATTCGCGGGCGCGCAACCTCCATGCTGCCGCCGTCATGGTCAAAAACCGTTTTGAGGGTAGTCTGCCGAAAAACCTTGATGACCTGATGTCATTGCCGGGCATCGGCCGCTCGACTGCGGGTGCCATTCTTGCCATCGCTTTCGATCAGAAGACCCCGATTCTTGACGGCAATGTGCGCCGTATTCTTTGCCGCATCTTTGCCGTTGAAGAAGATCCACGCCGGCCGGTCATTGAAAAAAAACTCTGGCAGTGGGCGGACGATCTGACATCCGAAAAACGTCCCCATGACTACAGCCAGGCGATCATGGACCTCGGCGCAACCCTCTGCACCCCCCGTCACCCGGCCTGCGACAGATGCCCGGTTGCGGCCTGCTGCCGCGCCCGTCAGCTTGGCAAAGCAGCTGAGTTGCCGGTGCGAAAGCAGAAAAAAACACTCCCGCAACGCCGCGAAGTGGTCCTGCTCCTGTCGCAACGGGGACGTCTTCTAGTGCGCAAACGCCCCTATGGGGGAATGCTGGGAGGATTATGGGAATTCCCCAGCTTGATTCGGGAGGGAAAAGAAAACTCAGCTGAGGTCGCTGCCAAACTTCTCGCAGCCCTCGACGCTGAAGGAACCCTCGAAAAGTGGGGTAAAAGCCGGCATACATACAGTCATTTTCACCTCGAATCTGAAGTTTTTTTTGCCGAGGTCAAAACCCGTAGCCAACGCATCCGCGAAAGTAACCAGACTTGGCTGCCCTCATCAGAGATTGCAGCCCTAGCCGTGCACGGTGCCCATAAAAAGGTGTTTCGCCTGTTGCAGGAAAAAACGGCCAAGAACGGATTTTTGCAAAAGTGAACAGGAAAAACGGAAGATCAGTCGAAAGCTTTTAACAATATTGTTCAATCAATCAATTTGGCAGCAAATCCACTATTCCACCCGGAAGGGGCTTGGGAACACCTTAAATCGATATGACGGACACACACCTGAAAATGATTGATACCCCGGAGGCCCTTCTCGACTTCACACATGAAATCGAGGGTGAAAAAGTCCTGGCCATAGACCTCGAAGCAGACTCCTTCCACTGCTATACTGCCCAGGTCTGTCTCCTCCAGGTCGCCACACCCCGCTATACAACCCTCATCGATCCGCTTCGCCTCCCTGACCTTGCCCCCCTCAAAAAGGTCCTGGAAAATCCCGAAGTGCGAAAAATATTTCACGCCGCCGATTACGACGTGCGCTGTCTGCATCGCGACTTCGGCATTGCGGTTTGCAATATCTTTGACACCATGACGGGATGCAAACTGCTGGGGGAAAAGCGCCTCGGGCTGGCGGACCTGCTACGCGAACATTTCGGCGTAGAACTCGACAAACGCTTCCAGTGCGCCAACTGGTCAATCCGCCCCCTGCCCGAGGACATGCTTCACTACGCCGCCGAGGACACCCGCTATCTCCACCGGCTGGCGGATATTATTGAAAATCGCCTGAAAAAGAAGGAACGGCTTTCCTGGGCACTGGAAGAATTCGCCCTCCTTGAGTTGGTACGGCATAACAACACCGCCGACCAACTTGTACACTCCATCCGGGAAGCGGCCAAGTTTAACAGCCGTCAACTCGCCGCTTTGGAAAGACTGCTCAACTGGCGCGACAACGAAGCCCGCGCGCGCCACCGACGCTACTTCCAGATTATCAGCACCCGGGAACTGGCTGCCATCGCCGGAGCTCTTCCCAAAACACCTGAAGACCTCGCCAAAGGCACCTGCATCTCAGCCCGCTTGCTGAAACGTCACGGCAGCGAAATTTTTAAAATTGTCGAAGACATCCGGCAGCTTCCAAAAGAAGAACTCCCTGAGCGGCCCAAAGTCGAACGCCGCTCCCGCAACACCATATCCAATCGCCTCATCAAGGAACTCAAAGCCTGGCGCAAGGAAGCCGCCGAAGGGCTCGAACTGAATCCCGGAACCCTCATCAACAACACCCTCCTCGAAGACATCACCCGCCGTAAACCAACCACCCTGAAAACCCTGGAAAGGGTTCCCGGCATAAAGAAATGGCAACTGGAAACCATTGGGGCGCCAATTATTACCCTGGTAAGTGAACACCTGGCAAAAAATTAAAGCCTCCACTTTTTGTGGAGGCTTTAATCTACTCAGGAAAAACCTGGCGGCCACCTTCGAATCTCAAAAAGCAGCGCGCAGTTCTCAAACAAGACTCTTTTCCATCCCTACTTGTTGATACCTGGCTCGGTCATTGCCCGGATATCGAGCACTTCCTCCAACTTGTCATCGGCCAGGATACCTTTCTCGCGTACCAGCTCACGAATAGTTTTGCCGGTCTTGTAAGCTTCCTTGGCGACCTCGGCGGCCTGGTCGTAACCGATGACCGGAGCCAGAGGCGTAGCCAGCATCAGGCTCTGCTCAACCAGTTTTCCGATAGTTTCCCGGTCAGCTTCGAGATGGCGGACACAACGCTCGGTGAATTGTTTGACGCAATTGGACATGATCCTGATGGAAGAAAGAACATTGTGGATCATAACCGGGATCATAACATTCAGCTCGAAATTTCCCGACAACCCGCCCACGGAAACCGCAGCGTCGTTGCCGATCACCTGCGCGCAAACCTGCATCAGGCTCTCGACCATGACCGGGTTGACCTTGCCCGGCATGATGGAGCTTCCCGGCTGGACCGGGGGCAGTTTCAGCTCACCCAGACCACAGCGCGGTCCGCTGCCGAGAAAACGGATATCGTTGCCGATCTTGTAGAGGGAACACGCACAGGTTTTTAAAGCGCCGCTGGCTTGCACCAGGGCATCGCGAGCCCCCTGGGCCTCGAAATGGTTTACCGCCTCACGGAATTCGATATCTGTAGCATCGGCAATACGGCCGACCACGCGACGGGAAAATTCCGGATGAGTGTTGATGCCCGTGCCCACTGCCGTCCCTCCCAGCGGGAGTTCCTTGAGCCCTTCCTTGGCGCTTTCAATACGGCGGATACTCAGGGCAACCTGACGGGCATAACCGGAAAAAACCTGCCCGAGACGGACCGGGGTGGCATCCTGAAGATGGGTACGGCCGATCTTGACGATATCGTCAAAAGCAACCGCTTTCTCACCCAAAGCCTCCTGAAGATCAAACAGAGCGGGAATGAGAGAATACTTAATCTCCACAGCGGCGGAAATGTTGGATGCCGTCGGAATGACATCGTTGCTCGACTGGCCGAAATTGACGTGGTCGTTGGGATGGATCGCCTTGCCCGTGGTATCTCCCATGATCTGCTTGGCCCGGTTGGCGACAACCTCGTTGGTGTTCATGTTGGTGCTGGTACCTGAACCGGTCTGGTAGATATCAACAACAAAATGTTCATCCAGTTTACCGTCGATAACCTCCTGGGCGGCCTGCTGGATCGCCTGTCCCTTTTCGGCATCCACCAAACCCAGTTCAGCATTGACCGCGGCAGCGTTTTTTTTGATCAAGCCCAGGGCGCGGATAAAAGGGCGCGGGAATCCGACTCCGGAAACAGGGAAGTTGGCGACTGCACGAGCGGTCTGCGCAGCATAAAGGACATCTTCCGGAACCTGCATTTCACCCATGGAATCTTTTTCAATACGCATCTTCGTCATGTCTCTCTCCTTGCAAAAACGGCTTAAAACAAAATATTGTAAATAATCAAAGCATTGGATTCGTGGCCGCCCATGGATGGGTTAATACAGCCCTGGGAAGGTCCGGTACAAGGCCACGATCAGCAGGGCAAACATTCATTTTGAAATATTTTAAAACAGTGTTTTATTACAATACTGGTTTCTCATCAACTCTTCAACAGAGAAATCCCGTTTTTTAACCCCAACAAACCAAACATGCAGAATAACCCGGTCCAGGAGTCTGTCGGTCTTGGGGGACCGCAACGGGAAAAAAGGAAAATCGAGGGCAGATTTTCGCAAATTTGAGAGCGAATAGCAGGGCTATTTATCGAAATTTTGCGGAAATATGGACCGTTTTACCTTTTTCGCAGTAAATTCATTCCAAAGTCCGATAGACTCCCGGACAAACAACAAAGGCAATGGTTTACTGAACGGCATAATTATATTAGAATCATTGAACTTCTGTTAAATATTCCATTCAATATTTTCCACCCCCGCCTCACAGGAGAGGAAAAGATGAAAAACCTGGCTAATTTCCTTTTTGAGGTCGGCATGCTCAAAAGGACTCCGCGAAGCGGCTTTCAATTTCTCGGCTCGGGTTCCGAATCCGTGGCCGAACATCTCTACCGCTCCACCATCATCGGCTTCACCCTCGCCAAACTCGACGGCCAGGTCGATACCGAAAAGGTCCTCAAGCTCTGCCTCTTCCACGACATTCCCGAAGCCCGCACCGGCGACATGAACTACGTTAACAAGAAATACGTCCGTGTCGACGAAAAAAAAGCCGTGGATGACCTCGCCGCCACTCTTCCCTTCGGTACCGAGTACCGGGAAACGCTGGAAGAGTTCGACAAAGTCACGAGCCGGGAATCTCTCATCGCCCACGACGCCGACCAACTGGAGATGATTCTCGCTCTTAAAGAATACAAGGATTTAGGCAACCGCAATGCCGAAGAATGGTTCCCCTTCGCGGTCCGCCGCCTGAAAACGCCCGCCGCCAAAGAACTCGCCGACACCATCTGGAAAACCGATTCGACCCGCTGGTGGTTCGACAATGACAGCGACTGGTGGGTCAACGGCACAAAAGTGAAAAAAGACTGATCAATTAAATGTTATTATATTAACAACAGAATTTCATCCCCCAAAAGGTTTCCACATGCTCGATCCAAAATTTATCCGTGACAATCCCGATGCGGTCCAGGCCGCATTGAAAAGCCGCAACACCGAGATCGATTTCACCACCTTTTCAACCCTCGATGAAAAAAGACGGGCGCTTCTCAATCAATCCGAAACCCTCAAGGCGGAAAAGAACAAGGTCTCCGCCATTATCGGCAAAACCAAGGACAAGAGCCAGGTTCAGGATGAAATCGCCCGCATGAAAGGGGTTTCCCAGGAGATCAAGACGCTGGACGAAGAGTTGAAAGCTCTGGAGGACGAGGTTCAGGACTTTCTCCTCAACCTCCCCAATATGCCCGAGGAGGGCTGCCCAAAAGGCGCCGGTGAAGAAGACAACGTTGAAATCCGCCGCTGGGGGGCTATTCCGACTTTCGACTTTACCCCCAAGCCGCACTGGGACATCGGCGAGGACCTCGGCATCCTCGATTTTGAAAATGCCGGCAAGATCGCCGGGGCGCGCTTTGTCATCTACCGCTCGGCAGGAGCGCAACTGGAACGAGCCCTCATCAACTTCATGCTCGACCTGCATACCGGCGAACACGGTTACACCGAAATTATCCCGCCTCTCCTGGTCAACAGGGACACCATGACCGGCACCGGGCAGCTCCCCAAATTCGAAGAAGACCTGTTTCATACGGACAGCCCCGACTTTTTCCTCATTCCCACCGCTGAAGTCCCCCTCACCAACATCAACCGCGGGGACATTCTGGCGGCCGAGGATCTGCCCGTCTATTTCACCGCCTACACCCCCTGCTTCCGCAAGGAAGCCGGTTCCCACGGTAAAGATACGCGAGGGCTCATCCGCCAGCACCAGTTCAACAAGGTGGAACTGGTCAAATACACCCTCCCCGAGAATTCAGGCCAGGAGCTCGAAAAACTCCTCGCCAACGCGGAGACCGTTCTTCAGCGCCTCGGCCTCCCCTACCGGGTTGTCGACCTCTGCACCGGAGACATCGGCTTCTCCGCAGCGCGCACCTTCGATATTGAGGTCTGGCTGCCGGGTCAGGATACTTACCGCGAAATTTCATCCTGCTCCAACTGCCGGGATTTCCAGGCCCGCCGCGCCCGTATTCGCTTCCGCCGCGAGCAAGGCGCCAAACCGGAACTGCTCCACACCCTCAACGGTTCGGGGCTGGCCGTCGGCAGGACCCTGATCGCGATACTCGAAAACTACCAACAGGAGGACGGCTCGGTCATCATCCCCGAAGCCCTCCGGCCCTACATGCGTGGCCTGGAAAAGATCACAAAATGACAAAGTTTGCTGCCAACGGTTTTCGACAGGACATCGTCAGCCTCGGCAACGTAAATCAAGCTTGAAATTAGCACCGCGATTTGGTAAACATTAGAACTCTGTCGGGTTGGAAAAATACCGGCTATCCACAAGAGAAATTGCCATGCTCCCAAAAACCGGAGGCTGGCTGTGATACTGCCCGGAGCACTTCAGGTCCGCAGAGAGAGGTTGAAAAACCGGGAAAATCTTCGGAGGAGTGGCCGAGTGGCTTAAGGCGGCGGTCTTGAAAACCGTTGTACGAAAGTACCGTGGGTTCGAATCCTACCTCCTC
>JAFGRU010000129.1 GCA_016934985.1 Deltaproteobacteria bacterium
GGCATCTGCCGCCCGGATGGCGGCAGCTAAGCCCCATGGATGGGTTCACGCGGCCCTTGGAATGAGCGATGCGAGGCATTGTGCCGAAAAGCTGAATAAATTACTTTTAATAAAGCTTTCTTTTATAATCTCGGATCAGGAGTCGAAAAAAAGACATGTTTGGACTTGGAGTACAGGAACTGCTCATCATTCTGGTGCTGGTGCTCATCATTTTTGGAGCCGGCAAGCTGCCCCAGGTAGGAAGTGCCCTGGGTAAGGGCATCAAAAATTTCAAGCACGGCCTCAAAGGAGAGGAGCAGGAGGAAGACAAAAAAAAACTCGATGACAACGAACAGAAATAACCGAGATCACTCTTCCAGACCATCAAAAAACCCGCCTCCAAATGAAGGCGGGTTTTTTTGATTTTCAGGACGGTACCGCTATCAGGTCATCGGCACGATGGTGATCTGCACCCGACGATTCATCTGGCGACCCTCGGGGGTGGAGTTATCGGCTACGGGCTGTGACTCACCATAACCGATGGTGGTCATCCTGGCCGGGTTGACATTGAAACCAACCAAAGCGCTTTTTGCCGCTTCGGCACGCCGCACGGAAAGGGCCCGGTTGTATTCTTCCGAACCGGTGCTGTCGGTATGACCGGCGACCTGAATAGTGGTTTGGGGATACTGGTTAAGAACCGTGGCCACCCGCTGCAATTCATTATAGCCACCGGGTTTCAGGGTTGCCGAATCGACGTCAAACCAAGCCTCCGACTTGAAGGTGACTGCCAGCATATTGGCATTACGCTGAATATTGGCGTTTTCAACATTGGCAAGTTGAACGCGCATAGCCTCCTCCTGCTGATCCATCATACGGCCGATTCCCCCGCCGGCAAGGCCGCCGGCAAGTGCTCCGAGACCAGCGCCGATGAGGGTGGACTTGGTATCACGGCCGATGGCCTGCCCTACCACGGCCCCGCCTGCCGCCCCTATCCCGGCCCCATAAAGGGCTCCTTTCTGGGTTTTGTTCTGGGGCTGGGCACAGCCAATCATGGCAAGAGCGATAATCATCAGAAAAACATAAATTTTTTTCATTTCTGTCTCCTTTTCTTGTCCCAAAGCATTGAAAGCCGTCGGTTAACTAAGGTTATTGGCCAGGTTTCGTCCCCGACACCCACCATTTTTATCATTCTTTTCCTAAAAAGCAATATGCAAAAAGGTTTAAAAAAGTTACTCGGAAACCAACAACTTTCCCATAAATCTTGAAAATGGCCTTTTCCCCATGCTATCAATGATAATTGTGCAATGCCCACAATACAACATGCAAAGGATCTGGTAATGAAAATCACCCGAAATGAAGTGGAATACGTTGCCGGGCTGGCGCGTCTCTCCCTCCAGGAAGACGAAATCGATGCCCTGACCTCGGATATGGATGCGATCCTGGCCTACGTTGAAAAACTCAATGAGCTTGAAACCCACGACATCATTCCCACGGCACATGCGGTTCCTGTTGAAAACGCATTTCGCGAGGACAAGGTACGTCCTTCCCTGGGCACGGCAAAAGCTCTGCAAAACGCTCCGGAAAGTGAAAACGGCTGTTTCCGGGTACCCAAGGTTATCGAATAAATCGCTGCTGACAGCACCAAATCGTTTAAAGTTTAATCTGGAGTTTTTATGGAATTGACAGACTTGACCCTCCATGAGCTGCGAGGTCTTCTTGCTGAAAAAAAAGTTTCCTCTACGGAGCTGACCAAAATATTTCTGGAGCGCATTGCAGCTGTTAACAGTAAAGTTAATGCCTTTATCAAAGTGGTGGAAGAAGAAGCGCTCCAGGCTGCGGCAAAAGCGGACCAGCGTCTGCAGACCGGTGACACCGCTCCCCTTACCGGAATTCCTCTGGCCCTGAAAGACATCTTCATTACCGAGGGTATTGAAACCACCTGCGCTTCGAAGATACTCTCCGGCTTCATCCCCCCCTATGACGGCACCGCGGTCAATCGCCTTAAAAAACAGGATGCCGTCATACTCGGCAAACTCAACATGGATGAATTTGCCATGGGAAGCTCCAATGAAAACAGTGCTTTCGGGGCGGTGAAAAACCCCTGGAATCCGGCCTGCGTTGCCGGCGGTTCCTCGGGCGGGTCGGCAGCCTGCGTGGCAGCACGCATGGCCGCAGCGACATTGGGCACCGATACCGGCGGCTCCATCCGCCAACCCGCGTCCCATTGCGGCGTGGTCGGTCTCAAACCGACTTACGGCCGGGTCTCCCGCTACGGCGTCATTGCCTTCGCTTCATCCCTGGATCAGGTCGGACCGCTGACCCGGGATGTCGAAGACTGTGCCATCATGCTTCAAGCCGTGGCCGGATATGATCCCCTAGATTCCACTTCCATCGATACCCCCGTACCGGATTACCCGGCTGGAATCAAAAAAGGTGTCAAAGGCCTCAAAATCGGCCGTCCCAAAGAATATTTCATCGAGGGCCTCGACCCGGACGTCGCCTCGACCATTGATCGGGCCATTGCCACGTACCGGGAGCTGGGCGCTGAGATTGTCGACGTCAGTCTGCCCCATACCGACTATGCAATTGCCTGCTACTATCTCATCGCCACGGCCGAAGCTTCGAGCAACCTGGCCCGCTACGACGGCGTCCGTTTCGGCCAGCGCGTCAACCCCGGCGAAGGGCTTATCGAGATGTACCGCCAGAGCCGGGCCGCCGGCTTCGGTCCTGAAGTGAAACGCCGCATCATGCTCGGCACCTACGCCCTGTCATCGGGCTATTACGACGCCTACTATCTCAAAGCCCAAAAGGTCCGCACCCTGATCCGCCAGGACCTCAACAACGCTTTTGAGGAGGTTGATGTCCTATTGACCCCGGTGGCACCCAGTCCCGCTTTTCGCATCGGTGAAAAAGCAGCCGATCCCCTGCAGATGTATTTGTCGGATATTTTCACCATCTCAGTCAACCTGGCCGGAACATGCGGCCTCAGCCTTCCATGCGGCCAATCACAGGAGGGGCTCCCCATCGGCCTGCAACTGATCGGCAAACCTTTTGCGGAAGAGACCCTCCTGCGCACCGGTTACGCTTTTGAACAGGCGACGGATTGGCATCTCAAAAAGGCCCCTCTGTAAAACCCGGGAAGACAAGCCTTTTAAAATAAATTAAAGTTCACTATTTCATTGAAAGACGAACCGATGAGATCGAAATATGAAGTTGTTATAGGGTTGGAAGTTCATGTCCAATTGTCCACCGCGACGAAAATTTTCTGCGGCTGTTCCACGGATTTCGGAAACGAACCCAACTCGCAGACCTGTCCGGTCTGCCTGGGGCTGCCGGGGGTACTGCCGACGCTCAATCGCCAGGTAGTGGAAAACGCTATTCTGGCCGGCCTGGCCACTCATTGCGACATCGCACCCCGCTCCATTTTCGCGCGCAAAAATTACTTCTATCCGGACCTGCCCAAAGGTTACCAGATCTCCCAGTTTGAGCTGCCCATCTGCATCGGCGGCTACCTCGATATTGAAACCGAAGACCGTGGCCAAAGCCGCATCGGCATTACCCGTATCCACATGGAAGAAGACGCAGGCAAACTGATTCATCCCGAGACGCCTGGCGCCAGTTACTCCCTCGTCGACCTCAATCGCGCCTGCACCCCCCTGCTGGAAGTCGTTTCGGAACCTGACATGCGTTCGGCGGACGAAGCCGTTGCTTATCTCAAAAAGCTCCACCAGACCGTGGTTTTCCTCGGCGTCAGCGACGGCAACATGGAGGAGGGCTCTTTCCGCTGCGACGCCAACGTTTCGGTCCGTCCTGTGGGGCAGAAGGAATTCGGCACCCGCGCCGAACTGAAAAACATCAACTCTTTCCGCTTCGTCAAGCAGGCCATCGAATATGAAATCGAACGCCAGATCGACGTCGTCGAGGGCGGTGGGACGGTCGTGCAGGAGACCCGCCTCTTCGACAGCAACACCGGGCTGACCCGCTCCATGCGCGGCAAGGAAGAAGCCCACGACTACCGTTATTTCCCCGACCCGGACCTCGTCCCTCTGATTATTTCCAAAGAGTGGGTCGGTCAGGTCCGGGAACGGTTGCCCGAACTTCCGGAAGCCAAGATGGAACGCTACATCAGCGACATGGGCCTGCCCCGCCAGGATGCTGAAGTGCTCTCCGGTGAAAAGGCCATGGCCGAATATTTCGAGGCCTGCGTCGAACTGCACGGCACCCCGAAAACCTGCGCCAACTGGGTCATGGGCGAGATCACCCGCGCCCTCAATGAAGACAGCCTGTCAATAGCCGCCTGCCCCCTCGCCCCTGAACGTCTCACGGCTATGCTGAAACGCATTGACGACAAAACCATCTCCGGGACAATCGCCAAAACCGTCTTCCAGGAGATGTGGACGTCGGGTAAAAGTGCCGATGAAATCATCGAGGAGAAAGGGCTTAAACAGGTTACCGATACCGGGGCCATTGAAAAAGTTGTCGATGACATCATCGCCGCCAACCCCGCCCAGGCCGAAGAATACCGGGCAGGCAAAAAAAAACTCATGGGCTTCTTCGTCGGCCAGGTCATGAAGGCGAGCAAGGGGAAAGCCAATCCCCAGGCAGTCAATGAGATTCTGAAGAAAAAACTCGCCGGGTGAGATATATTTCAAGAAGATGCGTTACTATTCAGCACAAGGACTTGTGTCGTCCATGGAAAGGGCATCTGCCGCCCGGATGGCGGCAGCTAAGCCCCATGGGTGGGTTTGTGCGGCCCTTGGAATGGGCGAAGCGGGGCCTTGGGCCGCTAAGCTGAACAACAAAAAAAAATGTCTATTAAACCGATCTTATTCCGTGACGGCAAATGCCTCATGATTGACCAACGTCTCCTCCCCGTTGAAGAAATCTGGCGGGAGTACGACGATTACCGGGACATTGCTGAGGCAATCCGCACCATGGTTGTGCGCGGCGCCCCGGCTATCGGGGTTGCGGCCGCTTTTGGTGCCGCCTTCGGCGCCAGGGATATCGAGGCGGAAAGCTTCGAAAACTTTTGCCGCAAAATGGAAAATGTCTGCGCTGTTCTGGCTGAAACCCGCCCCACGGCCGTCAATCTTTTCTGGGCGTTGGAAAGAATTAAACTTTTCGTTAAGACCCATAGCGAACTGCCTTTAGCTGACTTAAAAGAGAAACTTTTGCAATTGGCCCTGGAAATGGCGGCCGAGGATGAAAAAATCAACCGCGCCATGGGCGCTTGGGGCGAACCCCTGATCCCCGAGAATGCCCGGGTTCTCACCCACTGCAACGCCGGCGCGCTGGCCACAGCCGGGTACGGCACCGCTTTGGGGGTCATCCGTTCAGCCGCGAAAGCCGGAAAAACAGTCCGGGTTTTTGCCGACGAAACCCGCCCCTGGCTGCAAGGGGCACGGCTGACCGCCTGGGAGCTTCAGCAGGACGGGATTCCCGTTACCCTCATCTGCGACAACATGGCCGGCTTTCTCATGAGCCGGGGTGAAATCGACTGCGTCATTGTCGGCGCCGACCGCATCGCTGCCAACGGCGACGTAGCCAACAAGATCGGCACCTACACCCTGGCGGTCCTCTGCAAGGAACATCAGCTCCCCTTTTACGTGGCGGCGCCCCTGTCAACCATCGACTTTTCCCTGGCTGACGGATCCGCGATTCCCATCGAGGAAAGAGGTGCGGAAGAGGTTATTCTGCATGGTGGAAAGCGCCTCGCCCCCGATGGTATAGAAGTGCGCAATCCCGCCTTCGATATCACCCCGGCCCGCCTGGTAACGGCAATCATCAGCGAACATGGAGTCGTCCGGGGAGACTACCTTTCCGGGCTGGCAGATCTCCGTCAAAAGGGAAGAACCCATGACTCCTGACGCCCTCATTGACGCCATTGTCGACTCTTGTCTGCAGCATGAGCCCAAACTCCTTTTGCCTTTGCTCAACAAGCAGGGCTTCAGGGAAGCAGAGACAGCCGCCACCAACATCCTGCTCCTCTATGATTTTCTTAATGACGACGATCTTCTAAAAAAAATTGTTTGCCAAGTTATGGAGAGCGCCGATCCCGATCTCTGTCTCAACAGTCTGGAGCGCCTCTCCAGCATCGCTCCCCGCGATGAGTTTTTCCCTGTTCTCCGCAGTGAAGGCCTGAACGATCTTTTCAAGGTTCTGGGTGCCTCCCCGTTTCTGGCCACCATCCTTTTTACCCAGAAACAGCTCCTGCGCAGTCTGTTTTTCAGGAAAGCTTTTTTGCGTCGAAGAAGTGAAACGGAGATGCTCTGCGAACTCCATGAACGCATTCCCCCCCAGGCTTCATTCCCGGAACTGCAAAAGGAGTTACGGCTTTTCAAAAAAAGAGAGATACTTCGCATCGCTGCCCGCGACCTGAGCGGAAAAGCCGGGTTCCAGGAAGTTGTCGAAGAGCTGTCGGCACTGGCCACGACAACCTTGAAAAAAGCCTGCGAAATATCCGCAAATATCCTCCAGGCAGAATTCGGGACACCTCGAGCCAACCGCGGCGAGGAAGCCGAGTTCACTGTTCTCGGCATGGGAAAACTCGGTGGAAACGAGCTGAATTTCTCTTCCGATATCGATCTCATGTATTTTTATTCAACCGCCAGGGGCATGACCGAGGGCATCAAAGATCCCGCTGGCAACGTGAAAAATTGCCTCCCCCTGCCCACCTATTTTGCCAAACTCGCCAATCTGGTTACCAAGGCAATCAATCAACCGACTGAGGATGGTTTTGTTTTCAGGGTCGACCTCGGGCTTCGCCCGGAAGGGGCAAGCGGCGACATGGCCCAACCCCTCGATTACGCTGAAAATTACTACGAAAGCTGGGGTCACAGTTGGGAACGCTCGGCACTTCTGAAGGCCAGACCGGTGGCCGGGTCCCTGAAGTTGGGAGAACAGCTCCTGAAAAATCTCGAGCCCTTCATCTACCGTAAATACCTCGATTACGGCATGATCGAAGATCTCAAGACCATGAAACAGAAAATCAACAGCAACCTCAAACGCCAGCGGGAAGGGGAGCAGAACCTCAAACTTGGCAAAGGGGGCATTCGGGAGATTGAATTCTTTATTCAAACCCTGCAGCTGATTCATTCCGGCAAAAAGCCGGCTCTGCGTGAAAAAAACTCCCTGAAATCCCTGGCCATTCTCCGCCAGGAGGGAATTCTCTCCCCGCAAGATTACCAGGACCTGACAGAGGCTTACATCTTCCTCAGGACTGTGGAGAACCGCATTCAGGTCTACCAGGAAAAACAGACCCACAACCTCCCCACCCAGCCCGCGGCCCTCAAGGCCCTGAGCCGGCGCTGCGGTTTCAAGGAGGTCGTCCTTTTCTGGCAGGAACTGGAAAAGCATCGCCGTAATGTGGAAAACATCTACCGCACCCTCTTCTACAGCGGCGAAGAAGAACTCGAACAAGCGGCATCGGACGTCGCCACCTTCATAATGGATCGCTCCGCGGACCCGGAAACGGTTAAGGAACTTCTGGCGGAAAAAGGTTTTCATGCCCCGGAGACCGCCTACGAAAGTCTGCTCGTCATTCGCGACGGCATCCGCCATGTTCAAATGACACAGAAAGCCCGCAGGCTTTTACATCGCGTCGCGCCGGCTTTCATGCAGGAGATTCTCGACTCCCCGGAACCGGAAAGGGCTCTTCTCAACACTGAGAAATTTTTTGCCTCCCTGCGCTCGAAAACCCCTGTTTTCGCCCTTTTGGCGGAAAACCTCCATCTCATTCACCAGCTGGTTTCTCTTTTCAGCACCAGTCAGTTCCTCTCTCATTTTTTTATCAAGGACCCCTCTGTTCTCGACGCTCTGGCTTCCAGTGCCTACGCCATCCTTTTCAAAGACCATGACACTATGAAAAAGGAACTGGAAGATTGTTTGAAAAACGCCGTCGATTATGAAGACAAACTTCATATACTGCGCCGTTTCCGTCATGAGGAGTTTCTCCGCATCGCTCTCAACGACATCCAGAATATAACCCTCCAGGAAAATGTCACAACTCAGCTCTCCTCCCTGGCCGAAGTCTGCCTGGAAGAAGCCATGGCCATAGCCCGCAACGAAGTCATTCCCCGCTTTGGTGTTCCCATGTGCCAGGGGGAGGACGGCATTGAACGCGAGGCCGCCTTTGCCATTGTCGGCCTTGGAAAATTGGGAGGCCGGGAGTTGAATTATCATTCCGATGTGGACATCATCTTTATCTTTGAAACAGACGGTTCCACCCGCCCCCATGCTGACACCCTCCCGGAAAAGTTCAAATCGCAAAGCAATCTTGAGTATTTTTCCCGCCTGGCCCAACGCATAATTTCCATCATTACCCTCAAAACCACCCTCGGCCATCTTTTTCAGGTCGATACCCGGCTCCGGCCCTCGGGCAATCAGGGGCCATTAGTCACCAGCCTCAATGCTTTCAGACAGTATCATGAAACTTCCGCCAAGGCCTGGGAAAGGCAAGCCCTGGCCAAGGCCCGGCCGGTCTCCGGCCCGGACTCTCTGCGCCAGGCTATTGAAAAAGAGATCGACAAAGTGGTCTACCAGGCGGCCCTGCCTGAAGATTTCGCCGGGGAATTATGTCGGCTGCGCAAAAGAATGGAAAATGAAGTAGCCCGGGAGGGGAAAAACCACTTCAATATCAAGATGGGTCGCGGGGGGATGGTTGACGTCGAATTCCTGACCCAGTATCTGCAGATCAGGCACGGGCTTGAGAACCCGGAAATCAAAGGCACCAACACTCTTAAAGCCCTGGAAGCGCTTCACAAGGCTGGTTTCCTGGCCGTTGAAGAATTCGAAACCCTTAGCGACGGCTATAAATTCCTGCGCCGTCTTGAAAACAAGCTACGCCTCATCCACGACCAATCCATCAGCGAATTAGCCGGCGATAAAGAGTATCTGACCCGGCTGGCCAAACGCCTCGGCTATGCCGACTCCGATCTGCCTGCCGGCGAACTTTTACTTTGCGACTACCAGAAAATCACCGAAGGGATACGTGCGGTTTTCAATCGCACTTTCGAAATGACCGCGGACAATACAAAAGGATAATTTCATGGCTAAGCTCATTTAACTATAACCTGTTCAGAAGAATGGCCTTGCGCCACCCATGGAAAGAGCCTCTGGCGCCGGGATGGCGCCGGCTAAGCCCCTTGGGACAGGTTGCAGCGCAAAGCCATCTGGCAACAAGGGGAAAGCCGCACTGCAAGTCAGATTGCGTGGAAAAAAGAACGGGGAGCGTTACCGCTCCCCGTTCTTTTTTCTTAGCCCGTATACTCATGAGCCGGACCAACAATAATTTTACTTTTTAGGAATCCACTTTTTCACAACATCCATATTTTCTTTCATCCATTTCCTTGCCACGGTCTCAATGTCAGCATCCGAGTCGGCAATTGCGACCATCAGGCTGCTGAGTTCGGGATCGGTCAGGAACATATTGGAAAGAAACTGGGCCAGTTCGGGTTTGTCCGTTTTCAGATCCTTGCGGCCCATAATGTGAATGTTGCCCGTGCCCCAGACCTGTTTGTCAGGATCCTGTTCCAGGAATTTGAGGTCCCATTTACCGAACATCCAGTGCGGCCGCCAACCGGTCACGACAATGGCTTTCTTTTTGGCGACGGCGTCTTTCAGGGCGGCGGTCATGGCAGGGCCGCTGGAAGCCATCAGCTTAATATCAAGATTGTACTTTTTGATGACTTCTTCGGTCGTTTTCATAATACCGGCTCCCGCATCAATGCCGGTAATATGGCCGTTAAGATCATCCTTGATGCTGTCCAGCTCGGAAATCTTGTCGACTGCCAGGTAAGCAGGGGCAACCAGACCGCTCTGGGTACCTTCATAAACATGGCCGAGGTCGATAATGTCTTTCTGGTATTTTTCGACATAGTCCTTATGCAGGACCGGCAGCCAGGTTTCCATGAAGGCATCCATATCCCCCTGCGCAATAGAGGTGTAGGCCGGCGCGACATCGGCAGCCGTAATTTTTACCTGGTAGCCCATCTGATCTTCAAGCACAACCTTGGCCAGGTGAGTGTAAGCGACGCCTTCGGCCCAGTTAACATAAACAAGTTTGGCCGTTTTCGGGGGTGCTTTGGCGGCTTTTGACGACTCCTCCTTCTTCTGGCAACCGACGAGAACCAGGGACAGGCCCAAAAACAGGGCCGAAGTAACAACGAGACACTTTCTTACTGTTTTCATCTTTTCCTCCTTAGGCAGAATTTACAGGTGGGTGTTACTTTATGAAATCCATCACACGATTTTTTTCCGGGTTTTTCATGATGCTTTTTTAACGAGCACGGCTTAAAATGGCTTTGAAAATGGCGTTCGCTGCAAAAGTTTTCATGATTCAGGCTTTCCGGTTGGCACCCAGTGCCTGGGTAACGCGGTCCAGAAAAATAGCAAGAATAACGATAGCGATACCGCTTTCGAAACCGAGGTCGATCTTAAGCTGGGTAATCCCTTTGAGTACCTCGTTGCCAAGGCCACCGGCGCCAATCATTCCGGCAATGACAACCATTGAAAGGGCCAGCATAATTGTCTGGTTGACCCCGGCCATGATTGTCGGCATGGCAACCGGCAATTCCGCTTTTATAAGCATTTGCCAATTGGTGGCACCGAATGACCGGGAGGCCTCCTTGATTTCCTTGGGAACCTGCCGAATTCCAAGGCTTGTCAGCCGAACTGAGGGCGGCATGGAAAAAATCAGGGTGGCAACCACGCCGGGAACGGGCCCCAACTGGAAAAACAGAACGGCCGGTATGAGGTAGACGAAGGCCGGAAGTGTCTGCATGAAATCCAAGATCGCACGAATAATCTGTTCTGCGGCATCGCTTTTCGATGCCCAGATGCCGATCGGTATGGAGATGACAAGGGCGATTACTACCGAGGTAATTACCAGGGCCAGGGTTTCCATGGTGGCATCCCACAGGTTCATGGCGTAGATCAGGAAAAAACCGGCAAGCGTGAAGATGCCCACACCTTTTTTGGCAATCCACCATGCCAGCACCGCGAAAAGAACCATCATGATAAATGGGTGCGGGAAGACCAGAGCATGGTAAAAACCATTGAGGAGGCCATTGATCCCTTGCGTGATAAAATCAAAAAAGGCATCCAGGTTGAGAGTCAGCCATTCGATGATAGCCTCGAAAACCCCGCCGATATCGAATATTTTATGTAAAGAGACACTATCCATATTTATTCTCCTGATGCTTCAGCTTCTTCATGTGAGGCCGTTTCCCGGGTTTTGCTGGAGATGCTCTCTTCCATTTGGGTGAAATGCATCGGCGATTCGAGATTCTCGGCATCTTCCTGTACTTCATTGATGATGGTGGCCCGGTCAACAAGACCTTTATACCGGAAATCCTTGTCGATAACCGCAATGGGATATTTGGCTGTCAGGGCCACACCCAACAGGTCGGCAATAGGCGTATCCTCGTATGCCGAATAAAAATCCTTGACCAGCACCGGCTCCAGGTCGCGCTCTTTCTTTCGGTAAAGCTTGACCGTGTCGTCGATGCGCACCAATCCTTTTAAATGTCGATCGGAATCAACCACATAGATGCTGGATGTTTTGTTGTTTTCCATGGCCCGGCTGGCAGCCCCCGGCCCCTCACGGGGAATCGTTATGACCGGTGCTTTGCGCATCAGGGAAGCCACGGTAATGACCTTGGTCTTATCCACCTTTTCAACGAACCTGGCAACGTAGTCATCCGCTGGATTAGAGAGTATTTCTTCAGGAGTTCCCAACTGGCGGGCTGTTCCATCGGGGCCCAGGATAAGAATCCGGTCTCCCAGTTTCAGTGCCTCATCCAGATCGTGCGTAATAAAAACGATGGTCTTATGCATTTTTGCCTGCAGTTCGAGAAGCTCGTCCTGCATCTGAGCCCGGATAAGGGGATCCAAAGCACTGAACGCTTCATCCATGAGCAATACTTCAGGGTCGTTGGCCAGGGCCCGCGCCAGACCGACCCTTTGCTGCATCCCGCCGGACAACTCGTGGGGAAAACTGTTCTCATAACCTTTCAAGCCTACCAGTTCAATGGCCGACAAGGCTTTTTCAAGACGTTCTTTCTTATTCATGCCCCCGAGTTCAAGGCCATACTCCACGTTATCGACAATATTGCGGTGGGGCAGAAGACCAAAATGCTGAAAGACCATGGACATGGTATAACGGCGGACCTGCCTCAACTCTTCTTTGTCCATCTTGAGGATATCTTTGCCGTCAATATAGATTGCCCCCCTGGTTGCTTTTATCAGGCGGTTCAGACATCTGATCAGGGTTGATTTGCCGCTGCCGGAAAGCCCCATGATCACAAAGGTTTCTTTTTCCTTAATATCGAAACTGACCCCGCGGACAGCCACGACATTGCCGGTCTTTGCCAGAATATCTGAACGTTCAAGACCCTTTTCGATTAGCGGGAAGGCTTTTTGGGGGTTTGGCCCAAAAATTTTATAAAGATTTTCGACTTTTATCCTGCTTTTTTCGCTCATTTTCTTCCTTTTCTCATACATCGAATATGGGACATTGGATATCCAAGATCTGAGTTTTTGTCCTGGGATGGCACTTGTTGCGCCACATGGTTATCCTTTTCCCCGAAAACCTCTGAAATAAAAAAACCTCCCTCCTTGGCAAAAGGATCCCCTGTCCAGTTGCTTGAAAAAGGCACCTGGCGAAGCTTTGCCAAACTTGGTAAAAATTTACAAACCGATAGGACCGGTTTCCAAAACCGGGGATGCGTCTATGCGACCCGCCTCCATGAGATCAACGACCTTTTCGAGAGCCAGGGTAATGGAGACCTGCTCCAGCTCAGGCAGATTCTTCAATGCCTCGGATAGTCGATCCTGAAGGGGTGAGGGGGCATTGGCTGCAATCTGACGGCCGGCTTCGGAAATGGAAACCTGGACCTGGCGACGATCGCTGGGGCTGCGCTCCCGGGCCACCAGCCCCTTTTCCTCCAACCGGTCGATAATGCCGACCACGGTGCTGGGGCTGAGATAGACTTTTTTAGCCAAATGGGTCCCCAGCAACGGCCCTTCCTCAAGCAAGGCCAGCAGACAACCGAGTTGAGGGCCGGTGATCTGATGTTTCTGTGCCAGCTTGCGGGAGTGAATTTCAATGGCACGAATGATACGACGCAGGGATTGGATGATCCGTAACTCGTAACTGTTTTTTGGAATCATTGCCGTTCCTTCGGAAAAAACATCCCTTGGCGTCGATGAAGCTTCTTTCTTTTCAGGATTTTCCTTACCGTCCTCAAAACCTTTTGTTTTTCTCATAAAACTGTTTTCCTGTTAGAAACATTCGTGTACGAATGTTTCTAACACAAAGTATCTTTTTGTGTCAAATGGAAAGCGCCCCAAAAACACCTTAACATATTGATTTTAAATATTTTTCAGACAAAAGAAAGGTGATGTTTCCGGCCGGTTGGAACACAGGTTTTTCACAGGCCATGGAAATCAATGCAGATGGCCGTGCAATCGTCCTTTTGAGAGGCATTGCCGCTGAACTCGGTTAATTCTTCAAATAGATGGTCGAGGAAGCTGATATGATCCAAATCATCACGCAGCAAAAACTTTTTGAGCCGTTCCGGACCGAAGAGCCTTCCCTCCTGATCAAAGGTTTCGGTAACACCATCGGTAAAAAGAAGAAGGCGGTCCATTTTTTCAAATTGGAAAGTTGCCATGCTGATGTCAGGAGAGGGGAAAAAACCGAGGGGAGGAGCTGTGGCTCCCAAATCCAGGATATCACCTTTACGCCGCACCATGGGCGGCACCTGACCGGCATTCACATAACGCATGAGCAGGGTTTCGGGATGAATGATCCCGCAGAAAAAGGTCGTGGAAAATAAGTGGTCCAGCTCCCTGGAACGGCCGGCAAAGTCTTCCAGAAAGCCGTTGATGTCGGTAACGACCTTGACGGGCTGGCATTGATTGAGGCTGGCCCGATGGAGAAACCCGTAGAGGAGGGACATCACCACCGAAGCCTCCAGGCCGTGACCGGTGACATCCCCGATCATGATCAACTGACAACCGTCGGGCATGGTGATGAAATCGAAGTAATCTCCCCCGAGCCCTCTGGCCATACGGTTTTTCACCCCCATGCAGCACCAGGTGCAAACTGGAGAGCTCTTGGGAAACAGAAGTTCCTGAACCCGGCTGGCAAGGTCAATATTATGTCCGCAATCATCTTCCGTCATGGGGCCTCCCGACCTCAAACACTCTCCACAGAAACCTGGAAAAACGATTATTTACTGTTCAGCACAAAGGCTTCGCACCTCCCCCAGGCAACGAATGGTTTTACTATTTCAGACGCAAATCCCAGAGATGACGGGGCTGAACATTGCCCAGGGCATTGCGCAGGCTCCTTTTAAGCTGAGGGATTTCAGCTTCCAGGTTGGCAATCAGTTCTTTGGTCCGCTGGCGCTTGCGGTCCTTATTTTCAAGAGCCGGACAGGACGATTCAAAAACCGGGATGTCCTCTTCCCTGACAAACTCTTCAACAGCTCTTTCCTCCACGTAGGCGAGAGGCCGGATCACCGTCTGGATGCCGTTATCCGCCAGAAGTTTGGGGCTCATGGCGGCAATGGTGCCGGAATAGAACTGGTTCAGCAACAGGGTTTCGATAAAGTCATCAAGATGATGGCCTAGAGCAATCTTGTTGCAGCCCAGCCTTTGCGCTACGGTATAAAGAATACCACGCCGCAGCCGTGCGCAAAAGGAGCACCAGGAGGATTCCCGTCGGCGCTTTTCGGCCAGAATTTCGTTGATGACGGTTTTTTCACAATGGAAAGGCATTCCCTGCCGATTGAAATAATCACCGATGGCCGCTGCCGGGAAACCCGGGAAACCGGGATCGATGGTCACGCCGATCAGCCGGTAGGACACCGGAGCCCGCTGCCGCAGTTTTTCAAGAACACGCATCAAAGCCATGGAGTCCTTGCCGCCCGAGATGCCGACGGCAATGTGGTCACCATCGTCAATAAGGCCAAAGTCGCCAATCGCTTTGCCGGCAAGTTTTCTGATTCTGTTGCTCGCAGAAAGACTCATCTGCTTTTTGCTCCAACCCAATAAATATGTTCCATGAAAACCATCCCCTATGGTTCCTTAACAAAATCATCTCGATGCAGAAAATCGAATCTATGTCATTTTAGGTCGGAAAAGGCAGAAAGGAAATCGTGAAACAGCAAGGGAGGTAAGAAAGACCGCATTAATCCAGTCATGGCGCCCAACTTTCACCATTGAGGCACCAGTTTCCATTTTTATTGGTCCTGCAAATCCATGGCAATAAACGACGGATCATCCCTAACCAAGGCAATTCATCATAAAACAAATTTCTATTTTTCTGATTTTTAAAAATGAGTTAAGGATGAACTAATTGTAATATATAAGAAGCATCCTATTTCAACTCAAATGACACCTTCATGAGCACCTGATACTCGTCAATTTTCCCATTTTCCCCGATATGCCCGTGCATTTCCTCAACCTCAAACCACGAAAGCTTGTCCAGGGTCTGGCTGGCTTTGCTGATTCCTGCCTGAACGGCATCTTCAAAACTTTTCTTCGAGGTACCGATGATTTCAATTTTTTTATAGGTTCTCGTTTTATCGTAACTCATGGTTGCCCTCCTTTGTCGGTTTATAACTCAATGCTACCAATCGCCTTTTATTTGTAAAGGCGGGGGGAACAAACGGAACCAAGCCGACATATCAATTTTTTTCTCCGGAAGTTGAAAGGAGTATTCCCTTCTGACCATAATCGTTTCAACCTTTTTATTTTGTAACTATTCAGCACAAGGACTCGCGTCGCCCATGGAAAGGGCATCTGTTGCCCGGATGGCGGCAGCTAAGCCCCATGGATGGATTCACGCGGCCCTTGGAATGGGCGATGCCAGGCATTGTGCCGACAAGCTGAATAATTACTTTATTTTTTCCAAATGGTTCACACTTCCCAGAGAAATTTTTCCTGAGGTGACAAATGTGCTATAAATCCCCTAAAAACCTCTGCCGAGAGTCTCTTCAACAATGAAAATCGCCCTCCTCGAACCATTTTACACCGGTTCTCATAAAGCCTGGGCCGATGAACTGGCCCGCCAAAGCCGTCACGATATTGAAGTGCTGGCCCTTAACGGCCGGCATTGGAAATGGCGCATGCATGGTGCCGCCATAACTCTGGCGCGTCGCTATCTTGAGAAGAACTTCGAGCCGGACCTGCTGTTGGCAACCGACATGCTCGATCTAACAACCTTTTTAGCGCTGACCCGGCAAAAAACCTCCCACCTCCCGGTGGCCGTCTATTTTCACGAAAACCAGATCACCTATCCCTGGTCCCCCGATGACCGCGACCCGGAACAGAATCGGGACGCCCACTATGGATTCATCAACTTCACCAGCGCCCTGGCTGCAGATGCCGCCCTCTTCAATTCCCGCTACCACCTGGAATCCTATAACCGAGCCCTGCCCGGATTTCTTAGCGCCTTCCCGGATTACAACGAGTTAGGCACCCTCCCCGCCATTACCCAAAAAAGCCGGGTCCTGCCTCTCGGAATTGACCTCAAAGTTCTCGACCGCCATCGCCCTGCAAAAAAAAGTAAGCCGGGGCCGCCTTTGCTCCTATGGAATCATCGCTGGGAATACGACAAAAATCCCGAAGAGTTTTTCAAGGCACTGTATCAGCTGCAGAAGGAAGGATATTCCTTCGAGGTGGCGATCCTGGGCGAGTCCTTCGGGGAAGTTTCCCCCCTGTTCGCCGAAGCCCGCCGCAACCTGGGAGACAAAATCGTCCAGTTCGGCTACGTCAAAAGCTTCGCCGATTATGCCGAATGGCTGTGGCAGGCCGATATTCTGCCCGTCCATTCCCTCCACGATTTTTTCGGCGTCAGCGTCGTCCAGGCCATGTACTGCAACTGCTACCCTCTTCTGCCGAAGCGCCTGGCTTATCCGGAGCATATCCCCGAGGCCGAGCATCCTCACTTCTTCTATGCCGATTTTCCTGATCTGCTCAAACGCCTAAGAGAGCTGCTGGACAATTTGAAGAAAATCACCCGGCCGGAGATCCGCTCCTTTGTCGCCCGCTACGACTGGGCTGAGATGATTCCCCACTACGACAGCCTGCTGGAAAAAATTGCCCGGGACCGCCACCTCTGAACGCAGGATTAGATTCCCCTCCCTTTTCTGCTACAATTGGCAATAGAAAAACCTCTGGACCAGAAAACAGGGCAGAGAAAGCACATTAACCAACAGGATTTGACCCGTGCCCTTTCTTCCCCCAGCCTGGGGGAAGCTGAAATGACTTTCAGTGTCGGAGCGTATTCTGTTACCTGGCATTAACAAAATTAAGAAAATAATCATTTGAATTGTCCAGTTCTGACCTGATATTAATTTAATAAGAAACTGTTCAGAGAAACGGCTTCATGCAGCATAAAAAGAAGCCTTTCTTCCAGCAAGATGAACGGTTGCTTTTTTACAATTCATTTTTACGGCCATTGCCGAAACGGCTTTGAGGAGGTTGCGAATGGCGGAAAAAACCGAGGGCAGGAAACCCGGAGATAAAAAAAACCGATCCTGGAAAAGGTTTTTTCTCAACCGTTGGTTCCTGATCGGCGTTGGCATTCTATTGGTTTATACCCTGCTCGGGTTTTTCCTCGCCCCCCGTCTGGTCACCAATTTCATGACCGATTTCGGTCAGAAAACTCTTAAACGCCACATCTCCGTCCGCGAAGTCCGCGTCAACCCGTTTATTTTCACCCTGGAAGCCAAAGACTTTTCCCTTGCCGAAGAGGATGGCCGCCCCATTGCCCGCTTTCAACGCCTCTTTGTCGACTTCGAACTTTCCAGCCTTTTCCGCTGGGCCTGGACTTTTGCCAACATCCGCCTGGAAGGACCTGCCCTGTTTTTGGAAATTGGTGCGGATGGACATCTGAACCTCGCGAAACTGGCCGACAGCCTGCCAAAATCAAAAGAACCTCCTCCTGCTGAAAAGAGTCCACCGCCACGTCTCGTCATTCAGCATGCGGCCATCCTCGAGGGCAGCTTCACTTTCAGCGATCAGTCCAAGGCCACCCCGGCACAAGAGACCTTCACCCCCCTCAACCTCGAATTCAAGGAAATATCGACCCTCCCCGAGCGCAAAGGTCCTTATACCATCCGAGCCGATCTCCCCGGTGGCGGCATCATCGGCTGGAAAGGGGAGGTTTCCCTGCGCCCCATCTTTTCCGAAGGTCAGTTGAGCGTGACCGGCTTTCAACTGGCCACCGCCTGGCAATTTGCCCAGGACGAACTGCGTCTGAAAAAACCGGCGGGAGAGGTCAACTTGAACACCTCCTACCGCTTCGACTATGTGGAAAATGCCCCCCAGCTGGTCCTGACCAACGGCCAGTTTGAACTAAAAGGGCTGACCCTGACTGAAAAACCCAGCAACCAGCCCCTGGTCAATCTTGAAACCATGGCCATATCCGGGGTGGGTTTCGATTTAAAAAATCAACAGGTTGCCATAGGGGAAATCCTTCTCAGTAACGGCAAAGTGGCGGCAGCAATGAATGACAAGGGCATCCTCAACTGGCAGACCCTGGTCGTCCCTAAAAAAGTGTCGCAGGAAGCGCCCCCGCCCCCCGCCGAAGCAGCGCCCACAGCCCCACCCTGGCATCTGAAAACCGCTGCCGTAAAGATTGAAAACATCGCCGCATCCTTTGTGGACGCCAGCCGCGCCAAGCCGCTGGCCCTCTCCGTCGGCGGATTCAATCTTGGCCTGGCTGCTGATGCGGCCGTCGGCAGCGGCAAACCAGAAGCATCTCTTCATGACCTGCGCTTAAAATTGACTGATGTCATCCTCGCTTCAAAAGGAGCCGACAACCCGCTTGTAAAACTCGATACCCTGACCCTGGATGACGGTACTGTTGATGTCGGCGCCCGCTCCGTTAAGCTCGCCAAAGTCGCTGTCAACGGGGGTGAAAGCCGCATAACCCGCGATCGCCAAGGCCGGCTTCAACTGACTGAGGCCCTAGCCCCGGCTGACCCCGGCGCCACGCCGCCCGCCCCAGCCGACAAAAAGGACCTGGCAGAACGCGAAGGGCAGAGTTGGTCTTTTTATCTCGACAGTTTTTCGGTGAATGGCTTCAAAACCCTGGTCGAGGATCACAGCTTCGATTCCCCTGTAAAGTATTCTTTTCAGGACATCAGCGCGGCGGTCAACAATATCAGTAACAACCCTGAAATACCGATAGAGTTCGATGCCGCCCTCAAGGTTGCCCAAGGGGGGGATATTCAACTCAACGGCCAACTGGGTTCGACCGGAGATCATGCCGAGGCGGATGTCAAAATCAGCGCTTTCAGCCTTACCCCGCTGCAGCCGGCCGTGGCCAGGTTCAGCACCCTTGCCCTTACATCCGGAAGGGTTTCTGCCACAGCCAAGTTGAAATATGAAGGCAAAGAATCGGGTCCTCAGGTTCGTGTCGACGGTTCCTTACGGCTGAACCGGCTTAGAATAAACGAGGCCGCAACCAAAGAGCGTGCCATGGAATGGAAGACCCTGGCCGTCGACGGCATAAGATTCAGCCTTGCTCCGAACCGTCTGCGGATCAAAAGAGTCAGACTCCTGGAACCCGGCGCCAAAGTCCTCATTTCCAAGGACCGCCGTCTCAACCTGGCGGAGGCCATAAAAATCCCGGAAAGCGATGTTAAGGAACCACCACCGACCAAAGGCAAAAAGCAGAAAATGTTTCCCGTCAGCATTGGATCTTTGCGGGTCGAAAAAGGCACCGTCGATTTCAGCGACCTCAGCCTCATCTTCCCCTTCTCCACCCGGATAACTGATTTTAAAGGGGGAATTTCCGACATTTCCTCCGCTCTCAACAGCCGCTCCTCGGTAAAATTCAATGGCCGGGTTGATCAATACGGCCTCGCCACGGTGGAGGGCAACCTGAGCCCCTTCGCGCCCAAGGACCACACCGACATCCAGGTGAATTTCAATAACATAGCAATGCAGTCATTTACGCCCTACTCGGCGACCTTTGCCGGGCGCAAAATAGCCTCCGGGGTCCTAAACGTGAATTTGGGGTATAAGATTGAAAACAGTCAGCTTTCAGGTGAAAACGGAGTCATACTGGAGCGCTTCACTCTCGGCGAACGGGTCAAATCACCGGATGCCCTCAGCCTTCCCCTCGATCTTGCCATTGCCCTTCTCACGGACAGTAACGGGGTCATTGACCTTGCCGTTCCCGTTCGGGGCAACATCGATGACCCCGAGTTCAGTTACGGCCATATAATCTGGAAGGCTTTTTTCAACATCATAACCAGTATCGTCACCTCACCCTTCCGTGCCCTGGGTGGCCTCTTTGGCGGAGGCGAGGAACAGGTCGACGCCATCGCCTTCAATCCGGGCAGTCCCCAACTACTGCCGCCGGAGCAGGAAAAGCTGAAAAAGGTGGTACAGGCCCTTGAAAAACGTCCCCAATTACGGTTGGTGGTTCTGGGCCGCTTTGACCCGGAAAGCGACGGCCTTGCTTTAAGGACCGAACGGGTCAAGCGCTCTCTGGCCAGCGAAATGGGGCAGGAACTCCTGCCCGAGGAAGAACCCGGACCGGTCGATTTCAACCAGGCCAAAACCCAGCGTTCATTGGAAAAACTTCTTGACCAGCGCTCCGGTAAAAAAGCCGTCGACAATTTTCAAGTTGATTACGAAAAATCTACGGGGAAGGAAGTCAAGCGGGTGAACCCCGCCCTGGCGTTACTCGGGGTGGAAAGCAAGGATACGGCCTTTTATCAGGCCCTCTTCGACGAACTGGTCAAGCTGGAACCACTGGGTGAAGAACCTCTCCGGCAACTGGCCCAAAAGCGCGCCGAAGTCATTGCTCAAGACCTCGTAACCGGCGCCGGTCTCGATGAACAGCGGGTCGCCGTCGGCGATGCGGCAGCGGCAGAAAAAGCTTCCCAAAAGACCGTTGCCACCCGGCTCCAGCTCGACGTTCTGCAACCGGCCCCCGGGCAGTAATCACGGCATTTACAGCTTGTTCAAACCGTCTAGGGCCGCGACCTTGTACGCCTCGGCCAGGGTCGGATAGTTGAAAACCGTGTCGCGAAAATATTCAATGGTACCACCCAGCTTCAGCACCGCCTGGCCGATATGAATAAGCTCCGTGGCTGTTTCGCCGATAATATGAACGCCAAAAATTTTCAGCGACTGCGGATCAAAAAGAATCTTCAAATAACCTATGTTCGCCCCCAGAATCCCCCCCTTGGCCAGTTCATCAAATCGGGCGGCGCCGAACTCATAGGGAATTTTCATCTCCGTAAGTTCCTGTTCGGTTCTTCCGATCATTGAAATTTCCGGAATGGTGTAGATTCCATAGGGCAGCAGTTTTAAAGCGCATGTGGTTCCCGGCCCGGCAAACATATGGCAGCTGGCCAGGCGCCCCTGGTCCATGGAAGTCGCCGCCAGGGCCGGAAAACCGATGACATCGCCTGCCGCATAAATGTGGGGCGCCTCCGTCTGAAAGTTGTCGTTTACACTGAGCCTGCCATGCTTGTGGGTTTTCAGGCCGACGGCCTCCAGATTCAAGGTGTCCGCGTTGGTCTGCCTTCCAACGGCATAAAGAAGCGTTTGGGCTTTTACCTTTTTACCGCTTTCCAGGCTGGCAACGACTTTATTCTTCGCATCCTTCTCTATCCTGCTGACGCTCTCACCGAGACGGAAAGTGACATTCAGATTGCGCAGATGATAGATGAGGCGCTCGACGATTTCGCTGTCGACAAAAGGTAAAATAGAGGGATTTCTCTCAATAATTGTTACTTCGACCCCCAGCGCGGCAAACATGGAAGCGTATTCCAGGCCAATAATTCCGCCACCCACAACGACCATCTCATCCGGAATTTCCGGCAAGTCCAAAATCTCATCAACATCGATAATGGTCTCTCCATCAAATGGAATGCTCAAATGGCGCGCCGGCCGCGTACCGCAGGCAATAAGTATTTTTTCCGCCGACAAAAATTTTTTCTCCATGTCCTGGAAGACTACAACCACCGTATGCTCATCCCCGAAAGAAGCGATGCCGAAATACAGGTCAATACGATTGCGTTTGAGCTGGTCCTGGATAACCCGCATTTCGCGCTCTTCGACATGGCGCACGCGTAAGCGGAGTTCCTCCTGACTGATTTTTCCCTTGGCGCTATAGGTATAATAGTCACCGTAAAAAGCGCGCTCCTTTATCCCGGAAAACTGGATAATGGCTTCCCGGAAAGTTTTGCTGGGGATGGTGCCGCCATGCAAAGTCACCCCGCCAAGCATGGTCTTGCGATCGACCATGGCGACAGAATGGCCGGATTTAGCCGCGGCAATGGCAGCCTTCTGGCCCGCAGGCCCTGAACCGATAACAACAAGATCGTATTTCATCATAATTTCCACAAGCGTTTATCAGACATGTGTTTTTGCGAAAACAGCATGGTCATGCCCCACCAGCTAATTTTTGTAGACTTTACCCTGCTTTTCCACTCAGTCAAGATTTCCAGTTGATTTAAGGCCGCTTAATTCATTGAAATATGAGGTTTTTATCAAACCGGAGGGCCTTCTGCCGTGGCCGCTTCCAGGCACTTTTCTCCTTCATTGCGGGGGTTGTTTACATAGGTGGAAACAGGCTTAAGGGTTAAAAATCCCTCCTTCGCCGGATGAAGAAGGGGTTGGAGTTTTTCGATATTTTGCTGTTGGGGATCAAGCCATAGATCAAAATCTCCGGGCTCCAGAATAACCGGCATCCGATCATGAAGTTCGGCCACCTCGCGGTTTGCCTGCGTAGTAAGAATGGTGCAGGACTCAACGATGGAATGATCTTGGGGGTTTTCCCAATACTCCCATAGCCCGGCAAAAACCATGGGCAGGGCATCTTTTTTCTGGATGAAAAATGGCTGTTTTACTTTTCCATCCTTTTTCCACTCGAAAAATCCGCTTGCAGGGATAAGGCAGCGCCGTTGCTTCAGGGCGGAACGAAACGAAGGCTTGGAACCGGCCGTCTCCGAACAGGCGTTGATGGTTCGGTAGCCTATTTTTTTATCCTTGGCCCAGGAAGGAATCAGGCCCCAGTGAAGCATTACCAGTTGACGTTGGGAATCTTTTTGACGAATGGCAGGGATGGCCTGCCCCGGAGCGATATTGAAGCGAGGTTCGAAATTTCCGTCGTCATGGAGACCGAAAATTTCAAGAAGATCACGAAAGGCCAGATTTAAAGAATAGCGTCCGCACACAACTGAATTTTAACATACTTTGCCACGCCCACTGCTGAATCCCACAGCAATGTCCAACTTTATCGCCAAACGCAGAAAAAACCGGGGCGTGCACCAAATTCACCGATCAGCAAGAGTCAAACGGAGACTTGACCCCTTCCTGACCCCTTCCTGTGACCCCTTCCTGACCCCTTCCGGGAACCCAGGCAACTTTCTGATGGGAAAATGAATTTGTAGTACATAAAACGGCTGTTCAAATTTATAACCTACTGATATTCCATATTTTTATTTGACAGGGTGTCAAACTTCGGGGGCTTGCCCAACCACAGGATAAGACAGCGGCTCGTGCCTGGCGCTATCTATCCTTATTCCTTCGCCCATAATTATGGGCTCTTCACTTTTTCATCAAATGCTCCGCTACGGCTTGATAGGCAGGCAGCGAGGTCGGGTCAATCTGGGCGTTCTTAGCCGTGGGAAAAGACGCGAACCGCACGATGACCATTTCGGCGGTCGGGTCTATATAGATGGTTTGCCCATGAACACCACGTGCAGCGAAGGCACCATGCTTATTATGGGAAACCCACCACATACTACGGTAACTCCCGCCTTTAAGCGTTTTGTAGCCAGCCTTGGCAAAGGCTTTCTTATCGCCACCGGCTCGGATGTTTTCTGTGACCTCTTTCGGAAACAACTGTTGCCCGTTGATCTTGCCGCCGTTAAGCATAAGCAATCCAATGCGCCCTAAGTCTCGCATCCCTGCACTTAGTCCGCCGCCCGCAAAAGGTGTCCCCTTGGCATCCACGGTCATATATCCATCCTGCTCCGCGCCCATTCTGCTCCAGATACGCTCCGACAGCAGGTGCGCAAGATCCTTGCCTGTGACTCGCGATATAATCCAACCAAGTGCGTCCGTGTTGATTGTCCTGTAGCCGAAA
>JAFGRU010000130.1 GCA_016934985.1 Deltaproteobacteria bacterium
AAAGAAAAACCACCGGAAAGCTCCGGGAGGTTAAGGGAAATCTCCGTTTTCCCCTTGACTTTACTTATCATGGATGTCCCCGGAACTAAAAAGGAATGCCCTCTTTCTAAATATTATTAGGTCATGTCTTGTTTTTGACCATTAGTAATCCCCCGACCAACCCTTCCGGGAAAAAGAGCTTGTACCAATTCTCCGAAGACATAAAAATGAAAGTTGAACCCTATCTAAGAGGGGAACAACAAAAATGAGAGTTTTTATAATTCTTTTGATGTTTGCTGTTGGCGGTACTGCCTATGGCGGGGAAACAACGAAAAACCCCATCGAGGTCGGTGACGTCCGCTGGGGACGCGACTTTGATGGCGCATTGGGAAAGAGTGCCGAAACCGGCAAACCGGTACTCGTCCTTTTCCAGGAAGTCCCGGGCTGCGCGGGCTGCCGGAAATTCGGCCGCGAGGTTCTGACCAACCCCGCAATCGTCAAGGCCATCGAAAATGAATTTATTCCGATGCTCGTTTACAACAACCGCACAAGCGGCATGGACTGGGAACTTCTGACACTCTATGAGGAACCCGCCTGGAACTTTCAGGTCATCCGCTTTCTCAATGCCGCCGGCAACGAAGTTATTCCCCGCAAGGATCGCGTCTGGACCACACGCGGCGTCGCATCACGGATGATGGAAGCTTTGACGGCGGCCAATCGCCCGGTCCCGCAATACCTCAAAGCTCTCGCCGAAACCGGACAAGGCGGCTGGGCTGATCGCTGATGTATGGAAGGGGCCGGTATCAGGCCTTGCAACTTCCACCCCCCAATTGATTCGCTCAACCCACCCGGCAACCCCTTAAGGGAGGTTTCCAGGAGAAAAATCTGTCCCCTTTTAAGCGGTGATTTTCAAAACCAGCTAAAGGTCAAAAGTGTCGGCCTGATACTTTTGTTTTTTTCGCAACACCAGGACAAGGAGCCCCGCAAAAATCAGGCATATGCCGCTGAAACTTTGTAGTTGGATAGTCTCCCCCAAAACGGCAAAACCCAATATCGCTGCCGTCATGGGTTCGGCCAGAGACAGGGTTACGGCCGAACCAACCTGCACGGTCTGCAGGCCGCGGGCAAAAAGCCAGTAGGACAGGGCCATGGTCGCAATGCCGAGGTGCAGGGTCACGGCCAGGGAGCGCGGCTGAAAAAGCCATGCGCGGTCGCAGGTCAGCAGCAGGGGCGACAAAAGGAGACCACCGGCACAGACCACAACCGTCATGATGGCATCAGGCGCATGGTGTTCCAGCAAACCTTTGATCATCAGGGTATAGAGAGCATAGGAGGCGCCTGCCGCAACGGCCAGCACGATCCCCGTGGAGTCGATTGTGATACTGCCGCTGCTGAGACTGAGAAGAACACACCCGGCAATGGCCAGAATGGTGGCGAAGACCCAACGCCGGCTGAGCTGCTCCTTCCGGAAAACCTTTCCCAGCAACCCACCGAAAACCGGAGCGCAACCGATACCGACAATGGTGCCGACGGCCACGCCGGTTTTAGCCACGGCGGCGAAAAAACAGAGCTGATAAATGGCGGTAAAAGCGGCGGCCAGGAAAACCCATTTCCAGTTCCATTCCTTCAGGCCCCCCAGGTCACGGCGGTAGAGGGATAATGCCAGGAGAGCGATGCCGCCGACAAAAAGGCGCAGGGCACCGATGACCCTTGGATCGAAACCCGCCGGGGCAAAGGCCTGAGCCGTGCCGGTGGTACCCCAGAGGAGAGCCGCGCCAAGAATATACCAGGCCCCTGTAGAGTATCTTTCTTTGTGCATATTATCATCTCGGTATTGTTAGATAGAAAGGAAAGGTTTGTACTCCCTTTTTTGCTCTGCCACAACCTTTTTCCGCTGACCCGGTTGATTCCTGAATTATCTCGGTTTAATCTTAAGCTTTGAAACATAAACTTAAAGGAGGAATCATGAACGAAGTGCATGAACTTGACAAAATTGCCATAACCGTCAAATCAAGAAAACTCCTCCTCCAACTGCTGAAAGAAAACCCCAAGCTCGAAGAGATAATGCTGCATTCCGACAATGAAGTCGAAGTATTGTTCGGAGTGAAAAAATGGATTCAGGAAATCCTGTCCGAAAGGCCCGAGGCAAAAAAATACTACGAAAAGGGGGCTGCCAGCGGCATTCCATTAAAAACGCTCAAGTGGAACGATTATGCCGCCATCAGAATTCTTGACTATATCGACAACGCGGGAAGAGAGTTTACCGACTTGAATCTGCGGGGCCAGCTTGCCGTCAGCAACCCGATCAAGCTCATCTGGCTGGCCTCCAACCGGGGCACAGGCGGAGCAAAACCCGCTTTTTTTGAAGATATGCTCCATCTTTTCCGGCAGCTGATGGGAAAGGACCAGAGAAGAATCCCCGAGCAAAAGGAAGTGCTCGACTGGATGGAAAGATACCCCTCCGGTCTCGACCCGCGCATCATCAAGCTGCGGCAGGAAAACCGTGAACGAATCCTGAATATTTTCATCGACAAAATCGACGAAGGCGAAATTAACGACTCCCGGTATTCTTTCCCCAAAGACCTTTCCAGGGAGGAAAAGTTCCTCCAGGCCCTCGAATGGTGGAAGGAAAGCACTTTTCATCTCCATTTCGCGATACGCTCACCGGACCTGCTGAACGAGTTTCTCGGCTTTTCCCTCGACCCCGACACCATGGCTCTTCTCCACCAGGCCGAAAAAAAAGGCATTCCGTTTTTCGTCAATCCCTACTATCTGTCGCTTCTCCATGTTCGTGTCCCGTATTTTGCCATCGGCGCCGATCTGGCTATCCGGGGCTACATCATTTACAGCCGCCAATTGATAGACGAATTCGGGCAGATAACCGCCTGGGAAAAGGAAGACAAGGTCGAGCCGGGCGTTCCCAACGCTGCGGGCTGGCTGCTGCCCACCCATCACAACATTCACAGAAGGTACCCCGATGTCGCCATTCTTATCCCCGATACCATGGGCCGGGCCTGCGGGGGATTGTGTTCATCGTGTCAACGCATGTTCGATTTTCAACGGGGCCACTTGAATTTCAACCTCAACAAGCTCAAGCCGAACGAAACCTGGGAAGAGAAGTTGAGAAAATTGATGGATTACTTTGAGAACGATAGCCAGCTCAAGGATATTCTGATTACCGGCGGCGACGGCCTGATGAGCGCGGATCAATCCCTTGAAAAGATCCTCACCGCCACTTATGAAATGGCGGTGAGGAAAAGGGAGGCCAACAAAATAAGACCTGATGGGAAAAAGTATGCGGAAATAGTCAGGGTCAGGATAGGCTCCCGGCTGCCGGTCTACCTGCCGCAAAGAATAACCGACGATCTGGTGGAAATCCTCACCGCTTTCAAGAAAAAGGCTTTGCCGATCGGGATTCGGCAGTTCGTGATTCAGACCCATGTGGAGTCGCCCATGGAAGTAACTCCCGAAATGAGAGATGCAGTACGAAAGCTCATCTCCGCCGGCTGGATGGTAACCAATCAGCATGTCTTCACAGCGGCGGCTTCCCGCCGGGGCCACAATGCCAAGCTGCGAAAAAGCCTCAATGATATCGGTGTCCTGCCCTACTATACCTTTGCGGTAAAAGGCTATATGGAAAACAACTATCCCTTTGCGCCCAACGCTCGGGCCGTTCAGGAGGTTATGGAAGAGAAGGTTTGCGGAACCATACCGGAGCAGTTTTTTGAAACAATAAAAAGCTTTCCCCTGGAAGCCGAGAGCATGGTCGAGAATATCAATGCCGTCAGGGAGAAGGCGCAAATTCCATTTCTGGGATCGGACAGAAATGTGCTCAACCTGCCGGGCGTCGGCAAAAGCATGACCTTCCGGGTCATCGGAATCACC
>JAFGRU010000131.1 GCA_016934985.1 Deltaproteobacteria bacterium
GCCCATAGCTCAGTTGGTTAGAGCCGCCGGCTCATAACCGGTAGGTCCCAGGTTCGAGTCCTGGTGGGCCCACCATTTGGAAAAAAAGATGAGGCTGAAACTATTACCCATATTTAAAAGTCGATAAAAGAAAAAAGTGCAACCGATGTAGGGTTGCACTTTTTTTTTACCCCACAAAAGATGGGCGGGATGAAAGGTAAAAGAAAGGCTTGTATTCAGGACCTTGTCGGTCTTGTCAATAGGCTCTACCCAACCGGGTTGGCTGAGGAATGGGACAATGTCGGGCTTCAGGTTGGCGACCCCAAAGGAACGGTCCAGCGGGTCATGGTTGCCCTGGACCCGAGCCTGGAGGTTGTCGAGAAGGCCATCGAGTCGGAGTGCCAGGCCCTTATAACTCATCATCCTCTACTCTTTCGTTCTTTGAAAAAAGTGGTGCCGGGTGGTGAAGTCGGCAGCATCCTGTTTCAAGTGATTCAAAACAACCTGGCTCTTGTGGTTGCGCACACCAATCTGGACCGCGCGCGGGACGGCCTGAACGATTGGCTGGCCCAGCGTTTGGCGTTGCGTAATATCAAGCCTTTTGAAACCAAAAAGGGTGAGCTGCTCAAGTTGGTTGTTTATGTCCCAAGCAATTTTGGAGAAGAAGTGGCAAACGCTCTTTTTGAAGCCGGTGCCGGCCATGTTGGGGAATACGACCAGTGTTCTTTCAGAGCTACCGGCCAAGGCACTTTCCGCCCTGGCCCCGATACGTCCCCTTTCATGGGAGAGCCGGGCCGGCAAGAACGGGTTGAGGAATTGCGTCTGGAAGTGATCGTTCCCCGTGAAAATATTGAGCAGGTGCGGCGCAAATTGCTCCAGACCCATCCCTATGAAGAAGTTGCCTACGACCTCATCCCCTTGGAAAATTCGCGTCAGGATTTGGGCCTGGGTCGTATCGGGCGGCTGGCGGGGAAATTATCCTTGGAAGAGTTTGTCGAAAGTGTGAAGGAAAAGCTCGAGGTGCCGCTGGTTCGTCTTGTGGGGGATAGAGGGCAGACTATTGAGAAGGTTGCGGTTTGCGGTGGCGGTGGAGGTGGCCTTGTCGGCGAAGCTATCCGCCAGGGCGCAGATGTTCTGGTCACAGGCGATCTCAAGTACCACGAGGCCCGGAGCGCTGAATCGCAAGGGTTGGCAGTTATTGATGCGGGACATTTTCACACCGAAAAGTGGGTGGTCCCGAATCTGGCGGAGCGTTTGGAAAAAGAAGTGAATAAATCTGGATTTGAGATAGTGTTTTCGGAAATGAATCAGGAAATGGACCCTTTCAGAATAGTCTGAAGGTAAAAAAAGCTTAATTCCTGACGGAGGAAAGGCGTGCAACAAAAGATGGAAAATTTGGTGGAACTTCAACAGATTGATGACAACATCAGTGAAACTCTAGCTGCCCGACGCAAGTTGGAAGAAGAAGGGATGGCGCTGACATCTGAGCTTGAAAAGATTCAGGAGGTTGTCGATAAGCTGACCCTTGATCTTGATACGGCCGAAAAAGAAAAAAGGGAATTGGAGGAAATAGCAGTCCAGGGACAGGAAAAGATCAAAAAATCAGAAAAGCGGCTCCCCGAAATTCGTACTACCAAAGAGTACACGGCGGTTATGAAGGAGATTGACTCCGCGAAAAAGGCCAATCACGAGGTACAGGAAAAAATCAAATTGAAGGATAGTGATATTGAAGCGGTTACTCGTGAAAAGGACGAGAGTGAAAATACCTTAAACGAAATTCGTGCAAAGGTTGACGAGCGAAACGCGGAAATATCGCCACAAATAGCGGAGTTTGATCAAAATTTGAGCGCCAAGGCCGAAAGCCGCGAACAACTGCTGAACAATCTTCCCTCATCTTTGAAAAGGCGTTATAAGATTCTGATTGAACAACGGGCTGGAGTTGCTGTTGTGGAGGCCAAAGGCGGGGCCTGCCTTGGTTGCAACATGCGTTTACCGCCTCAATTTTTCAACAGCCTTCACAGTAGTGATGAAATCCAGAGCTGTCCTCACTGTAATCGGTTTCTCTATGTGAAAACCAAAGAAAACGCGTGAGTTTTTTTTGACAAGAAAAGGCTTGTCGCTGTCAGGCTGAAGGGTGGTTAAAGAAGGACGGATGATCGCCGGTTTGCTGAAGCAGACGGGAGGAAAGTCCGGGCTCCACAGGGCTGGATGGTCCCTAACGGGGACCGGGGGTGACCCTAGGGAAAGTGCCACAGAAAACAGACCGCCCGTTGCAGGGTAAGGGTGAAAAGGCGAGGTAAGAGCTCACCAGTTCCGGTGGTGACGCCGGAAGCTTGGTAAACCCCATCCGGAGCAAGGCCAAATAGGGAAGCGTTTGAGGGTGGCCCGCCCGAGGCTTCCGGGTAAGGCCGCTTGAGGTTGCCGGCAACGGCAATCCTAGATGAATGATCATCGCCTCCTTTCGGGTAACCGGGTGGAGGAACAGAACCCGGCTTATGGACTTCTTTAGCCACCATTCGTTATTTCGAAAAAAAATTTAATTTCTTGGGTTGTAAGAATATCTCTTGTAGTATATAAGGATTAAGGTCAAGGCTTGTTGGCCAGTTGTTATTAAATGTGGTAGGAGGGCGTGACCATGTTGATCCGGGTTTTGAAAAGAAATAACAGATTTGACATGATCAAAGAATATCTTTTGGAAGAGCATATCCAAGCAGGTGAAATTATTAAATTTCATCGTTCCAGTGGCTGGGTTACTATTGGCCGTGATCCCGTTCGCGGTATGGGCAAGGTTAATTATATCGGTCCTGAAAGACGTCTCAATTAAAGTAGCGTTTCTGGTTTAGCGTTCTTAAGTTTCGTCGTTGCTTTTTGAAAAATTGAAGGGCAGAAACCTGTTCAGGTTTCTGCCCTTTTTCGTATATTCCATCTTCTTAGCTTGAAAGCTGTAAATTTTAAAGATGTTGTTCTCTGGAAAGAAAATTCATTGGTTGGGTTTGGATTGACATTCAGGTGATTGTCTGACTCGACCGGACATGAGAAAAATATGAAAGATTTTGTTCTCCACCCGAGATTAGCGGCAGATTGTTTTGTTTTGGGACAATTTGATTTCAGCTTGTTGCTGCTGATGAACAACTCTTTGGTCCCCTGGTTTATTTTGGTGCCCCGAACGTCTGTGCAGGAACTTTTTGAACTGGATGATAATGATCTGGCTACCCTTCTTGTTGAAATCAAAACTGTGTCAGACTATGTAAAACAAAATTTCAATGTTTCCAAACTCAATGTCGCCGCCATCGGCAATGTTGTCAGTCAACTTCACGTCCATATTGTCGGGCGAGACCCTTCCGATTATTGCTGGCCAGGTGTTGTGTGGGGGGCGGAGGGAAAAAAGGAGTACAGTGAAAATCAGGTGAAAGAAATATGTACGGCGTTAAGTGCCAACCTGGGAGGGAAATTCATGAAAATGTTTCCTTGACACGCCTGGAACAAAATTTGCTTAAATTCTGGCCCATTAAAGGAGGCGTCGGAATGGACGGCATTTCAATTTATACACATGCGTCCCAAGATTGGCAGAATACCGCTCTGAACACCGGGCGGCGTACTCTTGTGGATGGAAGCCGTAAGGACCAGGGTGTCGAGAATACATCCCAGAAGGTCGAAAATTCCGATGAAAAATTTTCCCGAGCCCAGGATAGAGTGACGTTGAGTGCTGAGGCACAACAAAAATTGCGCGAGCTTTCCACCCGCGACCAGCAAGTTCGTGCCCATGAAGCGGCCCACGCCGCTGTCGGTGGCCGTTACGCCGGAGCCCCAAAATTGAGTTATAAAGAAGGGCCGGACGGTCGACGTTATGCCACTGAAGGGGAAGTGAGTATTGATGTCTCTGAAGTTCCAGGCGATCCCGGGAAAACCCTGGAAAAGGCGGATATTGTAAAAAGAGCTGCTTTAGCACCGCAGAATCCTTCATCCGCCGATCGGGCTATTGCGGCCAAAGCCACTCAAATGGCCGCCAAAGCGCGAATGGAGATGTCGGCGGAAAATAATGAAAGCCTCCACGACGGGGTCAAAAGTGCTCTTGCAGGTACCAGCCAGGGGCAGAACGACCCGTTTGAAAATAATACTGACTCCAACTCGGAACAACCAAATTTCCTGGGGCGGGGGCAGTTGCTGAGTATTCGTACCTGACCCTGACTCCCTCACTTCCCACCTTTTTTCCATCTCCAAGCACACATTTGAAATCGCTGTTAATAACCATGCTTTTGACGTACCTCTAGATAGGTTTGTTTGGATTTTTGGCCGGACAAATCAGGGAAGTCTTTCCTGTTGTCTTACATCTGGTGCGGCTGCCCGGTCGTAGCCAGCACACTTGCCCATAAAGGCCCCTCCACATCAAGTTTCTTGCGCTTTGAAGCGGCCAGAGCAATAGGCACATGAGTAAAACGGTGGTTCCAGAAGCCGACCACCATGTCGGTGCGGCCGGACATCCCGGCGTGCACGGCATTCTGCCCGAGCATCAGACAGAATGCCGAGTCGTGGGGGTTGGCGGGGACGCTTCGGATCATATAACTGGGATCGATATATTTGACATTGACCTCCACCCCGATTTTTTGGAAATGATTTTTGATGGCATCTCGCAAAAAAGGGCCGATATCGCTGTGTTTAAGATTCCCCGATTCATCATATTCCTTGGATACTTGCAGAAGATCCTGGCCGGCTCCCTCGGCGACCGCTATGACTGCATGACTTCGGTTTCCGAGCCGTGCCTGGAGACTTGCCAGAAAACCTTCCAGGGTAAACGGGACTTCAGGCACCAGACAGAAATTGACATCAGGTTCGACCAATGCAGCTCCGGCAGTTATAAAGCCGGAGTCTCTGCCCATCAGTTTTACGAGGGTGACGCCGTTGGGTGCGCCGACCGCTTCGGAATGGGCTGCGTAAATGGCGCGCTGGGCCTCGGCAACGGCGGTTTCAAAGCCGAATGTTTTCTGGATATATGAGATATCATTGTCGATAGTTTTGGGGATGCCGATGACGCTCAAGGGATAACCGCGCCGGAGAGCTTCTTCGGCAATTTTTTGGGCGCCTTTGAGTGTGCCGTCCCCCCCCAGGGTGAACAGCACCCCGACCTGCAGTTCTTGAAGGTAGTCCACCATTTCAGCCGGGTCCTGGGGGCCGCGGGATGAACCAAGAATAGTCCCTCCCATGTTGTCGATGGGGTCGACGGTTTCGGGTGTGAGATCCATGGGAGTAACCCCATGACGTTTAATCAAGCCTCTGTAGCCGTAGCGGAAACCGTGAACTTTTCGAACCCCGTAGTGATGGAAAAGGCTCAGTACCACGGCGCGAATCACGTCGTTGAGACCCGGGCAGAGGCCGCCACAGGTGACAATACCGCATGCAAGCCTCGTCGGGTCAAAAAAAATTTGCCTGCGTGGGCCGGCCATCTCCAGTTCCGGTGGTTTGCAGCCAGAGTCAAAAAAGCTTTTCACCTGTTTGGGGCAGGCATGGTAGAGAAGGCGTTCATCTTCGTCAATGAAACGGAATTCTTTGATGGGTGATGAATAGCGACATTCCCCGAGGCGTTTAATAGTGAAATTTAGATCAGGTTCCGGCATGGGCAATCTCCCAAAAAAAGTTATGACTGGTTTCTTTTGTCATGCTGATGGCTATGCGACACTCTTTTCTGGAGCTTGATAAATATACAACAAATGAGAGTGAAATATTTTAAAGCTAGCACAAAAATTCCCGGATTTGCTGATTGAATGGAGCTTATTCAGAAAAAGGCCGAAATTTCAGTTCTGTGAAAAAGTATTATGGCACATAGCGGTGTGTGCTTTTCTGATAATCTTGATTAGATGTCCTGTCAACTTCCCAGGTTTTTTCAGGATAACGAGGTGAACCATGATTTTTTTCTTCTTTTGTTTTGACCCAGGGGAGCTGAAACAAAAGATGACGTGATTCCCAAAAAGGGTGTTTGGTCTGTCCTTTTCCTGCGCGGTATTGACGATGAATTATTACACCAAAGGGAAAAAATCAGTGTACCTGAGCTGACAACCAAGTCCTGGCTTTTCTCCCCAAGGAAAAGTAATTTACCCGGCATGAAGAGTTGTTTAAATGCAACTCTAAATCTTGAAAAAGTACTTCATTTGCGACTCTTCCAATGTTTCAATGATCTCCCCTTGTTTTTAACTTCCTGTTTAAAAAGAGTTTTTTTTGAAGTTTGAGGGTAGACATATCTGGCATAAGGTTTGCCCCTAAACGAACTGTGCTCATAGTATGGTGCCCCTTTCCTCTGGACTCCCTAGCATCATGGGGAACTGGTTTTTTTTGGGTGCTCCATCAAGTTTTCTTCGGAAATATCGTACTTTTCCCGACAGGTTTCCCCAAAATGCTCTCCCTGTTTCCGAAGAAGTCAAGCCCCGGGGGTGGTCCCCGGGGCTTGCTTTTTCCGGTGTCGTGGTGTGCTCACCCATCATTACCTAAAACTTTCGCTGCCACACTAAATAGGGCGCCATTCTAAGGTCTCGAAAAAGCGTTTGACAGCGGTCATCGGTCCTTGCCAATATGAAACTGTATCTGGGAGTTGTCTCCGGGTAATTGTGCAAGTGGCCTGTCAAAACCTCCGCTACCAACCCTTGAGTGTTCATCAGGTTTTTTTGAACATTTGTCAAGTCATGCACTTGCACTTTTTTCCCGATCCCAACCTCGGATTGAGGTCATGAAAAGGACTCTTCGGGTGGATGGCACGAGCATGAACAGAAAAAACAAAAAGCGATTAGATCATTTGGAAAATCCTACAGAAGCCATCCTGGAAAGCATTTCCGACGGGGTTTTTACCGTCGACCTTGACTGGCGTATTACTTCTTTCAATCGGGCGGCCGAGGAAATCACCGGGATCGGCAGGGAGGAAGCTCTCGGTCGGACTTGCTCCGAGGTTTTCCGCTCCAGTATGTGCGAGGTTGATTGCGCTCTCCGCCAAACCCTGAAAACCGGCAAATCGATCATCAATAAATCATGTTTTATTGTCGACGCGGAAGGTCGGCGCATTCCAATTAGTGTCTCCACGGCGGTTCTCCGGGATAGCAATAATCGTATTGTCGGTGGAGCCGAAACCTTTCGAGACCTGAGCGAGATTGAAGAGTTGCGCAAAGAACTGGAGGGGCGTTTCCAGATCGGCGACCTGGTAAGCCGCAGCCAATCCATGCAAAAGGTTTTTGAAATTATTCCGGCGGCGGCGGCCAGTGCCACTACTGTACTTCTTCAGGGCGAGACCGGAACCGGCAAGGAACTTCTCGCCCGGGCCATCCACGACCTGAGCCCACGCAAGAATCAGCCTTTTATTGCCGTCAACTGCGGAGCTTTTCCCGATACCCTGCTGGAATCCGAGCTTTTCGGATATAAAGCCGGGGCTTTTACGGGAGCTTCCAGGGACAAGCCGGGACGTTTTGCCCTCGCCCGCGGAGGCACCCTTTTTCTTGACGAAATCGGCGAGGTTTCTTCGGCCTTGCAGGTGCGTCTATTGCGGGTTTTGCAGGAGCGGGTTTTCGAGCCCCTCGGGTCGGTTCGATCGGAAAAGAGCGATGCTCGCATTATCGCGGCCACAAATCGTAATTTGGTTTCAGAGGTAAAAAAAGGGAATTTTCGGGAAGATCTTTTTTACCGCATTAACGTTATTCGTATCGACCTGCCGCCCCTGAAGCGTCGCAAGGAGGATATCCCTCTAATGGTTGATCACTTCGTAGCCCGCTTTAACCGTATTCAGCAGAAAAGAATAAGCGGCGTTGCTCCCGAGGTTATGGCCCTGCTTATGGCTCATGATTGGCCGGGAAACGTGCGGGAGCTTGAAAACGTCATTGAGAGAGCGTTTGTTCTTTGCAGCGAAGGTCGCATCAAGCCCAATCATTTGCCTGAGGAGTTTACCGCTCGAGCCCCGGCCCTGGACTGCGGGGAGAACATTAAGTCGGCCCGGCACCTGGTCGAAGCTCAGGCAATTAGGGATGCTCTAAAGCGCAATGGTAACAACCGCCTTGCCGCCGCTCGTGAACTTGGTATCCACAAAAGCACCCTCTTCCGAAAAATGAAAGCTCTGGGTATCATCCCGCCTGATACTGACGGCCGTTCGAGCCGTACCTGAAAGGTCTCAATCCTGACACCTGACATTAATTTTTGGGTTGCAGAAGCGCGACCCCATGGCCCTCTTTCACTTTGAACGCTTGTTCTTTAACCCGCTGTTTTTTATCGGCTTTCATTTTTTAAATGAAGGAAAAGAGATGCTGGTACAGGCGTTGCTACTATCATCTTTGGATCCGCGAGCTCAGCTCGACAATATCAAAGTAAAATAAATACTTGAGAAAGTCTGGATTGGAATCATGATAGTGGCTATGCCGGTCTGGAACGAGAGGATCGCTCCCCTTTTCGATGTCTGCCAAAAACTGCGCTTAGCTGAGATTGAAAAAGGTTTTGTCGTTTCCGTTTCAGAAATGGATTTTTGCCAGGGCGAGCCGTCCGGGAAAGCCCTGCAACTTGAGGAGCTGGGTGTTGCAGTGTTGATTTGCGGGGCGATTTCGCGGCCGGTTCAGAGCATTGTCACAGCTCGTAATATTCAGGTCATACCCTTTATTTCCGGTGTCGGTACAGAGGTGATTGAGGCCTGGCTGAATGGCTCTCTGGACGATCCAAGCTTTGTCATGCCAGGTTGTTGTGGGCGGCGCAAAAGGTGCCGTTCCGGTAAAGAGACTGTGCCGCGCGGAAGGGGTGGCAAAAGTTAAACAAAAAAACTGTTCATGAGGATAGGAGGTTATTATGCCGGGTGGAGACAGAACAGGACCATTGGGAATGGGACCGGGGACTGGCCGCAGGGCTGGTTTTTGTTCAGGCTACAATATGCCGGGGTATATGAATTCAGGTCCGGCAAGAGAGTTTGCTGGAGGTTTCGGCCCTGGAATGGGCAATGGCGGTCATGGCTGGAGAAACTGGTGCCGTGCCACGGGACGGCCAGGCTGGATGAGAAGTGGCTGGAACGGCGACATGCCGGGAGCAGCGGCTTGGAGTCCGGATGGTGAAAAGCAGGTTCTGGAACAGCAACTCCAGGGACTTGAGTATGAACTTGGCAGGATTAAAAGACGTTTAAGTGAAATTTCCACAGTGCAACAAGAGGAAAAATAGCACATAATCAGTTACTATTCAGCACAAGGACTTGTGTCGCCCATGGGGCCCTTGGAATGGGTGATGCGAGGCATTGTGCCGATAAGCTGAATAATTACCATAATCAGCAAATTTTTTCCGGCGGGGCTGTGATCCTGAACAGGGATTCAGTCCCGTATTTTCCAATTTTGAGGAGATAAATTTTGAAAATTGCCGTTACCTCTACCGGTAAAGCCCTTGATTCATCCATTGATCCCCGTTTCGGGAGGGCCGCTTATTTTATCCTTTTTGATCAGAACAGCAATACGTTCGAAGTGATCGATAACTCGCCCAATCTGAATGCTGTACAGGGTGCCGGCATTCAGGCTGCCGAAAAAGTTGTCAAACTGGGTGCCAAAGGTCTTATTTCAGGACATTGTGGCCCCAAGGCTTTTCGCGTTCTTGCGACCGCCGGGATTGCCGTGTACAATACGGAAGCAGGCACAGTGGCCGAGGCTCTTGAGGAGCTGCAGGCCGGGAACTTAACTCAAGCCGCTTCCGCCGACGTGGCTGGGCACTGGTAAAGGATGCAAGCATGGTAGATGATAAATCAGATTGGAATTCATCGGACGAGGAGTCTTTTTTCACCAACCAGGGGGATGGAAAGTTTTCCGCCGATCAGATCTATTATAAACCAATAGGGTATGTTCACAGCCCTTATAAGGATCCTGACACGACGCCGATACAGCCGGTTTTTGACGAGGACAGTGAAGGCACCATTGAAATACTTGAGCAATACGAACCGGGCCTCAAAGATCTGGATGGTTTTTCTCACCTTTTCGTTTTTTACTACCTTCACAAGGCCAGCCCGGCGAGAATGACCGTCAAGCCTTTTCTGCAGGATGTCGAGCGCGGTATTTTTGCCACTCGCGCGCCCTGTCGGCCCAATCCCATCGGTCTCAGTATTGTCAAATTGAAAGAGGTGAGGGGCAGGATTCTGGATATTGTCGGCGTCGACATTCTCGATGGCTCGGCGGTGCTGGATATCAAGCCTTATTGCGAACAGTTTGACAAGGTTTTGGAGCCCCGCTGTGGTTGGCAGGACGAACTTGACAGCGCTGAAGTCGAGCGCCGCGGGAAACGGCAAGGCCCCCCGGAAAAGAGGCCGCCCGAATGAAAATTGCTATTGCCTCGGGGAAAGGCGGGACAGGGAAAACCACCGTCTCCCTGAATCTCGCCCGCAGTTGGGGGGAGCCGGTTCGGCTTCTGGATTGTGATGTGGAAGAGCCGAACTGCCACGTTTTTCTTCCCCACGCCATCGAAAAATCCGACGTTGTTACCATACCCGTTCCCCAGGTGGACGAGGAGCTCTGCAATGCCTGCGGAGAGTGCAGCCGCATCTGCGCTTTCAATGCTATTGTCGCGCTGCAAACCAAACCCCTGGTCTTTCCCGAGCTTTGCCATGGTTGCGGCGGATGCACCAAAATCTGCCCGCAGCAGGCCATTACCGAGCGGGGGGAACGCATCGGGGTGGTTGAAATCGGCCGCAAGGGCGACATCACCCTGGTTCAGGGAAGGCTCGATATTGGTGTGCCTTTGGTGCCCCCTCTGATCCGGGCAGTCAAGAGGCACGCGGCGGGCGCCGAGACGGTTATTCTCGATGCCCCACCAGGCACGTCCTGCCCGGTAATTGCCACCATTGGCGACAGCGATTTTGTAGTTTTGGTGACGGAGCCGACACCCTTCGGCCTTCACGATCTCAAGCTTGCCGTGGATCTGGTTCGCAAGCTGGGACTTCCTTTCGGGGTCGTCATCAACCGTTCCGGCATGGGGGACAGCCGGGTGGAGGACTTCTGCCGGCGGGAGCAGGTGCCGGTTCTCCTTGAAATACCCAATGACCGCGAAATTGCCGTGGCTTATTCCCAGGGGAGGCTCATGGTCGATGCCTTCCCCGAGTATCAGGCACGCTTTTCGGACTTGAAGGAAACCATTTGTAACCTAATTGAAGGATAAAAAAATGCCTACTTACGAGTATCAATGCACAGCTTGCGGCCACCATTTCGAACGCCGCCAGTCTATTAATGATGAAAAAATCCGCGAGTGCCCCGAGTGCCAGGGCGAGGTGGAACTTTTGATCAGCGGGGGCAGCGGCTTTATTCTCAAAGTCGGTTCTGCCGCCCCCGGAGGTTCTAAATTTTCCTGCCCCGCGGCTAAATCCGGTGAAACCTGTTGCGGTTCCGACAGTCCCTGCGACAAACCGGCGGATTGACGCGGTGAGCCACAAGACTTCTTCATCTGCGACCAAGCCTGCCGAATTGGTCATTATCAGCGGCAAGGGCGGCACCGGAAAGACCAGTATTACGGCATCCCTGGCCATGCTGGCCGAAAAGGCGGTGCTGGCGGACTGCGATGTCGATGCGGCGGATCTGCACCTGATTTTGACCCCCGAGGTTGAAAACACCCATACGTTTACAGCCGGGCGCGAGGCTGTTATCCGCCAGGAGGATTGCACCTCCTGTGGGGCCTGTCTGGAAAACTGCCGTTTCGATGGCATCTACGAGAAACAGGGCGGGGATGGGAAACCCCACTACTTCGTGGATGACGCCCATTGCGAGGGCTGTGGGGTTTGTGTCCATTTCTGCCCTGCTAAGGCAATTGATTTTCCGGAGCGGGTTTGCGGCGAGTGGTATGTTTCCCGGACCCGGAAAGGCCCTATGGTTCATGCCCGGCTCGGCATCGGAGCGGAAAACTCAGGCAAGCTGGTTTCCACCGTGCGTCGTGAAGCGATGCGCATCGCCGCAGAAGGGGCTTTCCCTCTGGTCATTGTCGATGGGCCGCCCGGCATTGGCTGTCCCGTCATTGCTTCCGTGACCGGCGCTTCCCTGGTTCTCGTAGTGACCGAGCCGACCCTGTCGGGGGAGCATGATCTGAGCCGGGTGTTGAAACTGACCGAGCACTTCGGCATTCCCACGGCAGTCTGTGTCAACAAATGGGATTTAAACCCCGACATGGCCGAACGAATTGAAACCCGTGCTCAAGAGGCCAAAGCCTATGTGGCTGGCCGGGTTCGTTATGACAGTGCCGTTACCTCGGCCCAGATCGAGGAAAAAGCCGTAGTTGAAACCGATTCGGCCTCGGCGGATGACATCCGCAATCTTTGGAGCCGGCTTCGCCAGGTCGCCGAAGCTCGTGGGGTTAATATATGAAACGTAATTCATTTCCATTTTTTGGAGAGCACCACAAAATATTATTTACATATCAGGAGGTAACAAAAGATGAGGATTGCAATACCCCTCGCTAACGGGAAACTTTCCCTCCATTTCGGTCATTGCGAAAATTTTGTTCTGATCGACGCGGACCCCGAGCAAAAAAGTATTATTAAACAGGATATTATCGAGGCCCCTCCTCATGAGCCGGGGCTGCTGCCGGCCTGGCTGGCGGACAAAGGGGCCACGGTGATTATTGCCGGTGGCATGGGCCAGAGGGCTCAGAGTCTATTCCAGGCACAGGGGATTCAGGTTGTCGTTGGAGCTCCTTCCGCAACACCCGAGGATATCGTCGGTCATTATTTGGGGGGGACACTTCAAGTCGGGAATAATTTCTGTGACCACTAAAAAGTATTGATTTTGCCAAACCGGCTTTGCTTTAAAGAAACCGGCCTGCGATAAGTGGGGCGGTTTCTTTTTGTATCTGCTCCGTGGCCCGGGGGCGGGTAAGGAGTGTAAGTGTTCGGCCTTAAAGTATTTTTCAAAAAGTTAAGGCGCACCCATTGGTTTGTTGGTGATTTTTGAAATGCTAGGCAGGTCAATGATTTGCACTATGGCTCCGTCAAAACGCACGGAGGCTGAGTGTGCTTTTGTCAATCGAGGCCATTTTTGCATGGTAGCTACGATATTTCTTGATTGGCAAAACCTGAAAAAACATGGTAAACCCACCAGCACTTCAATTTGATCAGCTTTCAGGATTTCCTATGGGTTTTTTTTCAAAAATTACTGCGACCATTTGTGCATCGGCCAATGCGCGGGAAAGGTATCGCACCGGAGCCCTGCTGGCGGCATCCGGGGTTTTTGTCGTCAGTTTCGACGCTTTGCTCGTGCGGTTGTGTGCCACCGACGGTTGGAATGTCTCCTTCTGGCGTGGCCTTTTCATGGCGGTTACCATTGGTTTGGTCCTGTTGTTTCAGGTAGGACGACGGCCACCGTCCGCGACGCGGAGCCCGCTTTTGCCTCTTCTGGCCGTCAGCTTGCTCATGGCCTGCAGCAGTATTGCCCTGGTTCTCGCTTTTACTCTCACCGCAACGGCCAATGCCGTCGTGATTCTCAGTGCCTCTCCGCTGTTTTGTGCTCTGTTCAGCTGGCTATGGCTGCGGGAGAGGTGCGCGCCTCGCACTCTGATCAGTATAGCTGTTGCCATGGGCGGCGTGCTGTTGGTGGTTTCCGGATCTCTGCGGGGGGCGAATGTCGCGGGCGACCTTTTGGCCCTTCTGGCGACCATGATTATCGGTATTCATTTTACGGTGCTGCGCCGTTTCCCGGAGGTCAGCCGCCAGGCTGCCGTAGGGGTCGGGGGCCTGCTGATGGCTGTGCTGGCTTTCCATTTTGCCGACCCTTTAAGCCTCACCTGGCAAAGTTATACCTATCTTCTTCTCATGGGGTTGGTGCAGATGCCGCTGGCCATGGTCCTGATGACGGCTGGAACCCGCTTTCTTTCGGCGGCGGAGGTCAGCCTTTTCATTCTGGGGGAGACGTTTCTCGCCCCGATCTGGGTCTGGTTGGTATTTGGAGAGATTCCCAGCGTTGCGACCTTTATCGGAGGATCGATTATAATCCTTACGCTGGTACTCAACTCTTTGCTGGGACTGCGTTCCTCCGGGGAATAAAGGTTTGGGAAAAAGCCGGCAGGCGGGACATTCTACTCTTGTGTGGCTGGTTTGAATCCAAGAGGTCTAACTTAAGGCAATCTTCTTGCGGCTGGGAAATGCAGGGCGCAGTTTTTTCAGCCGTTTTGAATGGAATTTTTTGCCTTCGTCATGTCAATTTCAAGCCAGGACATGGCTTCTTCAATACTATAGGTGATGTAATATTCTGCAGGAATGGCTTCACTCGTGGCGTAAGCTTCCGACATGCGCGATAGCCCATAACCCAGGGTGCGTGAAACCACAATGGCGATCTTTCTTTTTTGGGAAATGGTTGGCAGTTCACTTAAATGATGGTGGAATTCTTGAAGATCTCCCCTGGAAAGTGCCGAGCCATCGGCTTCCTTAAGATCCCACAGAACTTTTCCAGTGGGATCTTTGGAGAGATATTTTTTTGCCGCCCCAACAAGGTCCTCAATCGTCAGAGGGCCGCTTGCCTTGTTAAGGGTCAGGTCTTTTGATCTATCAATAATGGTTTCTACTTTTCCCATGACTTTCATCTCTTCAGAGGATGGTTCTCAATTATTTCCTCTGGATTCCTTCATCCTTTTAACGGGATCTGCGTTGGAACAGGGCAGGCCGACGAGGCACTTGCCGCACACATCGGTTGTTCCAAAGGCCTTATGCTTCTGTTCATTTTCCAAAAGTATATCATAACATGCGTGGCGCTTGAATTCGGTGCTGGAGAGAGCACCGCTGACGCACCGGGAGAGGCATTTTCTGCAGCTGCCGTTGTGTTTGAAAAGGCAGGCTTCCCCATCGGTTCTGGTGTCCGGCTTGAGGGCGAGGGTGGTGATCAGGCTGCCGATTCTGCCGCAGCAGCCTTTTTCGGTTATCAGCATGTTGTTGAGACCGAAACGGCCCAACCCTGCTGCAAAAGCAATGTGGCGGTGGGACCAGTCGCTGAGAAGTATTTTGGGGTCGAAATTATGGGTGGCGGGGGTTGCGTAAGCGGCGTGGCCGTAGTTTTCAAGGAACCTCCGCAGATGTTGGCCGAGGTTCTGAATCAGTTCATTGGTATCGACGTAGGCTTTCGCCCATTCGGGCGAGGCCAGGCGGCCGGGGAGGTTGCTTGCGACGATTGACTCCTGGAAAGGCATAAAAAAGGCTATTATGGTTCTGGCGTCGGGGAGCAGATCTCCGGGCAGAAGGTGGGTTGGTGCCACGACCTTTTTGAACTTGAGGAATAGGGGGTCCGCTGCCGAGGCAAAACCGACCAGGGGTGTCTTCCATCTGGTGGTTACCTGTTGTGAGCTTTGATATTGCGAGAGATAGTGTTGTATTTCAGTGCGGATGGTTTCTTTTGTCATCGTTTCACCTATGGTCAAGTTGTCTTTCATGATAGCCAACCATCTTTTGTCAGGCAATACCCCAACAGTCCGAAAATTTAAAATTCGATCTTTAAAAAGACTTGACCGCTGAAGGGGATACTCTTATTCTGCTGTGTCGTTTTTTTGGGGACCATGTTTTCGGCGAAATGCACATAGCTATTTTACTCAAGCGCGAGGAGCACCTATGGCTGTTTATGAAGCAAATCATCCCCTGATTAAGCACAAGCTCGGCTTGATGCGTAAGCACGATATCAGCACCAAGGATTTTCGTGAACTGGCTTCTGAGGTTGCCCGGCTTCTGACCTATGAAGCGACCAAGGATCTGGAGCTTGAGCCAGAGACTATCCAGGGCTGGTGCGGCCCGGTTCAGGTCGAACGCATCAAGGGCAAGAAAATCACCGTTGTGCCTATCCTGCGCGCCGGTCTGGGGATGATGGACGGCGTCCTCGACCTGATTCCGAGCGCCAGGGTGAGCGTGGTCGGTCTTTACCGCAACGAGGAAACTCTGGAGCCGGTCACCTATTTCGAAAAAATGACCAGCAACATGGAGGACCGGACCGCCCTGATCCTCGATCCCATGCTGGCAACTGGCGGCTCACTGGTGGCCTGTGTCGACATGTTGAAAAAAGCCGGCTGCACCAGTATCCGCGGTCTGTTTCTGGTCGCGGTGCCTGAAGGCTTGCGGAAAGTCGAAGAGAAACACCCGGATGTTGATATTTACGTCGCCGCCATCGATGAGCGTCTCAATGAAAAAGGCTATATTCTTCCGGGCCTGGGAGACGCCGGAGATAAGATTTTCGGAACCAAGTGATCTTGGCATTTGAGGAGTTGTGAATATAAATGACAGTTTCGCACCCCCTTGTGTGGTGAATAAATTTTTTGGAGAGTAAAACATGAGCTTGACATCAACCGATTACAAATTTCGCTTCAAAGACAGCCTGCTTGGCGCCCAGATGCTGTTCGTCGCCTTCGGCGCCCTGGTTCTGGTGCCTCTGTTGACCGGCCTCAATGCCAATGTCGCACTTTTTACCGCCGGCGCCGGGACCCTGGTTTTCCAGGCTGTTACGCGCGGGAAAGTCCCCGTCTTCCTGGCTTCGAGTTTCGCTTTTATCGCGCCCATTATTTATGGTGTTCAGCAGTGGGGTGTTCCCGGTACCATGTGCGGCCTGGTGGCTGCCGGTCTGCTGTATGTCGTGCTCAGCGGCCTGATCCGGGTCTTTGGTTCTGACATCCTGCACCGGATTTTGCCGCCGGTCGTTACCGGGCCGGTCATCATGGTTATCGGTCTGGTTCTGGCCCCGGTCGCCATACATATGGCTTCGGGACGTACCGGGGACGGCTCTGCCTGGCTGGTTCCGGAAACCACGGCCTATATCATTGCCGGGGTTGCTCTGGTCGTGACCATCGTTATCTCCCTCCTCGCTAAGGGGTTTTTCAAACTGATCCCCATTCTCTGTGGTATTTCTGCCGGTTATGCAACTTCGTTGATTCTGGATCTGACCGGTTTTGCCGCCGCAACCCAGGCGGCTTTCGATCCCGGCATCTTGCAGAACTGGACGGCTCCGGCCCTGATCTCGATGCAGAAGGTTGCCGAAGCGCCGTGGTTTGCCATGCCCGATTTCACCCTGCCGGTGTGGAATCTGGAAGCCATTCTCTTTATCGTGCCCGTCGCCATCGCCCCGGCGATCGAGCACTTTGGTGACGTGTTGGCAATCAGCGGCATTACCGGCAAGGATTATCTCGAAGATCCCGGCATTAAAAACACCCTGCTGGGCGATGGTATCGCCACCAGTCTTGCGGGGTTTCTCGGCGGGCCGCCGAATACCACCTATTCTGAGGTTTCCGGCGCCGTTGCCCTGACCCGAGCCTTTAACCCGGCGATTATGACCTGGGCCTCGATTACCGCCATACTGCTGGCCTTTGTCGGCAAGCTTGGCGGTTTTCTCAACACCATTCCGGTGCCGGTTATGGGCGGTATCATGGTCTTGCTTTTCGGCGCCATCGCCGTTATCGGCATCAGCACCCTGACCAAAGCGGGAACCGACCTCATGGAACCGCGCAACCTGGCCATTGTTGCTATCATTCTGGTTTTCGGCATCGGCGGGATGAACATTGATCTGGCGCTTGTCAAACTGGGAGGTATCGGTCTTGCCGGTGTTGTCGGCGTGTTGTTGAATCTTGTGCTGCCGGGCAACAATAAGGGAAAAGAACTGGTTAAATAACTTTTACAGGGATTGAGCCCTGCAAAGGATATTGATGATACCTGAAAAACGGTGCCGCATTTTTATGCGGCACCGTTTTCTTTTGGTTTGAAAGGCTCCTGAACAAGGAAAGACTCGAGGATAGCCGGGGCGTTCTTACGAGTTGATTTTTCTCATCAACCACGCCATGTTTTCACCTAGAATTGTCATGGTGTTCAGGCCTTCTGCATCGCTCTGAACCTCCTGTTCGCCGAGCCCGAAACCCATGTTCCAATAGACCGAGCCCGGGACGATCATCTGATTGATGAAAAAGAACTTGTTGATGGCATCAAATGCATTGGTTGCGCCGGCCCTGCGTACTGCGACCACTGCCAAGCCAACCTTGCGTTTCAATATATGGCCATTGGCGATGGCGACCAGCCCGGCTCGGTCTATCAAGGCTTTGACTTGCGAGCTTACATTGGCAAAGTAGGTTGGTGAACCTATGATGATGCCGTCTGCCTCAACCATCTTGCTGAAAAGTTCATTCAGGGCGTCATTGTCAATCGAACAACGCAAATCCCGAGTTTCGAAACATTTCATGCATGCCGTACAACCATGAATATTTCGGCCGCCAAGCTGAAAAAGTTCTGTCTCGAGCCCCTCCTTTTTCAGTTCCGCCAAAACCTTATCGATAAGCATGGCGGTGTTCCCATTGTTTCTCGGGCTGCCATTTATGGCTAAAACCTTCATTCCCATCTCCCTTAAATTCCTTCTGTGTTAGGTTTCGCTGTTCCTGCCGGCGATGAAATATCATCGGTTTGATTCAGCGCATAGAAATTTTCAAACATAACCTCTGCATTTTCCTTAAAAGACTCCGGGTAAGGTCTGAAAAATGGTGTCTAAAAAACTTTATCGCCATTTTTTTGAGGCCTTCGTGAGAGGTTTTGCGGAGTGACTATTTCTTGGCTCTGATTACAGAGCCAAGGGTCAGAAAGCTACCAGCTATTTTTTCCAGCTCGGCAATTTTTTCTTCTGATTCATCCTGCCCGAGTATTTCTGACGCCAGCAATTCGACTTCATGCGACTCGATAAGTTTTTTCTGGAATTCCTCGGCTTTTTGCTTGTCAATGGTATCTCCAACAACATCAATGAAATATTGTGCATGCTCAAACATTTGCTGGCATTTCCCGTGAGGGACTTCTCCCGTTTTGAAAATGTCGGCAGCCTCCTGGATGATGCTGCCGATTTTTTCGAAATAGGTGGCTATTCTATCCTTTTGTTCTCTTTCTGCATCTGCAAAGCTTTTTTTCAGACCAATTAAGCTTTGTGCAATATCCCATAGATCTTTTATCATGGCGCAACGCTCCTTTTGACCTGCCCGAATTATTGTTCGAATAAAACCTTTAAATTGGTGCCTCTGTCAGCAGTCGGAATTATCGGCCTGCCTAAAACCAATTGACGCCGAAAACACGGGCGCGATACTGCCAGGGCGGCATCGGACGGACTTGATCCTCGGTATAGACCTTGAGGAGTTCGCCGCCGAAAGTAGAGACGCCTTTTTTCAGCCCTTTTTCATATTGAAAATGCCACCACTCCGCCCCGAGCCAGGTGCCGTTGTTAAAGAAGGAGCGGCGGGCACGGATGCGCTCAAATCCTTCAGCTTTGAACAGAGAAGTCAGATCGAGAAACCGGTCGTTGACCAGCTTGCCGTTTTTTCGCGAACCGTAGGTAACAGCTTCTATTTCCATAGGCTTACCGCCATCGGCCCGGACGAACACCCGCCAGTACCGGTCGCCGTCTGAGCTGACGACAAATGGATCGAGGGCGCGGTTTTCCATGCTGCTGCCGACAAAAAGATCCAACGCCCTGCCGGTGTAATGGAAGGATGTCGCGCTGCGGGAGGGGCTCACAGCCGCCTGCAGGGATCGGCGCGCGCCCGAGCTTGTCAGCTTTCCGCCGGCTTCTTGGACCTTTTCATAAACGCGCATATAGGCTTGAGCCGCATCCTCGCGTAAAAAGAAACGGTCATACCCGTCGCGGTAGGGATCCGCCGGAACCCGCACCCAGTTCATCAGGCCCGTTTGTCCATCGTTTTCGGCCTGCGGATTGATCTGTTCCTCGATATGAATGGCCAAGGCCTGGTGCAGGCTTTGCCAGGTATTGGGTCCGATAATGCCGTCGCCATAGAGATTGTGCTCCTCCTGAAAGCAAATAACGGCGTTCTCAGTCTTTTGCCCGTACCAGCCGTCAACGGGGCCGGGGTTGTAGCCCAGCTTTTTCAGAATCTCCTGAACGGTTTTGACGTCCTCTCCCCTGCTGTCTTCCTTGAGATACATCCTCACCTCCTGGTTTCAGAAAAATCGTAAACGGAAAATGTAAACGGTGTCTTCTCGGTTTGTATCGATTCACCTTGTTGGTGGATTGACTTGCGGCGCCCATTCCAAGGGCTCCATAAACTTATCCAGGCGCCAGATGCCCTTTGTATGGGCGGCGCAAGTCCATTATGCTATGCAGTTGCATCTATTTTAGATTTTTATTATATCAAGTACCGGACGCCTGTCAGGCTCCGATGTGGGCAGGGCATTCTGATATCGGTGTCTTTGGCGGTTGGGGTGGCAGGTTCAATAAGGTATTGAGTGCTTTTAAGCTTATTCTTGCTGCGATTGCTGAGAGGGGTATCCCGGTTTCTTCCTGATTAACCGAGCGATTTCAACAATTCGGTAATCCATCTGCGATGTTTCTCGGTTTCGGCAACCAGTTTGGTATGGATCAACTTGTAGCTACCGGCCATTGAGAAGTCAAAGACATCCAGAAATTTCTTTTCGATCAGTGAATTTTCCAGGTCGAGCGCCAGGGCATAAGCTCTTTTTTTAGGTATCCGTCCCGCCCGGCATTCCTCCACCAAGTTGCTGATATATTCGATACTGGTCAGTACCGCCTGGGTTCGCAAGGTTGATTTCCCTAACGGGAGAATCTCTTGCTCTGTCAGCTGCCGAAGTTGATCAATATCCTCGCTGTGAGAAATTTCCTGGTAGCTTAATCTGTCCCAGAATTCGGCATCCTCCGCAAAAGTTGCCGCGAACTGCTGGTAAAGCCTGCTTAAGGCCACCTCATTATCTCGAAGGGCGGTCAGGAGCTTTTTGATTTCAGGATTCATGGCCGGCCTTATTTTGAAATCAAGGGATGCATGGCAATGAGACACTTGCTTTAGCCGTTGTTAAACCAGAGTATGTTGGCCTAGCGGTATTTTCCCCGCATCAAACACCTTCTCTTTTCTTTGACAAAAGCTTGAGCCAGGGGGCGGGCTCGAAGCGGAATCCGCGGCCACCTGATTTAAATCATTCGGATTGCGTCAAGGTTATTAAAAAACAGCTGTTTAAAATACATCTCCGCAGGAGCACTGTCAAATTTGACGGTCACATGTCGGGCAAAAAAAGACGATGCTTTTCTCTATTGATTTCCCTTGCCTTCATCCGGTACCACGTACAAAGTCAACCCAGTCATTTTTTCAATACGTACCAGTCGATCGACTTCAAGCGGCGGCCCCGGATCAAGGCGTTCAGCTCGCCAAAGTTCGCCCCGCACCTGGACGTAGCCGGACGGTGCCAGGCGTTTTTTGACTATCCCGTATTCACCAACCAGGGCGCCGGTCAGGCTTGCATCATTGGGTTCGTAGGCCCGCCAGACAAAAGGGAACAGCACTGCCTCCTTGGCGATCCAACAGGCCACCAGCACCCAGAAAAGCCAGCCGGGCAGTACAACCCAGTGTCCGACAATGAGCAGAACGGCAATGAAAGCAGCTACGCCGGGCAGGTTCATGAGGATGTAGCGTGGATAGACGGAATGTGGGATTTTCCCCTTTTCTGGCTTCATCGGCTAAGCGGAACCTGTTGAAAATCAGTGAAATTTCGGGCACAGTGGGCGGCCGGGGAGACGCACTATTGGGGTGATGTCGAATTGTTCAAAGAGGGGATAGACTGCGACCCGCTCCCCGCCCTTCAGGCGGCGCTCGAACACAGTTGATTCACCGTTGACCAGCAACAGATCTACCTCATCAAGGGGGACGCCCAGGGCCGCGATTAATTCACCAGCCGCAGGCTCTCCCTTGAAATCAACGGTAAAAGAATGTTTTCGGCGATGCGGAGGCAGGTGATCGTTGAGTTCTTCGTAAAAGCGGCACTCGATTGTGTGGTTGGCTGATGTCATGGTGTAAGCCTACGGATAGCATAGCCATTGTACCACTCGTTAAGATTGCCGCAACCCGGTTTACTGGTCAGCTGCATCCCAAAAAATTTGAAATTTTGCAGTCAGACCAAAAGCTCCTCCCGCTTGCCTGTATCCGGCCGGTCGGGTTCACTGTGCCGGTGACATCCGCTCTGATTACATCCACTTCTTGCGTTTGAATAACCATACCTGCAAACCTGCTATTCCAACCAACAGGATGCAAAAGAGGGTGAAGGCCCATTTGTTTTCCGTGCCGGGAATGCCGCCCACATTAATGCCGAGCAGCCCAGTTAAAAGGCCAAGGGGAAGAAAGATGCCCGCTACGATCGACAAGACATACATGGTCTTGTTCATCTGCTCTGCCAGACGGTTTTCAAGCTCTTCCTGCGTAACGATGGCCCGGTCCCGGATGGAATCAAGATCTTCAACATATCGCGTTGTGCGGTCGGCAATTTCTCTTAGGTGCATACGTTCCCTGTCGTCAAGCCAGTCGACCTTCTCGTTGTACAGACGCGCCATCACGTCCCGCTGCGGAGCGAGATAGCGGCGCATGGAAATCACGGTCCGGCGAATGCCTGAAATTCTCTGGCGGATTTCATAGTTATGCTCTGTAATAACCTCATCCTCGAGCGCGTCAACGGCGTCGTCCGTGTCAGAGATGACATTGCCCATGCGTATGACCAGGCCGTCGGCCAGTTCTTCCAAAAAGGCACCAGGCCCCGTGGGCCCATCCCCAGCTTCAACGGCCTGCCGGAGGTTATCTATTGCCATGACGCGCCGACGCCGCAATGTCACAATGCGACTGGCCTCTATCCAGAGTCGAATGGATATCATATCTTCGGGATCTGAACCGGGATTGAGATTGACTCCACGCATAATCAGCAACATCCCGTTTTTATGCACGAAACTTCTTGGACGTGTTTCCTCGGTTATCAATGATTCGGCGATGATGGGGTCGATCCCGCTTTCATCCTGAAGCCACTGCCTGGCATCATTTCCGGTGTAGTCCAGATGTAGCCAGAGTGTGCCGTCTTCAGGGCGCCATTTCTTTACGCCATCGAAATCGAGACTTTTACCTCCGCCGCTTCCGTCAAGCACGAAGGCAAAGACGAGCCCGTTAGTGTCATTCACGCTAATCTCCTTTTGGCAAATTTTTTCTCTGGCAACGATCTGCATGCCGACGCCAATATTTTTTTTCAGGTTGCCCCACTGGGAGTTTGCCGGACTTGGGGGATCGTAACGAGAAAAAGGGAAATTGAGGACAGATTTTCGCAAATTAGAGAGCGAATAGCGGGACTAGTTGTCGAGAATTTGCGGAAATATGGACCGATTTACCTTTTTCGCAGTAGATCCATGCCTAAGTTCAACAGACTCCTCGGGATGGTTCCCGGTTTTCATGATATGCCTTGTCGGGCGTTTTTCTTGAATTTCATTTCACCATGCTCTGTAAACTCAAACATTGGCCCCCAGCTTACTTCCCAGTAATAGCCATCAAGGTCGGCAAAATACCCGCTGAATCCGCCCCAGAAAGTTTCCTGGGGGGCTTTCACTATCTTGGCCCCAGCGGATTCCGCTCGTCTTATAATGTCAACAACATCATCCTTGCTGTGAGCGTTGTGGGCAAGCGTGACGCCGCAAAACCCATGGCGAGTAGCTGGGACTTCGGGAGAAATATCTTCGGCAAGTTTTTCGAAAGGGTAGAGGGCAAGCCAGGTTCCTGGCAGTTCAATGAAAGTGATACCATCAGAAGATGTGTTTGGAGGTGTGCCGAGTACAAATCTATAAAATTCTGTCGCTTGACATAAGTCAGCTACGCCGAGTGTTAATATGGTAATCCTTGAAATTTGCATTTTTAGCCTCTTCCCGGCGCATAACCCCGCTAATCAACCGGCGCGGCTTTTTGCCTTCCAGTGTAAAGGTCTTGATGAAAAATGTTTCTCCTATTTAAGGAATTCCAGGTCATTTAGGATTTCCGGTTTGTTTTTATTAAGCCACTCGATGAAACGAGGTGATTCGCTTGACAATGACTGGTCGTAGGCAAAAAGGCTGGTAATGCCTCTTACAAGGTATTGAATCGCCTCTGTCTCAAGGTCAATTTCAGCCGTTTCTTCATCCCTCATATCCTTCAAGTACGTCACCCAACTTGTCTCTTCGTCAAAATATGGGTTAGAAAGACCCGACCCCAATAATTCAGCCTTACCTTTTGGTGGCTGCTTGACTTTCAGGAAGCCAGAGGAGCCCTTCAGTGCCCCTCCTATAATATCTTCTGCAGCACTGGCAAGAGTCATGGCTGAGACATATGCTGATTTTTCCAGAAAAAGTTTTATGGCCCAATCAAGTTGATCAACGGCTGCATCAATTTTGGTGATTTTATAATTCATGGTTTACTACAGCCTTCCTCATGCTCAGGGGGGGTTATTTATTTTGTTTCAACACGTGGGTGATATTGCCGCTAAGTAAATAGGGGCCGCTGATTATCCAACGGTTTTTTTCCTTTTTGATGGATGAGAATGTTGTCGAAGGCTTCCCGCTGGAATGATAAAAAGTCAAAGTTTGGCCGTTAAACGACCACCGTGATTCATTGGGGTGGTAATGTCCGGTGAGCCTGCCGTTGGCAAGCAGTTTCAGGTTGCCTGCTATTTTCGAACCGTCACCCCGTCCGAACTGCCATGTCGAATTTACCAATTCGTTGCGCGTCAGCGATTTCGGGATGTCATTGCTTTGGGCCAAACTGCCACTCAATGCCGAAGCAAGGAGCTGTTGACGGGGGATTCCATTATTGAGCTGCTCCAATAATAAAGCCAGTTCCCCATCGGAGGGGTCGCGGCCATAGAGCGCCTGGAAGACATCGATAGCATACCCTTTGTGGTCTTTGTTTCTACTGCTGTATTCAGGCGATTGGAAAAAATAGCGCAGTGTCGACTCTCTGGATTTTCCCGATTTCAACAGCTTTATCCAGTGCTTCAAGCCCCCATCGTCCGGGTTGCGGTCGAGTATATTTTTGTACAGGGAGGTGACAAAAGCTTCATCGCTGTCGGAGCGCCAAACCTGTTGACGCTCGTGGGATCCTGATTTTTCGAATTTATTTTCGTCATTTGACGGTTGCGGGGCCGGGCGCTTTGAAATGGATTGCTGATCGGGTTTGATGGTGATGGAGCGCTGCGTCACAAGCTTGCCGTTTTGAAGAAGGGCGATTTTTGCCGTTCCGTTTTTTTGTGCCTGGCAGGCACCGGCACTGGAGCAACTGAGCAATTCCGGCGTCAGAGACAGCCACTCCAGCCCTGTGGTGGGTACTGCTCCGTCGCAGTTGAAAGCGGTTGCTGTAAGGGTGGCGCTTTTCCCTTCCACCAGGCTGCCGGGAACCTGAATCGCGTCCAAAGGGTAGAGCGGCACATCGGCAGGAGGAACCACTTCCAGACTTAAAGAGGCGCTCAGGCCTGAGCTGCCGTCGGTGGCGGTTACGCTGAAACGGCCTGGAACATTAGCCTGGAAGACGGGGCTTCCGGTGGACCAGGTTACGTCGGCCTGGTGGGTGACGTCCACCGGGGTCCGGGCGCGGCTGTCGTCTATGGGAAGAGAGGCCGAAAGGTTTTGATAATGAGCAAATACCAGCGTTCTGCCGGGGGTGCGGGTCAGGAAAGCCTGCAGGGGAACAGCCTTGCAAATTTCCACACGGCCGGAAGGGTACTGGGGGGCGACCACCTCCAGCTTAAGGGGTTGGGGCTCAAGGGCCATCTGGTTGTCCCACTGGACCTGGTTGGTCACATCCTCGGGGGGCATGCATTCATTGTCAAAATGGACCAGGGCACGCATGACCATGGAGCCTTTTGACAAATTGCTCCAGTCGGGCAGGAGCTCCAGGTGGCTCAGTTTGGCCGGGCGGATATTGATGGCGGCCGTGGCCCGCACGCCGTCGACGGTGACGCCGATGCGGTGTTCGCCAGGCTGGGCCGGATAAAAAGTGTAATCCCTTTTGGCATGTCCCGAAGTCAGGCGGCCGCTTTGCGCCGTGTTTTCATCCTCAACCTTGAGAAAATTAAAGGCATTCTGGTCCCATTTGATGAATTCACTCGGCAACGGAAAGCGGAAGTCTTCACCCCTGGCCCGGAATTCCGCAACCACCCCAAGGTGAACCGCCCCGCACATATCGACGTCCTGGACGGAGGGTTCGAGGGTTAATTTCAGGCCCGGAAAATTCCGCATCCCCGGCCCGGTCCCCTTGCCATGGATTTGAACGACACCGTTAAAGCTTTTAACCCCGAATTTTTGGACTGGCTGGGTGCGATATCCCGGCCATACTTTATCAATCCTAAAAGCAGAAACATGTTTTTGCGCACCACCGTGATAATTTACATAGGCTTCAATGACGACAGGAATATCCCTGGGAAAGGCTTCAACGGCGGCCAGCAATTTCTCGCTGTTCCCCACCCCCAAAATGGTTTTCATGGTATTGATGGCCATTGTGGCGCCATCCCAACCCGTGGGTGTGGCAATATCGCAGCGCCCGGAAGCGGGAGCAAGAAAGAGGGCAAGGGCCATGGTGAAAATAAAGAATGATGGCATCAGTTTTTTCATTTACATCCCCTGGCAGGCTTGTATTTGCGGCTTTGCCGCCCCGATTTAGGCGGGCGCGGCACGGAGCGGAATATTGGCCCCCCTGATTGCAATAATTCGAATTGCTGAAAAGTTATTAAAAAGCGTTTATTTAAAATACCTTTCAGGGTGAGAGCTGTCAAACCCGATGGTTGCATGGCGGGCACAAAAAAGAGACACCCCAAATATGGGGGAGGGGCCCTCTTTTTCCTTAACCCGCCCTCTCCATCCGGCTCCGGGCACAGGGTTGCCCAGGTTTTCTTTACAACTGGCCAGTCAGATACTCGACAGCCTTTTCAAGCTGCACATCATTTCCGGAACAGAAACGGATGTCGAACGGGACTTCTATAGCCGGGGCGACTCCCACTCCCTCCAGATCAATGCCGTCAATGCGGCAGCTCTGGACAGCCAGAAAAAGCAGATCCTTATTGGACAGAGGAAACAACCGGCCGCCGAGGGTATGCCCCGCCGTCCTTTCACCGATCACGGTTGCCAGATGATATTTCCTGGCTCCGAACGCCAGCAGTTCCTTGCCGCTTCGGCTGAAGCCATTAACCAGGTAGACAGCCGGTTTTCTCCATTGCGAGTCGACAATGTTTCTTTTGCCATCCCTGTCGATGGTCTCCAGCACCGGAATGTCCCGATTAAAAATATTGAGATAGTATGGCCATGCCCCGCCCAGGCCATAGCGCAGATCGATGATCAGGGCGTCCGCTTTTTTCAACTCCCCCCAGACAAGAGCGCGGTGCAATTCCCGATGATACTCTTCCCCGGCATAGGAATAGAGGTGAACGTAGCCGATCTGCTTCCCTGCGCGCTCAATTATCCGGACGCTGGCTTTTTGCGCTTCCAGCATCTCCTGCTTGGGATTGACAAGAACCGGTCTCATCCTGAACGTGAGAGGTTCGGCCCGCTCCTTCCTTCTGATTTTAAAAACGACATCGGCCCCGACAAACGGGCGCAAGGAGGCGATGGGCGCATAAGGCTTGCCGTTGACGGAAAGGATTTGATCACCTTTGAGCATCCCCGATTTTTCGGCAACGCTTCCGGCCAGGACTGAGACGATATGCTCCTTCCCCTCAAAAGACTGGGCCAGGATGCCCACCGTCGGATACCGGACTTCCTGCCCCTGAAACAGAGCGCCGATTTCGGGGACCTTGGAAAACAGGGCGCCCAACTGGTAATACTCATAATCATCCGGCGTTAAATAATAGCTATGCGAGGCGTTCAACTCGCCAAGCATGGCGTTTACAAGCGTAGAAAAGTCTTGTCGGGTGGTGGCTTGCGGCAGTTGCCTGCGGTATTTCTTCTGGATGTCCCTAAACTCCCGGTGGATTTGGGCAGGGTTATAGAAATGTTTCTCGACGATTTTGATGACTTCGTTGAAAAGAGCAGGATAGGAGCAAGGCGTTGTTTCCGGCAGGGCAAAGGCTGTTGCGGATATTAACAGCCACATGCTGATTGCCGGAATAAAGAGGCGTTTTCTCATAGCACTCCTTTCGCCAACTCTGCTTGTGGGGGCAGGACAGCTCAAAGAATTCTTTTTTTGTTCTCTTCGCATAAACCACGGAATTATCGACGATGGCAAAGGCAAGAACTCGGTCACAGTGAACGGCTGGGAGAAGGATCAAAAAACTGGGGAGAGCCCCCCCTTCCCAGTTTGAAATTGATCAAAACTTCCCATCGGGCCTTAAGTGACGATGGTCAGTCGTAACTTTCACGGGTTATTTCATCACTCATGGTCGGCGCGATAAGTGGCTTCCATGCGGGGCTCTCCCAGGTCCCGAGATTAGTGTGCATATCAAGATATTTTTTCGGTATCGGGTGGGTGCCCACCACGACATTGACATTATAGCGTTTTTCAAGAAAGGCTTTGAAGGTTTTGATATTGGGACAGGGGGGATAACCAACCACAAGGCCGGTAGCTAAATGAATAACCTCTGCTCCATTCTTGACCATCTCTTCGCCCGCATATTCGATGTTGCCACCAGGACAACCATCGCAGGTTGTAAAACCAACCAACTCAACTTCGGTGTCTGCGTATATGCTGAAAGCACCTTCCTTATTCCTCATCGCCCGGAAACATTTCCCACCCGCACAGCGGCGATAGCGGTCGCAGATAATTATTCCAATCTTTGTTTTTGAGTTCATTTCAATCCCTTTCATTTCGCAATAGGCAATCGTCAGGACATAAGATTAGCTCACCAGGCTGGCTAGCAGTTGATATGGGCGGGTACTTATTCAGGTACTGATGGAATTCACCTTTTTTTCCAACATTGAGCGTTTTCCGCGGCAGGTCTATATGCGGGCGGAAGTGGTAAGCCTGGCCGTGCTCAAAAAAATGGGTTGCTTCTTGTTCCCTCCCATTCCTCTGTTGGTCACTCGGTTAGGAGGTATTTCTCAACCAGATCATCATACTCCCCTGATCGTTTCAGGGTCTCAAGGGCATTTTGCCACTGCCTGATCACATCCTTGGAAATATTATTTGAAAAGGCAATATAACCTTGGGATTTGTGAACGATTACAGGTGTTTGCCGAATCTCCTTTTCTGACATGCCGGCCAGTTTGAGCTTGTTCTTCAAAGAGTGAACATCACTGGAGACAAGGGCAACCCTTTTTGCGGCCAACATCTTAAAGCATGCCGCCCCACTGCTGTTTTGATGGATATTTTTAAAATTTTTTTTGATCAGGATGTCATAGTCGGCAGCCCCGATTCTAACACAGATTCCATGGACTTTTCTTGCGTCGTCAAGAGACAAAACAGGTGCGGGCGTGTCTTTCAATTCGAAAAGGTAAGTGATTTCGTCCAGCAGGGGGCCAACCCACTGCACCAGTTTTTCACGATCCGGTTTCCTGGAGACATTGAATAAAGCATGGTCGGATTCGTTCTGGACAGTAAAAAAACCTCGTTTGAAGGGGACAACCTCAAAGGTCTGTATCTGGTTGAGGAGGGCCATCATTTTTCTTACCAATTCAACGGTGAACGCCCGCTTGCCCGTTTTTTCAATACCTCTGAGCATTCCCTTTTCATCCGTGTAGGTCGATCCCTCAACTCCGTGGGTTAGAAAAGTTATCGCGGAAGCCGGAGCACCAATCCCGGAGAAAAGTAAAAGTAATAATATTACCATCAAATAAGGTCGAATCACCCTCATTGCATAGGCCTGTTGCTGAATATTGGAATGGAAATACTTAAATTAAATGTATCACCTCAAGCCCCAGATTTGTTTTTTTAGAAAGCGAAAAAATTCTCGCTTAGAAATTTCCTTCCTTTTTGGTGCCAAGCCGGGATTCCCTGCCAGCTTCCTTCTCCCTGTGGGTTTGGAGCTTTTTCCGCAGCAGATCGATATGCAGGCGGAAATGGTAAAGCAGATCGGTATGCGCCAGGGGCATGTGGATATTGGCGACCTTGTCTTCGAGATCATCCAATAAGGCCAGATGACTTTCAAGGTTTTCGGTGGCCAAATCTTTGTTCACCTCGGGGTCGATGGCCTCCAACTGGGAATACCAGCGATAAATGCGGCGGCGAATGCGCCACTGGTAGATAGGCGGCATGACTTTTATGAAGGGCAGCAACAGAACCAATAGGGGCAGGAGCAGGACTTTGGTGCGGGACAGGAGGCTGGCCAGCCAGAAGGGCAGGTAGCGCTGCAGAAACGGCGGGCCGTATTTGTAGAAACGCTCGGCGCTCTCGCTCAGCGGAAAATCGAGATAAGTGGGAGCCGGGAACTGCCCCTTTTGTTCAAATCCGCCGCCTTGCTCGTGCACTTTCTCGGCGGCCATCAAAAGCACCTCGATCAGCGCCGGGTGAAGATCCGTTCTGGCTGCCAGCTGAGTGGTCGGCGCCACCAGGGTGAAATCCTCGGCTGGAATATTGGCCGCAAAATCAAGCGATCCCTCGGGAAGCTTGAGAACATGGAGAAAATGGTAGCGCAGGGCGTAGGCCTCGGCGCGCCTTATCCCCATCAATTGGGCTGCATCGGATTGCAAAAGCTGGCGGATGGTTGCCGATTTGTGGGAAGAAACAAAAAAAGCGATATCCAGATCACCTGCCAGAAGCATATCACTGGTTGCCTGAGTCGGTGCGGAAACCATTTTTGTGTTTTCCTCATTGATGCCGTTGAGGCCCAGCAGTTCCTGGGCGAGAACCCTGGTGCCGCTCCCTTCTCCACCGACGCCGATACGCAGGCCGCGCATATCTGAGAGATGCTTGAGCGACAAGCCCGGCTTGTGGAAAATCCACAAGGGTTCGAAATAGAGGCTCCCCAGAGAAACGATATCCTTTGTTTTGGCAAGGCTTCCGGTCCCTCCCTGAATAAAAGCCACATCCACCCGGTTGTTTTTATTTTCGAGCAGGCGAATGTTTTCCGCCGATCCGGCCGTATTGAGGACTTCGACTGTGATGCCGTTTTTTTTAAGGATCTCGGCGTAGGCCTTGCCGAAATAATAGTAGGCTCCGCTCGGTGAACCGGTGGCTATAACGATTTGCCTGGGTGGGGCGGGCTGCATGAACTGGAAAGCGACGACAAAGCCGATGAGGGTGAGAACAATGGCGGGGCCGAAAAACTGCAGGCGCTCCCGGTTTTCTCTGTTCTGGCGTTTCTGGGAAGACGGCATATCCGCGAATCCTTTTCTGAAATCGGGTTAATTCCTGGTTCATTATAAAAACTCCCCATTATGTGGTTTTAATTATAACAGGCTTTTCCCTTCCGGAAAAAGTCTGGAGCTCTGGTAATCTTAATTTAATAGGTAAATCAGGCTGAAGGCTTAAGAAGAATTCGACACCAAAGGTAGAGGACAGGCAAGCTGAAAGTGGGCGGACTTAAAGGTTTAGGGTTGATAGTTTTTCCCCAACAGCCTCCAGTCTTCAGTCTATCCACCTATATTGCGAGGACCCATGGACTCCCCCATACCGAAATACAAGCCTCCCGACTTCAGGAAAGCCGGGCTGAAACAAGCCCCTGCGGTGCGGGTTGAGCCCGCCCCCATGGACGGTGTGGCGCCGTCAAACTATCATGCCACTTCGAATCATCCGGAATATGTCCATCTCGGCGGCGGCCGCTGGCTGCTGGCCGCGGAGAGCCGCATGGATTCGGTCCTGGTGCTGCGGGGGGAGAGCCTGGAAGTGGTTGAAGCCCGGCGTCTCAAAAAAGGCGACCCGGTCGTGGTCGGTCGCAGCGAAGACGGCGAGGAAGGCATTTTCGTCCATGTCGGCGGCTTCCGCTCGCAAAACCACCCTTCCACGGACAAATTCTCGTTTCATACCTACGGCACCCGGGAAACCCCTTTTTCCCATTCCTACGACCAGCTCTACCGGATTCTTCGCCATGACCGCCTCCATGGCACTATCGTCTGGGTCCTGGGACCGGCCGTGGCTTTCGACAAAGACAGCCGCAGTGCCATGCAGGAGCTTATCGAGGACGGCTACTGTCATGCCCTCCTGGCCGGCAATGCCCTCGCCACTCATGACCTGGAAGCCGGTAGCCTCGGCACCGGTCTCGGTCAGGATATCTACACCCAGACCCGGCGTCGCAACGGCCATTACAATCACCTGGACATCCTGAATGAAGTCCGCAGGGCAGGGAGTATTAAAGACGCCTTTGAAAGCCTGAAAATCCGGGACGGCATTATCCATGCCTGTGAAAAACGGCAAATCCCCTATGTGCTTGCCGGGTCGATCCGCGACGACGGCCCGCTTCCCGTGGTGATCACCGACTCCTGCAAGGCCCAGGACGCCATGCGTCTGCACGCACGCAAGGCCACAACCGTCCTGGCACTGGCCACCCAACTGCATTCCATCGCCTTCGGCAACATGACTCCCAGCTACCGGATTATGGAGGACGGTACGGTGCGGCCGGTTTACTTTTACGTCGTGGACATGACCGAATTCAGCGCCGCCAAGCTCGTCAACCGCGGTTCGGCCCAGTCTCGAGCCATCCTGACCAACGTCCAGGATTTCATCGTCAACCTGCGAAATAATTTAAAAGCTACCGATTGAAGACTGCAGGCTGAAGAAAAGTCAAATGCCAAAGGCAAGCGACAAACAAGCTTAAAATGCGCAGACCCAAGATGGAAGGTTTAAGGTTTTCCCTGACAGTCTTCAGCCTGCAGTTATTTGCCTGACGTGGAGAGAATCCCCATGAAAAACAAAATCAAAATCATTGGCATTCCCCTCGATCTCGGCCAGTCGAATCGCGGGGTCGATATGGGGCCAAGTACCATCCGTTATGCCGGGTTGTCGGCGCGTTTGAAAAGACTGGGCTATGAGGTTCATGATGCCGGAAACCTTGTTGTCCCTGTTCGGGACGCTCTCATCGAAACCGAAAACGGCAACTATAGCACTGCCATTCAGAAGGTTTGTGAAACCCTTTACCAGGAAGCCCGCGAAGCCGTCGATAAGGTTTTTATGCCGGTCTTCCTGGGGGGCGACCATTCCATCGCCATCGGCTCCATTGGCGGAATTACCCACGACAAGCCGGCCGGGGTGATCTGGGTCGATGCCCATGGCGACGCCAACACGCCCCAGTCCTCTCCTTCGGGAAACATCCACGGCATGCCGGTCGCGGTTCTGCTGGGGGAAGGCTTTCCGAACCTGGTCGATGTCGGCCGCAAGGGACCGAAACTGGAACCCAACGACCTGGTCATGATAGGGATCAGGGAACTGGACCGTGAGGAGCGGGCGCGGCTGAGGGAGAGCGGCGTCACCATCTACACCATGCGTGACATCGACGAGCGGGGCATGGCCGCCATTGCCAAAGAGGCCATAACCAAACTGAGCCATCGGGAACGTATCCACGTCAGCTTCGACCTTGACGCCCTGGAGCCCCATGAGGCGCCCGGCGTCGGCACCCCTTCCAACGGGGGACTGACTTACCGGGAAGCCATGCTGCTCACGGAAATCATTGCCGATTCGAAGCGTTTTTCCTCCCTTGACCTGGTGGAGATCAATCCGGTCCTCGACACCCGCAACCAGACCTCCCGCATTGCCGTGGAACTGACTGCTTCGTTGTTCGGCAAGAGCATCCTTTAGAATTAGAATAGGGCTTCCTGAAAAACTATTTTCAGAGCCAAAAGGTTTTTATTCCAGTTCTTTCACAATTGGGTACCGTGGGCAGTAAAAGAGC
>JAFGRU010000132.1 GCA_016934985.1 Deltaproteobacteria bacterium
CGGCTCCTGGCTGATCGTCGCCGGTTTCTTCGGTCTGCTGCCGACCGGTATCGACGTATCCGTTCAGGCTTCCGAGTGGGGGAAAGCAAAGAAAAAAGGGATGGCTTACGTTCGTCGCACCCTCGAAGAAGCAGGAAAAATTCCCCTGTTCGACCCCTTCTCCTCGACCAAAGCCGACCTCGCCATGCCCATCGGCGCCCTGCCTCCCAAGACTCAGGAATACGCTCGTCGCTGGTTCAAAATCGGGAACTACGACTTTGCCTTCGGTCACTGGATCTCTGCTTTTGTAGCTTTCATCTATCTGTGTCTGTCCGCCGTATGGATGTACCCCAGTGAAGTTAAGGGTAAAGCGGTTATGGGCGAAATCGCCAAGATCTTCACCGAGAGCGTCGGCGCCTGGATGATGGTTATCTTCATCCTCGGTGCACTGGCAGCCACCTTCTCCACGGCGTTCAACTACATCGACGGTTGGCCCCGCGTAGTCGGCGCCTGTTGCCGTAACATCTTCAAATGCACCGCAGATCTGTCCGGTGTTGACCGCGTAGACCTGACTCCAGAGAAGAAGAGCAAGTGGTACTCCGAGTACAACATCTACAGGATTACAATGGCCTGGACGGTTATCGCCTCCTCCGCCATCATCATCGGTCTGCCCAAACCGGTATGGCTGGTCCTCGTAGCCTCGGCTTTGGCTTACTTCATCGCACCGGTAATCTTCTTCCTCAACCTCTGGTACTGCTTCACGGTTATCGACAAGAAAGACAAAGATTACTATCCCGGCGTCTGGGCCACCTGGTTCGGATGGTTCAGCTGTATAGCTTTCACAGTCATGACCGGGCTCATGATTGCCGCACGTCTCTTTAAAGTCAAACTTGGCGGTGGATAAACTTAAAAAATCTTCAAAAAATATAAAACGGTTAAAGCCTCGGGTAGGCTTATTGTAATGGAAGCGCCGGGAGTTTGTTCTCCCGGCGCATTTTTGTTTCTAAAACGTACGAATTTAACGCGTTGTTTACAAAATCCGATAATCACTGATGGAGGATGTCGTAAAAATAGTAATGCTGAAAAGCATCCGTTTTACGCTCCCATGACAACAACCAGAAGATCTGGCCAATTATGGCTGCGACGGGCGAATCCAAAGTCAATCGCCGGGCAGATCTTTTTCATGTTTCTTGGCCAACGATCTACAAAACTCTCCCTCAGGGCAGAACGCAAGGACTTACCCCGAGGAAGAGTACCAATAATCGTTTTCGCAGCTTTAAATATGGGTTCAAGCATCTGCCGAAAATTGGCCATATTCCAAAATATCGTGAACGAGAAACCAAACGCTAAAACAAGGCCCATCCACGATGGGTTGGTTTATTTTGACACCAAACGCCCTCCGTTAATCAAGGGCAAAGACCAGACACTTTTAAAAAAGAACCTGTTTGTCGCCATTGATAATTATCCAGGGTATTGTTCCCTGACGCCTCCCCGGACAAGACACAAAACAGTTCGGAACTCTTTATAACCTACTAGGTTACCGATAAATTTCCCAAAACCATCTAATGTTCCTGCTCTAACAACGACAAACAGATCAAGAAAGTTAAATCAGCACCCTTTTTTTGCGAGCCTGCAATGAACTCGGTATTGCTCAAAAGTAATCGCGAGTTGCCCGGCCTCAGCCTGACGGCAAAGCCGGACGTGTTATACGAACAACCATGGAGATGTGGCACCAGAATAAGGTATTTGGGGAGCGAAAGAACTTTCAGGTCAACCTGCCGCGCTTCATCAATTTTTTAATACGGTCAACTCCCACCGGGCATCGACGACATGACGCCATACGAAAAAGTACTTGATTATTTTTATGGCAAAAAAAAGGAAACAAGGCTTCGATTTCTAAAACCTAAGACCTTCCCTCTCATTTTAGAAATGAGCACACTTTATGGCCACCGTCCTGTCATTTTTTGAGATTTTCCGGCCAAAAACCAAAATCATTACCCGACATTCTTATATCGAGTCACATTTAGAACCCGACATGGCAACTTGAAACTTACTGAAATCGGGTGGATTTATATCGACATCGGGTAGCATGTAGGTAGATGTCGGGTGATTTGAGGGGGGTAATTGTTTACTTTCTGGTCGACAAAAATTTAAGCATCGATTGTTTCGAAATGAAATTATTTCTTTCTTTTGGACTTGCAGTGTTTGCATTGAGATACCAACACAACCAAATCGCCTAACCTCTTCTTCAAGGTTTTTCAGCTTGCACCAAATACTTCACTGCAATTTTGGTAATTGTAACGGGTATTTACCCGTTTTTCAACCCCATGCCCAAATTTTTTTGAAAGGAGGTAAAACTGCAGAAAAATTTTTCTGGGCGCTAAATATTATATTTATTTTATTTTATTTTTTCAGGTTTTAAGCCTACCCGAGTCAAGAAAGGTATTATCATGGCAGAAGAACAAAAAACAGCATTATATGATGAAGCGCTTGAAGCGCTTGAACCACCAGCAATGGACCCCATGTCACTATTCAAACATTTCGGCCCCGGTCTTATTCTCATGATGACTGGTATCGGTACCAGCCATCTGGTTACTGCGCCGACCGCAGGTGGACGTTTCGCCTATGCACTCCTGTGGACCCTTCCCATCTGTTATATATTTAAATACTACGGCTTCCAGATGGCCTTCCGTTTCACCAACGCCACAGGTATGAGCATGATGGATGCCTACGGCTGCGCGCCCGGCAAATGGCCCCTCTGGTACGTGATGATTATCACTATCGTTCAGTGCGCCATTGGTGAGGCCGGTCGCCTTGTCGCCTGTGCCGCTGTTTTCTATTATCTCTTCAGCGTCCACTGGGGCCTTCCACTTCCACTGTGGTCCTATGCTGTTGCTGTTGCTATAGTATCCGCCTACGTCATCCTTTACGGGAATTACAGCGCAGTCGAGAACGTCACCAAGGTCTGCGCCGGTGCGCTGGTCGTCTCCTCCGTTGTTGTTTACTTCGTAAACCCTGCTCCCATGTCCAAAATGGCTCACTTCTTCATCTTCGATATGCCAAAAGGCTCCTGGCTGATCGTGGCCGGCTTCTTCGGCCTGCTGCCGACCGGTATCGATGTTTCCGTTCAGGCTTCCGAGTGGGGGAAAGCCAAGAAAAAAGGGATGGCTTACGTCCGCAGAATTCTGGAAGAAACAGGTAAAATGCCCCTTTTCGATCCCTTCAGCTCCACCAAAAAAGACCTGGCTATGCCTATTAAGTCTCTGCCTCCCAAAACCCAGGAATATGCACGCCGCTGGTTCAGAATTGGTAATTATGACTTTGCTTTCGGTCACTGGATCTCCTTCGGTGTAGCTTTCATCTACCTGGTTCTGGCCGCTGTCTGGATGTACCCCAGCGAAGTTAAAGGCAAAGCGGTTATGGGCGAAATCGCCAAGATTTTCACCGAAAGTATCGGTGCATGGATGATGGTTATCTTCATCCTCGGTGCGCTGGCTGCTACCTTCTCCACCGCGTTCAACTACATCGACGGTTGGCCCCGCGTCGTCGGCGCCTGCTGCCGCAACATCTTCAAATGCACCGCAGATCTGTCCGGCGTTGACCGTGCCGACCTGACGCCTGAGAAAAAGAGCAAGTGGTACTCCGAGTACAACATCTACCGCATGACGATGATCTGGACCGTTGTAACATCCTCTGCCATTATCATCGGTCTTCCTAAGCCCGTATGGCTGGTCCTCGTGGCCTCGGCCCTGGCTTACTTCGTTGCACCGGTAATCTTCTTCCTCAACCTCTGGTACTGCTTCACAGTTATCGACAAAACCGACAAAGACTACTATCCCGGCCTTTGGGCCACATGGTTCGGCTGGTTCAGTTGCCTGGTGTTCACCGTCATGACCGGGCTCATGATTGCTGCCCGTATCTTTAAGGTTAATATCGGCTGATACGTTTGACTGAAAAAATTGCGCCGGGATTTTTCCCGGCGCAATTTTTTTCCTTATTCATTTAATTTATCATCGCCTGTGAGGCCTTTTCCAGGACGGCCTCTCTTTTTTATCCCACCCCATCCTTCATGAATCAGGCAATCCTGTTTGTTCTTTTATTGGTCCAAAACCAGAAGAGAGAAACGCATGATGAAAAAAATGTTAGTCTCGGGTCTCAGTATTCTTTTTATCCTTCTTGTTTCCATCAGCCTTTCATTCGCTGAAGCCGCCCCCCAATCTGTTGTTGATCTCGCCAATGCAAAACTTGCCGCTTTTGGAACCGATCCCGTCCTCGTTGATGCCGTCAAAGCTGAAAACGCCAAAGGCAAAGCCATGGCCGACATTGAGGCCATGGACGCCAAGTGGAAAGGCACTGCCGGTGTCGCCGACTACATGAAAGCTATGATGGACTCCCCTGCGGGGAAACGTCTGGTCGAGATTCGCGACAGCGAATCTTATCTGCTGGAACTCTTCCTTATGGACAACCAGGGCGCCAATGTGGCCATGAGCGACAAAACCTCCGACTACTGGCAGGGTGACGAAGCTAAATTCAAAAAATCCTTCAATGATGGGGCGGGCGCAGTATTTGTTGACGACGTAGAGTTCGACAAGAGTGCTCAGTCCTACCTTTGCCAGGTTTCCGTTCCGGTTATGGACGGCGGCAAAGCCATCGGCGCCATTACCTTCGGCGTGGATGTCGACAAGGTTAAATAACCTCCAAAGCCACCTTTGTCCGAATCAAGTTTATTAATAAAAAATGGGCCGGGTCATTTCCCCGGCCCATTTTTTATTTCTATTCAGTTTCTCCAGCAACAAGGTGAATTGCTTTTTCCCTCAGACCTTAACCAAGTCCTTATGACCAAGGAAATTTTTGCACAATCCTCGTTTTGAGTCTCCTCCCCTGAACATGCTACAATTAAGAACAAAGGAGACTTTATGAACAGCGATTTTCACAAAAAATTCCCTCCCAACCGGTTAATTCAGGAAAAAAGCCCTTATCTTCTTCAGCACGCGCACAATCCGGTTGACTGGAACCCCTGGGGAGAGGCGGCTTTCACCCGGGCGGAGGCCGAAGGCAAACCGATTTTTCTCTCCATCGGCTACTCAACGTGTCACTGGTGCCATGTCATGGAAAAGGAGTCCTTTGAAGACCCCGAAATAGCTGCCGTAATCAATCGGCTGTTTATTCCGGTCAAGGTTGACAGAGAAGAGCGCCCGGATATCGATAATACCTACATGAATGTCTGCCAGATGGCAACGGGAAGTGGTGGTTGGCCGTTGAATATATTTTTAACGCCTGATAAAAAGCCTATTTATACGACAACCTACATCCCGAAATCAGGCAAACATGGTCGTCTTGGCATTATTGACTTGCTCGAAAAAATTGCCGAAGTATGGGCAAGCGACCGGGAAAAAATAGATGCCAGCGCCACGGAGATGGTGCAAGCATTACAGCAAGCGGAAAACATTCAAATGATTGAAATGGCACTCAATGATGAACCTCTGACAAACGCCCTTCAAATTTTTAAAAACGGTTACGACCAAAAATGTGGAGGTTTTGGCCAGGCCCCAAAATTCCCTATGTCCCACAATTTTCTCCTTTTGTTTCGCCTCTGGGATCGTTTCAACGATGAAGGGGCCAAAAATATGGCCCTGGAAACCCTGCGCGCTATCCGCAACGGCGGCATTTACGACCAGCTTGGAGGTGGCCTGCACCGCTACTCAGTCGACCACAAATGGCTTGTTCCTCATTTCGAAAAAATGCTTTACGACCAGGCGCTGTTAGCCATGGCAGCAACGGAGGCCTTTCAGATAACCAGAGAAGGGTTTTTCGCCGATATGGTCGAGGACATCCTAAGCTACGTTCTCAACAACCTCACCCATCCCCAAGGTGGCTTTTTCTGTGGTGAAGACGCCGATTCTGAGGGACGAGAAGGAACATATTACCTGTGGGGCAAAAAGGACATCCGGAAAATCCTTGGCCATGATGCGGGAGAGCTTTTCTGTCGAGCTTATGGTGTTACCGCAGAAGGAAATTTTGAAGGAAGCAATATCCTTCACCAAACCGGGAACCTGGATTTTATTGCCAGAGCTTTGGGGATGCCGCTTGAAAAACTTACTTTAGAGTTGAAGTCCAGTCGCGAAACACTGCTAAAAGTCCGCAACAGAAGGGAGCATCCATTTCTCGACGACAAAATTCTAAGTGGCTGGAATGGGCTGTTCTTGGCAGCTTTATGCCGCGCCGGCTCAGCCTTGGATAATCCTGCTCTTATTCAAGCGGCACAAAGGGGTGCAGAGTTTATTTTGAAAGAACTTTATAATGAAAAAAGTGGCCGCCTGCTGCGCAGATGGCGTGACGGCGAAGCAGCCATTCCTGGGTTTTTGGAAGATTACGCTTTTTTCGCCTGGGGTCTTATCGAGCTTTACATCAGCACCTTTGAGGAACGCTATCTTCAGTTAGCGCACAAGTTAACCGAGGCTATGGAACATCTCTTCACCAACGGCAAAAAAGGCTTTTACGATACTGCAGCTGATGCCGAAACAGTCCTGACACGGGGGAAAAATCTTCAGGACACGGCCATCCCTTCCGGGGCTTCAGTTGCCGTTCTCAATCTTCTCCGCCTGGGCCGTCTGACGGGGAACGAAAAAATGGCGGAAAGAGGAGAGAACTATCTAACAAGCTTGTATTCGGAGTATTTCCATCAGCCTCTGGGTTATTCATTCCTGCTGATTTCCCTGGACTGGATTCTGGGACCGAACCACGAACTGCTGATCGCCTCAGACAATGAAGAAACTCCTTCGGATAATTTATCCAAGGCATTTTTTCGGTATTTTATGCCCCGCACGGTCATCCACGGTTATTCCCAAGCTAACCAGGGATTAAAGGATATTATCCCGAATGTTCAGGCCAAAACCCCAATTAATGGGTTGCCGACTGCCTATATCTGCAGCGAACAAGGGTGCCGTCCCCCGACCACCAAAGCGGAAGAAATGCTGCGCCTGCTTAAACAAAGCTGATCGACTGTTGATGTCTCTAAAAACGGTCGGATACGGCTTTATGGATTTAAGGCGAGAACCTGAGCCTTTTTTAGGCTGCCCCGAACATCGCCAAGGCCCAGCACGTTTTCGACAATGCCTTTAAACGGCCGTCCCTGGGAATCCAAGCAGGCATAAACATACCCGCCACTGGTATCAAAGACTTCAGAATTTACCGTGCCTCTGAAAAGGGGGCGGCAGGCGCTGAAAAATTTTTGAGAGGATTTATGCCTGGGCAAGGCAATCTCTAGCTTGATATCTGAACTCCCCTGGCGAGAAAAGGTGGGTACGATCAGTGGAGTCTCCGTCATTGTCTCACCGAAAGCCCCTCTTCGAAAATTATATAATGTCGTCAGAACATCAGCAGGCAGTTCGCCATCTTTGATAGGAAAAACTTTTCGTGCGGTTTCCTTGCCATCCCTGAACCTAACATAATGGATTTTTTTCTCTTTATAGTTAAAAATGTAACTTTTTTTCCAGATGTGACCTTTTTTCGCTTTTCCTTTGATTTTGAGCCAGTCGTACTGCAAAGTCCGGAATTTGTCATTTCCGTCAGGCTCCATGGTTGCTACAATTTTCTGGCGTTGATAATCGGTTAGCCAGGCAGCAATCCCGAGGGTTTTTGCTTCCAAAACAGCTACAAATGTGCCGTCCTTCTTCCCCCGGTTAAAAGACAGGTAGGCTTCGGCCAATCGGTCAAACCATAGAAAACCTATTTCGTATTCCAGCCTTTCACCAATCATGGTCTCCATTTCTCTGACAATGGGGAAAGACACCTCCGTCGCAAATACACGTACTGGGAAAAACACCAGGAGAAAAACCAGAAAAGTGAAAGTAAATATTTCAACAATATTTTGGCTTCGCGATATTTTCATATAAAAAGGATTCCTATAAAAAGCACATAACCACCAAGGAGAATCAGCCCCTTGATACGACTAATGGAATATTTCGGCAGAACCAGAGGAACCAGGGCCACGCTGAATAAAATCATAACCGGAAATTCAAAACGAAGGATCGCAGAATCCACGGCAATGGGATGAATCATGGGGCACAGCCCCAAAACAAACAAGATATTAAAAATGTTGCTGCCAATGACATTGCCGATACTTATCTCCGTCTCACCTTTCCAGGCACTTACCAGGGAAGCTGCCAATTCGGGAAGGCTTGTCCCCAAAGCCACGACCGTCATACCTATGACAAGTTCGGTTATACCCATGGCCCTGGCAATGGTAACAGCCGAACGCACCATCAACTCGGCGCCAAATCCGAGGCCAACAATCCCTCCGCCGATCCGTAGGAAGTCCCCGATACGAACAGTCCCCAACGCCTCTTCTTTTCCGTCCGCAAACCGCAGTGCGGCATGCTTTCGAACGCTCAAAAGACAATAAATCAGGAAAATCAAAAGACAACAAAACAGGATCAGGCCGTTGGAAAAATCTAGTTGTCCATCCAGGCAGAAAAAGTAAAGCAGGCCTGAAGCAAAGATCATGAAAGGGACTTCACGCGTCAAGGTCGCTTTAGCAACGGGAATGCTGAAAAGCAGGGCAGAAATTCCAAGGATAAGTCCGATGTTGGCAATATTGGAACCAATAATATTGCCAGCAGCAATATCCGAAGAACCTTTAATAGCTGCAGAAAGTGAAACCATAAACTCAGGCATGCTGGTTGCGAATGCAACTACCGTCATGCCCACAATTATGGGACGTATTCCCAACGCCAAAGCTACCCTGGAGCTACCACTGACAAGGAAATCAGCCCCAAAATAAAGCAACAATAATCCCAGCAGAAATAATAGAATTGCTAAAAGCATATAATTATTGGTTTCTAGTGATAACTTGCCTAGAAAGGTAATGATTTTAATCTGTTCTCAAGAGGGTGTAAAAAAGTTTGTGTAAATGGCCATTTTGGGGTACACCAACCCCCACCCACTAAGGAGCACATATGGCCATCGAAAAA
>JAFGRU010000133.1 GCA_016934985.1 Deltaproteobacteria bacterium
CGCCGCCAACTCGATGACAGGCCACGGCGGTAACGACTACCTTTACGGATACGCCGGAGACGACACCCTGGACGGCGGTGCCGGCAATGACTACCTCAACGGCGGTGAAGGAAACGATTACATGGCCGGCGGGGACGGCGACGATAAGCTCTACGGATACGCCGGAGACGACACCCTGTACGGCGAAGCAGGCGACGATCGGCTTTACGGATACGCCGGAGACGACACTCTAGACGGCGGCAGCGGCAACGATTGCCTCAACGGCGGCGAAGGAATCGATACCTATCTGTTTGGCATAAACAGCGGCAGTGATTCCATCACTGACTACGACACCGCCACCGGACAAAACGACACTATTGCATTCAGCGAAGGGCTGACAAGCACCGACATCGGTCTCTTCAAAAACGGAAACGACCTTGTTCTGGGCATTGCCGGGAGTAGCGACACCCTGACAGTTGAGAACTGGTTCCAGTCAGAAAATTACCAAGTGGAGAATGTCGAACTGACCGACGGCTACTATCTGACCGACACCGACATTAATCAGCTCATCCAGCAGATGTCCGCCTATGCGGTCGATCAAGGCATCGCTTTCAACAATATCAACGACGTTTACAACAACCAGGACCTCATGACCATGGTCGCCAACTCCTGGCACCAGGGTTGATATTGTATCAATTGACGGGCGGCGGGTTTCCAAACCCCGCCGCCTCTTTTCAATTTTTTGAAGTGATTGGTCTATATGTTGTCCGTCGAGTGTTTGAGAGCCGCTTTGTGGCGTCTCTTCTTTTTAATAACAGTCACCCATCTTCTCTCCCTCGCCGTTGGGTCGAGTTCACAGGCCGAGACTCTCTCCTTCGACCAGATCCTGAACCAGGCCGTAGCTCACTCCTGGGACCTACGCATCAGGGAAAAAGAGATGGGCATCCGCCAATACTCCCTCCAGGAGGTGAGATCACTCTACTACCCCACCTTGTCGGTGCGTTTCGACAACCAATACGTCCACGACCTCACTGACGGCGACAACGTTATCTCAGTCGGCGATCAGGTCGTTCGCGTCGACGGATCATCCTACCAGCACTCCTTCACCGCCGGGATGAATTTTCTTCTCTACGACTTCGGCGCCCGCGGCCTTCGGCTCGACAATGCCAAAAAGGATGTCCGCATCGCGGCCCTGAACCGCAACCACACACTGCTGGAAACTAAAATAAACGTGCTTGACGCATTTGCACAGTGTCTAAAAATTGTACGACGCCACAAGACCGTCGAAGCGACCCTTCACCATCGTCAGAAGATTTACACCCTGACCTGCAGGCTGCAAAAGTCAGGGAGTGTAGGCCAGGTGGAGGTGAATGACGCAGCCCTGGCCCTGGCCGAGGCCGTTACCGAGCAGGAAAAACTGAAGCGAAATTTTGAGGAGGCCCTTCTCAATCTCGCTTTTTTTACCGGCACAGCCTACGACCCCCAGGCAACCACTTTCGCCCCCTTGCCGGTTGCCCCCGACCCGCGACACCGCCCCCGCCCGGGGCGGCTGGCCGAAATTCGTGCCTACGATGAGGAAATCCGCAAACTCAAGGCGGAAAGAGAAATCCTGAAAAAATCCATGTTCCCAACCATCAGCCTGGCGGCTAATTTCCGCATGCTCGGTTCGGACCCGGACAGCTTCTCCACGTCCCTGGAAAACCTCGAGGGCCGCGACACCTCGGCGGCGCTGGTGGCCCGTTGGGAGGTCTTCAGCGGTTTCCGGGATGTCGCCCGCACCAACCGCCTTCAAAAAGAGGTCGAACGTCTCTCCCTGGAGAAGGAGCGGCGCCTCCATGACCGCAAACGGGAGATGAACAGCGCCTATCAAAGACTTCTCCTGGCCCAAGCTGCCGTACCTGATTTGAAGAAGCGCGACCGTCTTCTTGAACGCCGGGCCGCGACCGACAACCGCCTGGCGGAAAACAGGATAACGGACCGGGTCTCTTTTCTGCAGCGTGAGATCGACTTAATGGAACAAAAGCTGGCCGTCACCCTGGAACAGATGGAAGGGCGAATCGCCGGACTGCGCTTGAAATTCTGGCAGGAGGGAGAGCTCCCATGAACAGCGGTCTGATCGCCCTTGAAGTGGCTGCGCGGCTCAACCGCATTGACGTGGACATTCGCGCCATCACCCGGGAATTCGGCATTCAGCAGGAAGTCACTCCGGAGGAACTGCTGCGCATCGCCCAGCGCCTCGAATTCAAAGCCAAGCTGAAAAAATTCCCCCTGGAAAAACTTCTCGGCGGCTATCCGCTGCCGGCCATTGCCGTGCGTCGGGACGGCGCTTATTCGGTGGTCCTGAAGGCCGATACCGAGGCGAAAAAGATCCTGATATTCCACCCCGAGGCGAAAAAGCCATCCGAGCATCCATACGCTGATTTCGAGGCGACCGTTGACCGCTACCTGGTGCTGCGCCATAAAAAGATCACCTCCCAGACGACCTTCGGCTTCCGCTGGTTTCTGCATGAAATAACCAAGTTCAGGCGCATTATCGGCGAGGTGCTGCTGGGTTCGTTTGTGGTTCAGCTTTTCGGGCTGGTCACGCCGCTCTTCACCCAGGTCATCCTCGACAAAGTCATCGTCCACCGCACCCTCACCACCCTCGATGTGCTGGCCGTGGCTTTCCTGGCGGTGATGATATTCGAGCTGCTCCTCAACATCGCCCGCAACTACATTTTTATCCACACCGCCAACAAGCTCGACGCCAAACTCGGGGCCAAACTGTTCCGCCACCTCCTTGGACTGCCTTTCCTCTATTTCGAGGCCCGCCAGGTCGGCAACATAGCCGCCAGGGTGCGGGAACTCGATGTCATCCGGGAATTTATCACCAACAAGGCGGTCAGCGTCATCATCGATCTGTTTTTCTCTTCAGTGTTCGTGGCGGTCATGCTTCTCTACAGCGTCAAGCTGACCCTGATCGTGCTCGGATTCGTGACCGTCATCGCCATCCTCTACTTGACCATAACCCCGGAACTGAGACGGCGCCTGGAGCAGAAGTTCCAGATGGCCGCCGCCTCCCATTCCTATCTGGTAGAGTCGGTGACCGGGGTTCAGACCGTCAAGTCCCTGGCCATAGAAGGGTCGATGCAGAAACGCTGGGAAGACCACCTCGGCCGCTACGTCCGTTCCAGCTTTCGCCTGGCCAACATGGGCAACATCTCCGGCGCGGTCTCCGGCACCGTCCAGCGGCTGATGACCATTTCCATTCTCTATTTCGGGGTGCGTGCCGTCCTGCAGAACGATCTGACCATCGGCCAGCTCATCGCTTTTCAGATGTTCGCGGGCCAGTTTTCAGGTCCCGTGCTGCGCCTCGTCAACCTGTGGAATGAATTCCAGCAGGCCCTTTTGTCCGTCGACCGCCTCGGCGATATCCTCCATCATCCCCTGGAAACGGCCAGCGAGAAAGCCATCACCCTGCCCCAGTTGAAAGGGCAGTTGAAGTTTGACAAAGTCTCTTTCCAATACGCCCCTTCGGCCCCCAAGGCCCTGGACAGCGTCGCATTTGAGGTCAAATCAGGAACCAGCATCGGCATCGTGGGACGTAGCGGCAGCGGCAAAAGCACCCTCGCCAAGCTGATGCAGCGCCTTTACCTCCCAACCGAGGGCAGCATCTTCATAGACGGCATCGATGCGCGCCACCTCAACCCCTATTGGCTACGCTTCAATATCGGCGTGGTGCTGCAGGAAAATTTCCTCTTCAGCGGCACCATTCGCGACAACATCGCCCTGCCGAAACCGGACGCACCCATGGAGTTGATTCTTCAGGTAGCCCATCTCTCGGGTTCGCATGAATTCATTTCCCAACTTCCGGAAGGATACGAAACCCCCGTCAGCGAACGGGGCAGCTCCCTTTCCGGTGGACAAAGACAACGCGTCGCAATCGCCAGGGCTCTGATCACCAACCCGCGCCTGCTTATTTTCGACGAAGCCACCTCGGCCCTCGACTACGAGTCGGAAAAGATCATTCGCAACAATATGAAGGCCATCAAGAAAGGGCGGACGACGATCATCATCGCCCACCGTCTTTCCACCATCCGGGATTGCGACCGGATTCTGGTCATGGAACAGGGACGCATTGTCGAGGACGGAAACCACGAAGAGCTGTTGAAGCTCGGAGGTTATTATCAAAACCTCTTTAGCCAGCAGAATTGACTGTGTTATTTGGGAAGCAAAACGATCATCACGAATTCAAACCGCTCCTGGTGGAAATCGAGGAAGAGCCCCTCAACCCCTTGGGTCGGACCGTATTCTGGATCATCATCACGGCCATGCTCTTTTTCAGCCTGTGGCTCTTTTTCGGCAAAATCGACGTGGTCGTTACCGCCCGCGGCAAGGTCATCCCCACGGGCGAGATCAAGACCGTTCAGCCGTTGAGTACCGGCGTGGTGCGCAACATACTGGTCAGGCCGGGGGATTTCGTCGAAAAAGGGGCGGTACTGATGGAGATCGACCCCTCGGACATCGATCCGGAACTTGAGTCGATGGAAAAGGATTTGAAACAGGTGGAGCTGGAGCTGCTGCGCCTGGAAGCCCTGTTGAACGACACGGCTTTCGACCCCCCAGCGTATAAATTCGATGCCGACCTTCTGCTGGTCCAAGGCCAAATTTACCAATCATCCCGGGAAAAGCTCTTCAAACAGGTCATTGTCAAGAACAAGGAACTTCGCCAGCTCGGCGAACGCCTCGCCTCCCAACGGAAAGTTCACCAACGGGCGGCTTTTCAGCATCACCAGACCGACGAGAGGTTTCAGCGCCTGCAAGAGGTCCGCGATATTATCAGCCGCGACGCATTCGAGCAGGGCGAAAGTGATTTAAAGGCCGCGGAAAGCGAGATGAAAACCTCCGCTCACGGCATTGGCGAGTTGGAATCCAACATTCAGAGGGTCAACAAGGAGATCGATCTAATCCGCGAGGAAGAGCGCAACCGACTTCTCACCGAACTTGCTGAAAAACAACAGCGCCGGTCTTACCTCGCCGGAAAGGTCCAGCGCTCCTCATTTCTCAGCAGCCGCCAACTCATTACCTCCCCCGTCAAAGGGCATGTGGCCCAACTCTTGTTTCACACTATTGGCGGAGTTGTCACCCCGGCCGAGGCGCTGGCCACCATTGTGCCTCTCGACTCGCCCCTTCTGATAAAAGCCTTTGTTGAGAACAAGGATGTCGGCTACCTGACGCCGGGCATGGATGTTTCCCTTAAAGTGGATACTTTTGAGTTTCAAAAATACGGCATTCTCGAGGGCGAACTTCTTCAGGTGTCAAAGGACAGCATCGAGGACGAGAGGATGGGCCTGGTTTACGAAACATACGTCAAGCCGCTGCAGACCACCCTGATGGTGGACGGCAAAGAGACGGCCATCTCCACGGGCATGAGTATCTCCGCCGAAATCAAGGTGGGCAAACGCCGGATCATTGAGTTTTTCATCTACCCGCTCATCAAATATTGGAATGAAGGAATCAGTGTGAGGTGAGTCAGTAGCAAAGGTTCTGTGGAACCAGAAGATCTCAGCCAATTTTTTGTTTTCCAGCAATGTGAATTTATGGCGACGATGGCTTCAAAAGACCAATATAAAATCAAAAATGTAAGATGTGCTGTGTATACTATCGCCGTTTTGAATATCGACTATCAATAATCTCTGATATTTAAATATCAGGTCTCTTTTGCGACGCAAGAGCGAGAAAAACCTCAAGAGGGAAAAGCAAATGGCTTCTCGTGACACAGAGGAATGGTCCAACGACTTACAAGCTTACGAACTTGCATTCTTGCAGACCTGACCCTTGTTACTCAAGGGAATCTTAAATATGAAAAGAGGTTTTGCCAAATGATGGGATTACTCTATTTACTGGCATTCGGCATTTATCTGTTGATGTCATTGTCGGCGGTGATTATCGCTGCCAACAGAGCGAAAAGACATGGCCGAAATCCGTGGTTGTGGGGATTTATCGCCGTTTTCATCATGTACAACCTAGTCTTTTGGGACTGGCTTCCAACAAAATTTCTACACAATTATTACTGTACCACTAAAGCCGGTTTCTGGGTTTATAAAACCCCGGAGCAGTGGATAAGCGAGAATCCCGGTGTGGCCGAAATACTGGCGACGACAACATCCAAAACTGATCGTTATAAAGCACCGCAAGGGGTTCAGAGTGGCTACCGTTTAAACGACCGCTTTGTGAAAGAAACGCTAGAGCCTGTCAAATCTTTTCTTTTTCCAGTACGTATTCAAGATGAAGTCATCGTTGATTTAAAAACGAAGGAAGTTTTGGTTAGGAGGCGCAGTGTTTACTCCGGTTATTCCGGTAGTGAATCACAAATCGGTTTTGGGGCACTCAAGCTTTGGGTCAAATCGAAACCTTGTCGCCCTGCGAAAAATGAATTTGGAAAGTATGAAGATTCTTTTTACGCTATTAAGGAGATAGCTCATGAGCACAACCAGTGAATTCTATGACATGGCGTTACTCGCCGAAGCCAGCTATGTTCATTTTGATGAAATTGATGGATTTAATAAGGACACGGGTGACGTTGAAGCACCCTCTGGGCTAATAAGAACAGATCGTATAAAAACAGCCCTTCAAAATGATAACTTCGAAGGTAACCTCTCCTCAACCCAAGCCGAAGAATTCGTCAAAACCTGGGACCTTGTTTATCATGGCCCCAACACCGACACAGGATTTTCTACCACCCTTTTTCAGAACAAGTTCACCGGCGAATACGTTTATTCTTTACGAGGAACAGAAGAAAGGGATCTGGATCTGTTTTCCGCCGATTACGGCGACATTGTGACCGACGGTCTGGCTATCAAACAAATTGTCGACATGTACAACGACTGGCAGCGGATCAATTCCACCGGAGTCTACCAGGCGGCCGATCTTGAGGCAGTCCGGGACGTTGTTTAATTGTTCAATAAAGTTACTCAACAATTATACAACGTTATATTACCCACAAGACAAAGGTTAAATCCCCGGAATTTATAAGGAAAATAAATTATTAC
>JAFGRU010000013.1 GCA_016934985.1 Deltaproteobacteria bacterium
CCGTCACCCATTAAAAGGCACCGGTCAATTGAAAAAACAACTCCCTTGCGAGCTTTTTTGCCTTTCTCGCCTTTTCTGTGACCGTCAGTTACCTGTGCTGCGCTACCCGCTTTCCAACATCTGCCGTAATTTCTTTTGTTTTTGTGTCAGTTCTCGACTGCACCAGTCACCCATCAGGATTTAGGCCGGTTCAGCCGACATTAATTTGGCTGAAGGCCCTTGCCGCACTTCGCGGCCCAGAAATTTTTCGGTACCATGCCGTGTCCAATGGATGTTGACAGATCTTTTGGTTGTGAACCAGCCCCCGTGTGGCTCACGGCATGGGCAGTCAAAAAGCCTGTAACGCTGTAAAAGTGGGTGGAGCGGTTGACCAATCAGGCCTTATGGTTCTGCCAACCCCTTGCCCAGGTTCCCCGCTCCAGCCAACCGTTTATGTGAACACTTTCTCCGGCATGAATGGTACCTGATCACGGATGATGTAGTAAGCCGCTCTGGCCAGCTTGTGCGCCAGAGCGTTATGAGCCACCATGGCTTGGGTTTTCTGCAGTTTGCGATTGTAATATGCTCGTGCTTCAGGATTGAAGCGACGGGCCTGCTCCGCTGCTTCCGAAAAGGCCCAGGCCAGATATTTGTTGCCGTTTTTGGCGTTGCCGCGGCCCTTGGTTTTACCGTTGCTGCTCCAACGCGTGGGAACTTTCCGGCAATAGGAGGCATAGTTGCCCACCTTGGCAAAACGCTTAATGTCGCCGGTTTCCAGCATGATGGTCAATCCGAGAATCTTGCCGATGCCGGGAATGCCCAGCAAAGACCGGTAGGACCCTTCAAGATCAATGCGTTTTTCCACTGCGGTTTCGATTTTCCAGATCTTTTGGGTGAAAAAATCGATGCCTTCCTTGCTTACGGCCCCTGCCAGGGCCAGATCCTCGTTGTCGATCAGCAGTGGACTGATACACTCATTGCTAAACCGCTTGATTTCGGCAGCTCTTAGTCGAACACCGCAATTGCGGGTAACGATGTTCTGAAGGCTGATGAGTAGAGACGTTCGAAGTCGCACCAGATGCCCTCGTTTTCGCAACAAGTCGCGTATCGGCCGGGTTTCTTTCGGATAGATATAGCCTTCGGGCAGAATGCTCAAGCGCAGCATCTCGGCCAGCCAGAAGGCATCGTGGGTATCGTCGACATGCTTGATCCCCTTGTACATCTGGATGGCTGCCGGGTTAGCCAGATGAAGTGAATATCCCGCCGTTGTCAGCAGGTCGACCAGCCAATACCAGTTGTAAGTCGATTCGACAACCACCCCGCCCAAGTCCTTGTGAAAGGGAGCAAGTGTCTGGAGAATCAACTCCGGCTCATTGTCCAGCTTTCTTTTGAAAATTCGTTTTCCGCTCTCGTCAATGATTCCGAGATAGCAATTGTTTGAATGCAGATCGAAACCTGAGTACAATTTCATAAGGCACCTCCTGGAAAGAGTTTGTATTGATCTCCAAAGCTTACCAGGATTGGCCTGGCAAGCTCGGGAGGTGCCTTTTTAAGGATTATCAGGCTTGACAAAAGGATTTATTGGTCTTTTTTGCCGTAAATCTAGTAAATCCCTTAGTCAAGCCTGACCCCAATGCTCTTTATCAGTGTTGATACTCATTGTTCGTCTCCTATAAAAAGCATGTATATTTGGTTGTTTTCATGCTGCAAATGTTTCATTGCACTGATGGTCCAAATTGGAAAAACCTTTTCATCAAATCCATAACTTGAGCGTTCGCCACACTTTGGAACGGGGTAATAAAATTGCTGTCCGATGCCAACATCTGGCATTAACAGGTACCACCTGCGCATCAATCTGCGGTTATAGGCTAAAATTTCATTTGTTTTATTATCTGTGATTGTCACATCATCGCTGAAAAGGTAGCGGCTTTGAAAGGACGTTAGATTTACAAAATTGAATACAACATTAAAGTTGAGTTGCGGCATTGTCTTCCGGGTAAAAGTTAGACCCCGTTTTGCAATGGCTTCAGCTTCGGCCTCTATGGTAGCCATGAAATTGCCTTTTATCTTTCGGGCTTTAATTTCTCGACTGGTCTTCCAATCCCCGTCAGTTGCTGTGTACAGATAAATTGTTCCATCCGGCGAATTAAGAGCCATGGTTTTTAAATGCACACCATCAAGGTAGTTGCGGATCATCAGCAGGCGGTCTTTTTCGTCAAACCCAGGATAAATATTGTCTTCCCAATAAATGCTTTCGGGGAGTTCAACAGTCTTCTTTATGAAGGTTTTGGGATTGGGATCGGTTCTGCAAATTTGCCAGGCAAGAATATTGGTGATGATGATGTCGTGGGTTAGAGCCAAAACACCCGAAAGAAACAGCAGGAATACCGCCCACAACATAAAAGTTCTTTTTTTATTTGCGGGTCGTTTCTGAGAAGAATTCATAAGCTCACCTAACCGTTTAAAATTGGGAAGGAAAAACTAACAATCGTCACAAGTCTTGTTAAAAGGGTCATATTAAAAGTATTAAAAGGGTCAAGCCTAGCAAGAATGAAAGTTCGTAAGCTTGAAAGTATTAAAAGGGTCAGGCCTCCAAGAATGCAAGTTCGTAAGCTTGTAAGTCGTAAGACTAGTCCCCAGTGTCGCGAGAAGCCATTTGCCTTTCTCTTTGGAGGTTTTTCTCGCTCTTGCCTCGCAAAAGAGACCTGATATTTAAATATCAGAGATTATTGATAGCCGATATTCAAAACGGCGATAGTATACACAACACATCTTACATTTTTCTTACAAAGGGATACTTTTTTGAAAAAAAATGAAAATTTTTTTATAGTTTTGCAGGGTGGGGTGGACGAGTTCAAACGGCCGGATGTTTAATTAAAAAGCAGTTTAGACAATTTTTATTTTACCTATTTTCTAGGAGTTTGTCGGACTTTACCGGTTCAATCTTTGAGAGAATATTGCCAAGCCGGTCTATTTTGAATTTTTTGCTCGTTTTCCCCGGCAGCGTTCGCCAAACGTCGAGCCCTGGTCTTTCACTTTATGCTTTTTCCATCGTC
>JAFGRU010000134.1 GCA_016934985.1 Deltaproteobacteria bacterium
GACGATTATCCATGGTCAAGTCATGCCTGTTACCTGGGACGCCAAAAAATCCCTTGGTTGAACACCGCTTGGGTGTTGAGTCAATTTAATGATAATTTAGATATAGCTCGTCGTACCTATGGGGAATTTGTTTTGGAGGGTCTTTCCGAAGGGCACAGGAAAGAGTTTCATGGTGGTTCCTTTGAGGGGCGTATTCTAGGGACCGACCGTTTTGTGGAGCAGGCTTTAATGCAAGCCGAACAGATTTTAGATCGACCTGTGAAGATCGATATGATTCTTGAAGCGGTGAGCGAGTATTACGGTCTTCAAAGAGAAGACTTGTCGGCCCTGGGCCGGCATCAACCTTTGGCCGAGGCGCGGGCTGTGGCGGCATGGCTGGTCAAAAGATATCCTCAATTGCAATTGAAGGGGCTTGGAGTGAAGCTTCATCGCGATCTCTCGGGTCTAAGCCAAGGGGCCAGGCGAATTGAGGAACGTGCCAAGTCCGATAAGCGTTTGAAAGACACACTGGAACAGCTTGTCGAAAGAGTGGATAAGTCTGTTAGTCAAGCCTGACCCCATACCCACTGACCCCATACCCAGATGTTTGGGGTGCCTTTTTTCTGCTTACTCTTTTTCGGGCAAGCAAAAAGAGTAAGGGTCGTCGGGGGACGCAAACCCCGAAACTTAAATAGACCGACTACCATTTCGATTTGGGTATAAGAGGGGAAAAACAGATTCCCAAAAAGCTTGTGGTTTTTACAACCCTTTCTCCCGTTTCCGAACTTTGTCCTTAATGCGCTGCACATGACCCCGGCCGAGGGCCTTGACCTCGCAGCCGAGTTCGAAATAACGTTCGATGGCAGCATCGCTGAGGATGCCGAAGCAGTCGATCACGGCCAGAGGGCCGCCGGCCATTTCCACTACTTCGTCGGGTTCAAGGTTGAGGTAAGGTTTATGGCGGACGGCCAAGACCACGGCTTGGGCACCCTTCAAGCTTTCTTTGAGGTCGGCCGCCATCTGGAAGCCCTGCAGTTCATCTTGGTTGCGGAAGAATCTTGCCCAGCTCAGGCCGGTGGCCGGATAAGTATCCTGTTTTTCCAGCTCCCACCAGTGTTCTACATAAGGGTCGTGGGCCCGGACCTCGGCGCCCATCTCCGTCAGCTTGCGAATGACAATTTCGGAACCGCTGTAGCGCGTATCGCCGACATCCTCCCGGTAGGAGGCACCCAGAACCGTGACCTGGGAAGCGGCTACGATTTTTCCCATGTTGCGCAGGGCGTCGCGGACCAACTGGGCGGCATGCAGCCCACGGGTGTCGTTGATGTTGATCGCTTCGGGGGTGATCTTGAAGATGTCATCCTCGAAACCCATGAGGTGTTTATAGGCCCAGAGGCCCAGCCCGCCGTCTTTGGGCAGGCAGTAACCACCGATTCCGGGCCCCGGGAAAATGATGTTGTTATGGGTTGGGCGCACCTTGATGGCTTGAATGACCTTGAGCAGGTCGACCCCGTTGGTTTCGGCAAACAGGCTCCACTCGTGGAGGAAAGCGAGGATGGTCGCCCGGTAACTGTTCTCCACGATCTTGCAGGTTTCGCTTTCCATGGGGCGTTCCAGCACGGTGAGGGGATATTCCTCGGTATTGAGGACATCCCTGAGAAACTTTTCGACCTTGTCTTTGCTCTCTTCATTGATGCCGCTGCAGACCCGCCAGAAATCACGCACCGAACGGACATATTCCTTGCCCGGCATGACCCGCTCATAGCTGTGGGAGAGGAGCGGCTCACTGCCGATGCCGCGTTTACGAAACGCCTTTTTGAGGATCGGGTAGGCCACGTATTCGGTTGTGCCGGGCGGCACGGTGGTTTCGATGAGGACCAGGCATTCGGGGCGGATTTTTTCGCCCATGATCTTGAAGCTTTCTTCTAAAGCGCTGATGTCGGCATGACCGGAGTGGAGATTCCCCAGGTCCTCTTTGATGAAGTCGCACTGGACGTCAACAACCAGCACGTCCGCCAGCTTGAGGGCATCATAGGTATAGGTGGCAATCAGGTTCTGCTTTTCCACTACGCAGCGGTGAATGATTTCAGCCACTTCGGGGTCTTCAGCCTTGACCGGGCAGACACCGCGGTTGAAAAGCTGAATTTTCCAGAAGCTTCTCGGGCTTGGCCGCTGCATGCCGATGACGAACTTGCCGGGTTTGCCGGTTTTTTTGTCAACCGAGTCGGCTACGACTCCGGCCATGACCGCGCCGACAAAACCGAGGCCCATGACCACGACGATCTCATAGCCCTCGGCCCGTTTTTCGGCAGCCAGTTTTTCCAATCGTGTAAACTCTTCAAGATAATCCTTTTCTTCCGGAATCTGAAATTGTTCCCCATCAGGGCTGACTGAAAAACCCATACGGCATCTCCTTGGTATAATGTAAGCTGGATTAATTGGGTGTGGCCGAGTACGGCAACTTGCTCCGATTCAAGCTGCCGCAAACAAACCATCTAAAATTAATGATATTTTTTTCGGTGGCACCCTGTTTTTTCCCATGCTAACCTTCTTCTGAGATTAAAATTATATTATTATATTAGGAATTAGCAACTTGGAGATGAGCTTTTATGTGGGTTTTGCCTGAAAGACGCCGATATAAAACCTTTGCCTGTAAATGCATCTGGTTTTTCCTGCTGGTTGTGGTTTGCTGGGTATTGCCGGCAGCGAAATTGGGATTCGCCTCGGGTGAGGAAATTTCGGCGGAAGAGGCCGGGAAAATCGTCCAGGCTTCCATCGATTACTATCGGGGCAAGGCTTCCACTTCGACAGTGACCATGACCATCCACCGCTCCGACTGGGAGCGGGCTATGACTATCAAGGGCTGGACCCGCGGACAAAAAGAAAGCCTTTTTACCATTCTCGCTCCGGCCAAAGACCGTGGCAATGCCACCTTGAAAAAAGGGCGGGAGATGTGGACTTTCAATCCCAAAGTCAACCGCACCATCAAGATTCCGCCCTCGATGATGTCCCAGAGCTGGATGGGCTCGGATTTTTCCAACAACGACCTGGCCAAATCCGACAGTATCCTTGAAGACTACAGCCATCGCCTGATGGGAATCGACAGCCATGATGGGAAAAAAGTCTACATTGTCGAATCGAAACCGCATGCGGACGCCCCCGTCGTCTGGGGCATGCAGCGGCTGTATATCCGCGAGGATTATATCCTTCTGGCCGAAGAGTTTTTCGACGAGGATCTGCAGCTGGTAAAGAGACTGACCAGCGAGGATATCCGCATGCTCGGCGGCCGCCTTTTCCCGAAGATATGGAAGATGCAGAAAGCCGGGAAGACCGACGAATACACTCAACTGGATTATCAGGAAATTGCATTCGACATCGATCTCCCTCCCGGCGTTTTCACCCTCTCGTCCCTGAAAAACCTGCGGAGGTAGATCTCCATGCTCTCTCTGGATGCAATAATGGCCTGGCGCAACATCTGGAGAAACCCGCGTCGTTCCATCCTCACAATCGCCGCCATTGCTTTCGCCTCCCTTTTGCTCGTTTTTATGCTCTCATGGCAGTTCGGTTCCTATGCCACCATGATTGACGCTGTGGTCAAGGTTCAGACCGGTCATCTCCAGATTCAGGCCAAAGGCTACAACGAAGAAAGGGAAACGCGCCAGGTTGTCCCCGATCCGGAGCTGATAACCTCCCGGTTCGACCAGATTCCCGGGATTGCCGCGTGGACGTGGCGGGGGCAGGCTTTTGCCCTGGCCGCTTCGGAAAAAAGGACGTACGGTGCCCTTGTTACCGGCATCGACCCCGCCCGGGAAGCCTCGGTTTCCCGGATCAGGGATTTTGTCCGCGAAGGCGATTTCCTCGATGGTTCGGATCCCTACACAGCACTGGTAGGAAGCCTTCTGGCCGGGAATCTGAAAGTCGGGCTCGGGGACGAAATTACTCTTTTGGGCCAGGGCCGGGACGGTTCCACGGCGGCAACGGTTGTAATGGTCAAAGGAATATTTAATTCCGGTCAGGACGAACTGGATCGCAACGCCCTCTACATGACCCTTCCCGCCTTTCAGGAAACCTTTACCATGGGCAAAGCGGTGCACGAGATTGTCATACTGGCCGACGATCTGGAAGACATTCCGCAAATCCGCGCCACATTGCGAAAGGACATTGCCGCCGTGGGGGAATCAGACGCATTGGTTGTCCTGACCTGGTCGGAACTGATGCCGGGTGTTCTGCAGAGCATCAAAATTGACCTGGTCAGCGGTTTTATTTTTTACCTTATTCTGATCGTGATTATCGCCTTCAGCATCCTCAACACCTTTCTCATGGTACTGTTTGAGAGGACCCGGGAATTCGGTGTGCTTTTGGCCCTGGGCACCACTCCCGGCCGCTTGAGCCGCCTTCTGCTAATCGAATCGACGGCCATGACCCTTTTGGGGGTTGTCATCGGCATCGTTCTGGGCAGTCTGGTCACCGCCTATTTCGAGACCCATGGCATTGTCATTTCCGGCACTGGCGATATGCTGCGCCAGTTTGGCCTGCCGGAGCGCATGTATCCGGATCTATCGGCTCTTTCGATCGTCATTGGGTCGGGCATTGTCCTGATCATTACCCTGCTTACGGCCCTCTATCCTGCCCACAAGGCTCGGCGGCTGGAGCCGGTAAAAGCCATGGCGGCGAATAAATAAATTCAGGGATTCAGACTGAAGGTTGAGGGAAACAGTGTTAGGTGTTAGGTGTTAAGTTTTAGGGTTTAGGCGGGGACGGATGAACGTCGCAGGTAAAACCGCTGACAACGCGACGAGATCTGCAAAATCAAGCACTTTTCAGACATAATGGCTGTCAGCCAGTAAAAAACAAGTGACCTGCCCCTTGCAAACGTGGATTATGTGAGGATCATTGATACCCAC
>JAFGRU010000135.1 GCA_016934985.1 Deltaproteobacteria bacterium
ATAATAACATAATTTACTAATAAAATCAGCTGTTTAATAATATTCGCGAGAAGTTTTTACGATTGTATTCTCACGGATTCAGGGTATACGTTCAGCAAAAGCGGTGAATGACATCTCATTCCACAACAGCCGACATGCACCCTGCATGTCGGCTGTTTGCCATTGTCCAAAATTGTCTCAAATTTTTAAAATTGCTTTAGCTTGAATCACGTTTCTTATTTTTCAGCTCCTCATAAGCCAAACCGGCAGCTCCGAGAATTCCAGCCTCATCACCCAGTTCACCACGGACAATAACCATTCGCTTGAAAGGGATCTCAAAGGCCCGGCTTTTAGCCTCTTGAATCATTGCCGGCCGAATGAGATCGAGACTCTCACTTGGTCCTCCGGTAATTACAACCCCATCCAAATTCAGGAGATTGGCAACACTTGCAAGCACTTGCCCCAAGCGAATTCCGGCCTCTTTAAAAGCTGCCAGAGCGACCTGGTCCCCAATGCGGGCAGCTTCCGAAACCTTAATGGAAGACAATTCCCCATCTATCAAATTTTCAAGCACTGTTTGTTGTCCTTCACCTGCAAGTTCCTGAACTGTTTTTACAATACCGGTGGCAGATGCATACTGTTCAAGACAGCCACGGCTTCCACAACGGCAGAGGCGTCCCTGAGGTTCGACAACGAAGTGGCCGATTTCTCCGGCCGAGCCGTCAGCTCCTTTCCAAAGCTGTTTACCTAAGACCAGCCCTCCTCCGACTCCAGTTCCGAGTGTTATGGTCAGAAAGGAATTAAAATTCCGGCCCGCGCCGAATTGGGCCTCACCCCAGGCAATGGCATTGGCATCGTTAGTAACAGTCGCAGGGAGTCCGAGTGCCTCTTCAAGAGCATCTTCAAGAGGAAGACCGTTTAAAATTGAAAGATTTGGTGAAACGGTGACAACCCCGGTTGGGCTGATGACCCCGGCAGCTCCCATACCGATGCCGATAACCTGCATATCCTCTTTAGCGGCAAAATTAAAAAGGTCTGCGCAAAGACGAAATATTCGGCCAAGAAAGGGATTGCGCCCTTCATTGATTTTGGTCGGAACCTTATTTAAAACAATTATTTCACCGCTCAGCGATACCAAAGCAGCCCTGCAGTTAGTGCCGCCAAGGTCTATGCCGATGAGAACCTCTTGGCTCATGGCTTCTCCCCTTTTCGTTCAGTTCCTATGGCAAGTTTCCCAAAGCCGGCCTCTCGTGCCAGATCCATGACCTGGACTACTTTGCCATGCCGGGCATCCTGGTCGGCAAGAAGTAGAAAAGTCATCTTACCGGCCTCTCCTCGATAACTCATAAGTAAACTGGTCAACTCATTAAAAGAAAGTGTATTTTCTTTAAAAAAAATTTCTCCGTTCTTTGCCAAATAGATTTTAATTTCCTCCGGTGCCTGAACAGAGGCTTGCGCAGAAGAGGAAGGTAACTTGATTGAGATTCCAGGGGTTTCAATAAAGGTCGTTGAAATCATAAAGAAAATCAGCAGCAGAAAAACCACATCCACCATAGGGGTGAGGTCAACTTTTGGATCTTCAGGTTTTTTGCGCAGAAAAGCCATAACTTTACTTGGATATGATGTTGACGATATGAAGAGAATGCTCCTCGATTTCGACAATGAGGAGCCCGGCCCGACTAGCCAGATAACGGTGCAGAAGAATGGCCGGAATGGCTACACTGAGGCCAGCTGCGGTGGTAATCAGGGCCTGGGAAATACCGACGCCCAGGGTTGCAGGCGTCCCGACCCCTTGAACGGCAATAACGTTGAAGGCTTGAATCATGCCGATTACTGTCCCGAGAAGGCCTAACAGGGGTGAGATCGTGGCAATGGTACTCAAAAGTCCCAGGTAGCGATTAACAACCAAGGTTTCAAGTTCACCGATCTCCTCCACCTCCTGTTTGATTCTGTCGCGAGGCTTCCCTGCCAAATTAAGGGCGGTCAGGATAATCCGTCCCAAGGGATTCTTTGAAACCTCGCAAAGGGCAATAGCTTCGGCTTTTTCATCTTTGAAAAGATGATTTTCCACCTTCTTGGCCAGCTCCTGCGCCCCTCGTCTCACCCTGGCAAAAACCCACAATCTCTCTAGAAAAATACCAAGGGCCAGAATGGAACAAAAAACAATGGGATATAAAAGAGGACCTCCTTTAATGAAAAATTCAATCATGAAGTTCCAAACCCTTTCGGTATTTCATAGCTTTTCAAATAAAGTAAAAACGGATTGAATTCAAACAGCGGAAAAACCATCGGCCAGCTTTTGAAAAGTCGTTTCAAGATGTTGGGGAATGACCCTGACATCAGAAAAGACCGGCATGAAGTTGGTGTCTCCGTTCCAGCGCGGCACAACATGAAAATGGAGATGCTCCGCAACTCCAGCGCCGGCGACTTTCCCGAGATTCATGCCGATATTAAAGCCTTCGGGATGAAAAACATTTTTCAATACATACTGACAGAGAACCAATTGCTGAAAAATTTCCAGTCTTTCGGAATCGGACAGATCATTCATGTCAGCGGTATGGCGATAAGGCGCAATAAGCAGGTGGCCATTTGAATAAGGGAATTTATTCATCATAATAAAACTCTCTGTTCCACGCTTCAAAATGAGACGCTGATGATCTTCCCCCTCAATTTCTTTGACGCAAAAGATACATTCGTCTGCCTCCGGTTCTTCAATATAGGTCATGCGCCACGGCGCCCAAAGCTGTTTCATAAAAATCTCCTCAGAAATCACCCAGAGAAATAAAATACTAATATCATAAAGTTAATAGTTAAAATTCCATTTTTTTGTAAAGTTTTGTCGACCGATACGGATATTCTTTCTTCGCCGATGATGCGGATACTTTTACTGAGGATAGCTTTTTCTTGGGCCGGAAAAAGAAATTGGCCCAATGGCCAAAACAACCTCTTGAATAGCTTCACAGGAAGTCCCTTTCCTGCTAGTATGTCGACTTACTTCAGTTAAAAAGGAGCCAACATCGATGCGTTACGTCAGCACCCGCGGCAAGGTTGACAGTATGCCATTCAAGGATGCGGTCATGATGGGCCTTGCCAATGACGGCGGCCTCCTGCTTCCAGAATTTTTTCCAGTGTTTTCACTCGGGGAAATCAAGGACCTTGCCAAACTATCATACACGGATCTGGCCTTCAAAATCATGTCCCTTTACTGTGAGGGGCTGCCGCGCCAGCAGCTGAAAGAAATAATCGACCGTTCCTACAGGACCTTCTCACATCCCGAAATTACTCCCATCGTCAAAAAGGACGAACTTTTCATTCTTGAGCTATTTCATGGACCGACCCTGGCTTTTAAAGACCTGGCGCTTCAATTTCTCGGTAACCTTTTCGAGGACCTGGTGAAAGAACGCCGTGCAAAAATGAACATCCTGGGAGCCACCTCCGGGGACACGGGAAGTGCAGCAATCTACGGCCTAAAAAACAAGAATGGCATCAATATATTTATTCTTCATCCCAAGGGTAAGGTCTCGCCAATTCAAAAGCTGCAAATGACGACGGTTACCGACCCGAATGTATTCAACCTGGCCATTCGCGGAACCTTTGACGACGGCCAGAGCATTGTCAAACAGGTTTTCAATGATCTGGAATTCAAAGCCCGGCACTCTCTGGCATCCATCAACTCTATCAACTGGGCCCGCCTTTTAGCCCAGACCGTTTATTACTTTTACGCCTGGGGTAAAGTCTACCACGAAACCTCTGCCGAAGAGGTTTGTTTTTCGGTCCCAACTGGGAACTTTGGTGATATTTTTGCCGGCTATATTGCCAAACAAATGGGCCTTCCCATTTGCCAACTGGTCATTGCTACTAATGAAAACAACATCCTTACCCGCTTCGTTCTTCAGGGTGACTATTCACTTGATACAGTCCGGGAAACCTACTCCCCCTCCATGGATATTCAGGTAGCCAGCAATTTTGAACGCTATCTCTATTTTGTTTACGACCAAAACCCTGAAAAAGTACGGAATGCCATGGACCAGCTTAAAGAAAAGCAAAGCATATCATTCAACCCAAAAGAGATAGAGAAAATCAGCCAGGATTTCACTTCTGTTTCGGTCAACCAAGATGAGACTCTTGCCACCATTCGGACTTTTTATCAAAAAACCGGTTATATTCTCGACCCCCACACAGCAGTTGGCATTAAAGCAGGCCAAGCTGCGGTTCCGCAAGATGTCCCTCTCATCTGTCTTGCCACGGCCCACCCGGCCAAATTCAGCCAGGCCGTCAACCTTGCTATCGGCAAAGACCCGGAAAAACCTCCCTGCCTTCAAGGAATTGAAAAAAAAGAGGAACGCTGTGTCGAGATCGATGCTCAAACCGAAGCCATAAAAGCTTTTGTTTCCGAACACGCCCTGTAATCAAAAATCATTTAATCACCAAAACAAAAACCCCCTGGAAAGGGGGTTTTTGTTTTAAACAAGCTCTTTAACTACTGATCAACAGTCGTAGTAGAGTTCAAATTCGGCAGGAACGGGCCGCATACGAACATTATCAACTTCGTTTTCACGCTTGTAGCTGAGCCACATATCAATTACGTCCTGAGTAAAGACGTCCCCTTTAAGCAGCCAGTCGTGATCTTCTTCGAGGGAATTGAGCGCCTCTTCAAGAGAGCCAGCGACTTTGGGAACATCCTTGAGCTCCTCAGGAGAAAGCCCGTAAATGTCTTTATCAAGAGGTTCACCCGGATCAATTTTGTTTTCGATGCCGTCAAGACCGGCCATCAGCATTGCGGCAAAAGCAAGGTAACCGTTGGCGGACGGGTCAGGAGTCCGGTATTCAACGCGCTTTGCCTTGGGGTTGCTGGTTACGGGAATACGCAGGGATGCGGAGCGGTTGCGGTTGGAATAGGCCAGATTGACAGGCGCTTCGTAACCGGGCACAAGGCGTTTGTAGGAGTTGGTGCTCGGGTTGGTAAACGCACACAACGCCTTGGCATGTTTCATAATTCCGCCGATATAGTAGAGCCCCATTTTGGACAATCCGCCATAACCATCACCGGCAAACAGGTTTACCCCATCTTTCCAGAGGGACATGTGGCAGTGCATACCAGAGCCGTTATCCTTAAAAATAGGCTTAGGCATAAAAGTTACGGTTTTGCCGTTTCTGTAAGCTACATTCTTGATAATGTATTTGAACCACTGCAATTGGTCGCCCATGTCCAAAAGGGAGTTGAAACGCATGTCGATTTCACACTGGCCGCCGGTGGCAACTTCGTGATGCATACATTCAATATGCAAACCGACACGCTGGAGTTCCTCAACCATCTCGTTACGCAGGTCAGCCAGGGAGTCCGTAGGTGCGCAAGGGAAATAGCCTTCCTTGTGACGGGGCTTGTAGCCGAGGTTGGGGAATTCCTCGCGTCCGGAGTTCCAGATCCCCTCATTGGAATCGATAAAATAGAACGAATGGTTTACATCCGAAGCATAGCGGATATCGTCAAATATGAAAAATTCCGGCTCGGGTCCAAAATAGGCGACCTCGGCGATGCCGGCTGACTTGAGATATGCTTCAGCCTTCTGGGCAATGTAGCGGGGATCGCGACTATAACCTTCCCGGGTGATGGGATCGACAATGTTGCAAATCAGACTCAGGGTCGGTTTGGCGACAAAAGGATCGATCTTGGCAGTAGACGGGTCGGGAACAATCAGCATGTCACTGTTGTGGATAGGTTGCCAACCACGAATGGACGAACCGTCAAAACCAAGTCCTTCCTCAAATATTTCCTCGGTCAGTTCAGCAATAGGCGCAGAAAAATGCTGCCAAATTCCGACAAAATCGAGAAATTTGAAATCGACGATTTCCAGCTCATTTTCTTTCACAAATGCCATTACTTCTGTGGGTGTCATCTCTTTTCCTCTCTACATGTTATGATGGAATAACTAAAAGTTGAACGATTTACAGGGCATCCTCACCTCTATCACCTGTACGAATACGGACTGCTTCCTCAACAGGAAGAACAAATATTTTCCCATCTCCAATACGACCTGTTCTAGCTACTTCCTCAATGGTTTCGACAACCTTCCCAATCAAGTCATCGGAAACAACAATTTCCATTTTAATTTTAGGTATGAAATCAACTACATATTCAGCTCCGCGATAAAGTTCGGTGTGTCCTTTTTGACGCCCGAATCCTTTAACTTCGCTGACCGTAATCCCCTGTATACCGATTTCACTCAGCGCTTCCTTCACTTCATCCAACTTAAAAGGCTTGATAATACATTCGACTTTTTTCATTTTTAAAAAATCCTCCCGGAAAAATTTCCTGTCCGATACGGTGTTGGCCCTGGAATATTATCAGAATCTCCAGAATTAATTGATGTCCTTGCGCCTGCCGCTATGCCTCAGTCGCGACTGTCAATAGAGCAAATAATTTGCCCACCTTTACCGAAAATCGGAACAATTTTGTAACTCTCTGTTTTAACATATAAATATTATTGTTTTTTGATATAAAACAAGGCCTTTGCATTTTACAGACAAATTTATTTGCCTATTTTTTGAGCTGTTCTTAAGATGATTGCCATATTATTAGGCATACCAGAAGGCTAGTTTTGGTTATTCATTTTTGCTCGAAACAACCTTGCCGTTCATCTCTACCCATTGCAGATAGAGTTTCCACTCTTCCTCAAAATTCGGCGTAAAAACACCTTGTCCAATTTTATTCAGAACCTCATGGGGTTCCCAAAACCTTAACTCATCGATTTCCGAACAATTAAACTCAAAAGGCCCTTCGGAAAAAGCACGAAAAGTCGCTATATTTTCAGATTCTATGTTATTGCGAATTTGGGAGTAGTAGAGAAACTCGAGATCAATATCATTCAGGCCAACTTCTTCTTGAGCTTCTCGAACGGCAGCTGCCAGGTACCCTTCTCCTGGCATCAAATGACCACCAACACTTGTATCCCAGCGACCAGGCTGAATATCTTTTGCCATGGATCTTTTTTGCAGAAGAACCTGTTGACTTCCATTGAAAACGAGAATATGGGCCACACGGTGAATCAGGCCGGGGTTACCGTGACACTCGCTGCGCAAGGCCTGCCCGATAACCCGGTCATCGCCATCGACAATTTCAAATATTTCTTCTTCAGTTATCAAAACATCACTTTCTATCAAAAAATGGGTTTTTCCCGGTCACGGACAGAGGAATGGCATAGGCGACACGAATATCATTACCAAGCATCCCGAGTTCCACAGCGGCCTTGCCGGCGCTGAAAAGAATGCGGTTATCAATCCGCAAATCAGCCGCTCGACTCACGGCCGACCCCAAAGCAATACCGAGATCTCCGCTATTGAAGGCACACATGCCACCGGCAGCTTTAAGGGAATCGCAATCCTTAAAACCACAATAACCACAATTAGGGAGCCCCAAAGGACTCTCTCGAGTCCCGAGAAGTACTAAAACGGGTACATTGTCGACATTCTCGGCATCACGGGAAAAAAATTTGAGCCCCTCCCGCAAAGCAATATCACGCATTTTATCGGCAATCTTTAATTTTTCCTCGCCTGTTACGATAATGGTTTTTAAAAGATCCTTGCCTTTTCCCTTCGGAGCTGTTCTTGCCGCCGTGCAGATCAAATTGGCGGAAACCAGTAACGTTTCCTCACACATTTCATGATCAATTTTGACCATGGAACCTCCTTTTTTTAAAAATATTTGGCCTGTATTCTTCAGAATCCGAGAAAAAGAAGCCAATAAAAAAATCCAGATGTGGAATCCAATCCACAAAAAAACAATACCAGAAATTCCGGTTCATCATATTGAATTTTTCCCACTCAATTTTCAAATCATCGCGATAAGTGGAAGAGGAAACCCCTTCCCTGTATCATGTGCATAAGTCTCTGAAGATCTGGTTGACAGTTGGATTTCTTTATTAACATTAGGTATCAAATTGTCATCTACGTGGGTTTAAGTTTTTATTGAAGAACTAGAGATGGAAAAAGGGGCAATAGACCAGAGGCATATTTCTACTTGTTTAATAGCCATATCGCTCAAAACTACGAGATTTAAGACAAAACAATCCTTTCAGATGGTTCACTTTTTGCAAATATTTAACACTGTTTTTCAGCCAAAACGTTATTCATTGAGTTGTTCTGATTGGGTTTTTCACAATGATTAGGGTTTATCTGGTAGGTTAAAAACATTACCCGACTCTGCTTGGTTGATAAAACAACCCAGTTCGATGCATAACCAGCGTCAATCTCGTGACCCATGCTTTCGATTGCCAATAAAAAAACACCAATATTTTTTTGTATAAGGAATTTCCCAATCCCAGAGTCAAAAACATATCAAAAACCAGAGGTGGTTCCCAAAATTCGGACAGTGTATTAAGGTGGAAAGCCAGACACTGACGAAGGAG
>JAFGRU010000136.1 GCA_016934985.1 Deltaproteobacteria bacterium
GTTCCAGATAGGCCAGCTCTACAACTCGCCACGGGATGCTGAAACCGGAGTCGATCAGTACGATCTGTTTACAACTGTACAGACGACTCGAGGTTTTGTTTCAAACGGTGTCAGCGAGTCGATGCTTGTCAATGGAGAGGCCGGCAATGATAAATTCGTTGTTTTCCGAAATCTTGCCGTCTTGACTCTTAAAGGAGGAACCGGTGACGACGAGTTTATCGTCAAGGCTTTCGCTCTTGAAGGTTCGGTCGATGATCCCGGACGGGACAGGACCGTCATTTCCGGCCAGGAGGGCGCCGATCGCATTGAGTACGCCATCAACGCGCCGGTCGATATCGACGGTGGTGACGGCTTCGATACCGTCAAGGTGATTGGAACCGAGTTTGGCGATGACTTTGTGGTGACTGACGATGGCATCTACGGTGGCGGCCTGAACATCAACTTTATCAATGTCGAAAAGGTCACCCTGGATGCGGCCGAAGGGAATGACCGGATTTATATCCGCAGTACCGATGATGGGCACATTACCGAGATTTTGGCTGGCGAGGGCTCGGATACCTTCAGCATCGGTGGGGATTCTCCCCCGGTGACCAGTCGCGATCTGTTGGGGCACAGCGGCATCGTGACGCACAGTTCCAGCAGTGATGACAGCCGCTTTGACGGAATGATCATCGACGGCATTTCAGCGAATGTTGCCGACGATGATGAAGCCGGAATAGTAGTTTCAGCCCTCGATCTGGTTCGTACCTGGGAGGATGGTGTTTTGGGACAGTACGGCATCGTTTTGACCAAAGAGCCGGAAGAGGACGTCATCATCAGCCTCATTCAACAGCAGCCGACGCCAAATGAGACAGCCGACGACATTCAGTATTATCATCTGGTTGACAACAACGGTGATGCCATAAGCAGCTTGACCTTTACCGCTGATAACTGGGATCAGCAGCAAACTGTTTTTATTCAGGCGTTTGATGACAGCGCCGTAGAAGGGCTGCATTACGCAGTCATCAACCATAAGGTGGTCAGCGACGATAGCGGCTACGATCGACTTGCCATCCCGACTGTGACGGTTGAAATTGTTGACAACGACTATCTGGAGCTGCTGATCAGCGAGACAGGCGGAGCGACCCAGGTCGTAGAAGGGGGCGCTTTCGGGGACTCGTTCCCGCTGGTTGACAGTTATCTGGTCCAATTGACCGCCCCGCCTCAAGGCGGTGAAACGGTTACCGTAACCCTGAACGACCCGACGGGGCAACTTTCATTCGATCGGACGGAGTTGGTCTTTTCGGCTGCCGATTATGATGTTCCCCAAGAGGTGCTGGTTGCGGCTGGTGCGGACGGGCTTCTGGAAGGGATGCACACCTCATACATCTATCATAGTATGCAGGTTGGTGGGGAGGCTGCGGTCGACGGGCCGGTGGTGCGGGTCGACATCGGGGACAGTGACGTGCCGGGCGTGATGATTGTACAGACCGGTGGGTCAACCAATGTCATCGAAAACAATCTGGATAAGATTGATGCACCTTTTGTCGACAGCTACGAGCTGGTTTTAACCGCACGGCCCGATTCCGATGTAACCGTTACCGTCACCCCGGAAGAGACAAAAACTTCTGCGCAGATTTTTGATCCGACAACCGGCAAGTATGTGACAGTTGACCGGTTTGCCGAGCAGGTTACAGTTGAGCCGCAACAGCTGGTTTTCACTCCGGATAACTGGTACATTCCACAGACGGTAGGGGTAACGGCGCTTGATGATGCCGTCATCGACGGCGGCGATACCAAGGTCTTTGCGCCAATTTCCAACACGATTGCCGGAATCCAGGGACCGTTGTTTATCGACGGGGCCGGCGGCGAGGGCTCCGGCGCCGGTCTGGGTGGGGATCCTTTCATGCTGCCCGGCGAGAACAACGATGTCGGTGATGTGGTAGCGGCAACGGCAGACACGCTGGTTGCTGCAGCAGAGAATGTCGACAAGCTGGGAGACACCTATTTCAAGGATCTGTCGCTGGTCAAAGTGGTTATCTCAAGCGGAACAGGTGCCGGCCAGGTTCGCTACCTGCTGGACCAAACCCTCGATGCTGATCAGGAGAACTATCGCTTTGTTACAGCCGAAGCCTGGGAAATTACGCCTGATGCCAGCAGCCGCTATTACTTTGAACGTGAACTGCCGCAGACCGATGAGTCTCAACAGGTTGATGTTGCGACAGTCTACAATCAGGACTCGCCGGCAGATAATTTTGGTGCCAGGAGTGGTGTTTTAAGTGCGGATAACCTCTCCGGATTGGGAATGGGGCCTGATCTGCAGATTGGCGAAACGACCTTTTCCGGCGGTATCAGTTACGTGAACCTCGAAAATCTGACCATCAACCTCGGTTCGGGAATCGATGAACTGGAAGTTACCGGCATCCAAAACCGCGAGGGCTTCCAGACGGTAACCGTTGTCAATACCGGTGCCGGTGATGATTGGGTTCATTTCAACGGTGCCCAAGCCGGTGAAAGCGGCCTGTTTGCCCTTCATCTCGAGCAGGGCGATGACCGGGTGACCGCTGAAAATACTACAGCTGATCTGATCATCTTCGGCGATGACGGTACTGACCGTATTCAGAGCGGGGACGGCAACGACATTGTCTTTGCCGATTTCGGCCGCATCGATTATCTGAACGATGCCGGTGAAGTTGTTACCCGCTTCGGGCTTGGTCAAAGCGGGATTGTGAGAGATGCCGTGATTCCTGGGACAGATCTGCAAAGCGTTCCTTTTGCGCAGACTGATGGTGCTTTTTATGGTTCAATCGCGGTTTCGCGCCTGGTTGATACCGGCTGGAACGATGAATTGCATGGTGGCGGCGGAAACGATCTGCTGATCGGTGGCGCCGGTGACGATGAAGTTCATGGAGATGCCGGGGATGATATCCTGATCGGTGATAATGGGGTCGCGACTTTTGATGCCGGCCAGTTGCTGGAAGTCTCCAGTGGTGATCCGAATATTGGTGGTTCCGATGAACTGTACGGTGGGACAGGCAGCGATCTGCTCATCGGAGGAGCTGAAGTCGATCGGCTTTATGGCGACAGCGGGAATGATTACCTTGTCGGCGATGCTGGTCGGGGGACATATATTGCCGGTGCTCTGCACACAGTCGAAACACTCGACAGGGATCGCTTTATCGGTGGTGATGACTGGTTGGATGGTGGTGCCGGAAACGATGCTATGTTCGGCGGGCACGGCCACGATACCTTTGTCGGCAATTTCAGTGAAGATCTGATGATCGGTGAATATGGCCGTTTGACGATTGAAGGAGGCAGAGTTGAAACGGTGGTACGGCTTGGGCAGGGAAAACTTGACCTGATTGCCAATCGCCAATTTGGACTGTATAGTTCGCTCGCCTTAAAAATTTCCCTGGCCCAGCTGGGTAACGTCAGGCAACTGACCCAGTTGCGGGAGTTCAATGAGGCAAAAAGGCCTGAGCCGGTTCTCGAGAAAAGACTGACCCATCATGGTGCCGATTTTTCGATTGCCGCCAAAGACCTGGGATACGGCTATCATCCCGAGGGAGAGGCCGAAGAATTGCCTGCTCAGGACGTTCAGGATGAGCAGTTGGTTGAACCGCAGCCTTTGGAGACTGAAGTGCCTGAAGATAAGGCGCAAGGAGAGCCCGACGGTGAGAAAGGTGAATCGCTTGACGTGATTCCGGAAGAGGGGGAAAGTGCCGGGCAGTTCGAATCTTTAGAGTCTCAACCGGAAGAATCTGGCCAACTTTTGAAAGCTGCGGTGGCAGGTTTTGCCGGCTGGGGTCTGGGTGCCTCGCGCCGCCAGAAGTCGTCCTCAGTCAGCCCGCTTGATTTTACAAAGATGCAAACCAGAGCAAAATCCTGGCGTTGGGAGAATGGTCGTTTGAGAAAGCCTGGCTGGGGAGAGGACTTGTCCGAAGCTGCTGAACGCTCTTTGACTGCTGATTTCCCGACAAAAAAAACGGGAATCAAACATCAGAAAAGAGTCTGATTCTCTATTCAATTAATTTGAACCCGCGGGTTGAGGGCGGAAAAAGAGTGTTTTCCCCTGGCCTGAATAAGTATTTCAATAATCTTAGGCAGGCCCCCAGGTTTGCCGGTGATTTTTGGAATGCCTGGTCAGGTCAATGAGTTGCGCTATTTCCCGGTCATAACTCACGGAGCCAGGTTTAACAAAGTAACGGCCCGGTGCTGCTAAAAATAAAGTGCCGGGCTTTTTTGTAACTGACGGATACACTAAAATGTTTTTCTGGGTTAGTATCTTCATGTTGATCGGAAGAGAGGGGTAATGAAATACATTTATAGTATCCTCGGAATTGTCTTGCTGTTGACCTGTGTGATGCTGGCGGTCAGCTCTAATGATTCAGAGGAAACACCGGATAAAAACGCTTTGGTCGTCAATGACCGGTCGATCTCTTTTGCCGAGTTGCAGCAGAGGTGGCAGGAAAAACCGTATTACTACCGTGATGAAAAAGAGTTTCTTGACGATCTGGTATTGCGTGAAGTCCTGGTGCAGCAGGCAATATCTGACGGTATTGCCGATGAAGAGCAGTTTAAACGTTTGGTTCGGGACTTTTTCGAGCAGTCTCTGGTGAAAACCCTGCTTGATCGGAAACAACGGGAGGTGCAGGTCGACATTTCTGACGCCGATCTTTCCCGTTTCCGAAAAGCCCGACAGTCGCGTTACCAGTTGAGCCTGATCCGCTATGAGACTCTGCAGCAGGCTAAGAGCGGGAAAGGTGGAACCATACAAACGATGACAAAGGATTACGCGTTTTTCCCGGAATCAATTCAATTGCGCTTGCTGGCATTACCGGTGGAACAACTTTCAGTTCCCTTTGCTGACGGGGCTGAATTTGTGCGGCTGCGGATTGAAAAAATCGATCAGCTCGAACAATCGGAAGCCATAGCGGAAACTGACGAGTCTTTGCGTGGAAAGCTGAAATATATGCTGCAGCAGAAAAAAGTGGGGGAATGGGTTGATGCAACTCGACAGCAGGCGGTGGTTAGATTTCCGCAGCAAAGCTTGAGGTAAGGGGGATATCCGATGACTCGCGGTTATAAACGAAGAAACTATTTCATCAACCAGGAACTGCAAGGCAAGATGATCTTAATGATTTTCTTGATGAGTGTCTTCGGTGTCGCTCTTTTTACGTTGATTTTCTGCCTGCTTTCTACTGATCATCTGACCATCGCTTATGCCAAACAGCAGTTTCGAGTCGGCAATACCCCTTCAGTGTTGATCAAAGAATTATTTCAGGCCAATTGGTTGTTTATCCTTATGGGTGGCGGGGTTGTATCGGTGCTGATGCTGTTTGTCAGTCATGCCTTTGCCGGTCCCTTGTATCGTTTTGAAGCGGTTTTCAAAGGGTTGAACAACAGGGATCTGAACCAGCATATTCAATTGCGGGCCAAAGATATCGGGCAGAGCCTGGTTGCCGAAATCAATGAGTTTTCAAAACTGTATTCTGCGGATCTCCATCGCTTGCAGGAATTATCTGCGTCTCTGGCAGATAAACTGCAAAAGCAGCAGGTTGACGCCGCGAAAGATGATCAGCGGGAAATCAGCGAAATAATAAACAGATATAATCTGAAGCCTAAGGGGTAATTTGAGATTTAGGCTGTTCTTCATCATTTTTTTGTTCGGGCTGCTTCCGGTTGAGAGTTCTGCTGCGGAACTGGAAACACGTCTGGCCCGCTTGGAGTTTCGGGATCCTGCCCTGCTGCAGCAGTTCAACAGCCGGGTCCGGCTGGGTCTGTCAAACTCTCTCGGCCGACTGCGCTCGCAGGTCTTGATCGAGGACGACGTCAGCAATAAAGTCGACCTGATTTACGGTCGGGTGCAGGAAATCCTCGACATGCATTCCCGTCCGGAAGGTTTGACGATTGTTCTGTTGCCGTCTGAAGCCGAAGTTCAGCAGGTTTATCAGAAGCAGTACAACCGGCATCCAGGATATATCGCTTTTTTTTCGCCGGAGCAGAACAGCATTTACCTGGCTGTTGACAAGGTTGATATCAGGGTTCTGGCACATGAGATGGCGCATGCTGTGATCCATCAATTTTTTCAGAAACGGCCGCCGGAGCGAGTTCACGAACTCCTCGCCCAGTATGTCGAAAGACAGTTCAAAGCCTCTCGATAGAAAACATTGAAATGAGTTTGTTATGAGTATTGTTGAAAACACCACACCGGAAATTGCAGCCCCCGACACACCCGAACTCTGGGAAGAATTTACTTCTGCCTGCAACGAGCACGAATATTATAAAAGCTGGCTGGCCGTGCAGAGCGGTTTTGTCAAAGAAGCGGTGCAAAGCCTGCTGGTTGTAGGAACCGTCGACCAACAGTTTGCCCCGGTGGCCGGATGGCCCGAGAAAGGCAGCGATCCGCAACGCCTGGCGGACGTCGTCGAGCGTGTTCTGGAGGAGAAGTGTGGCCTCTTGGTCGAACTGCCGGAGACCGGGACCTATGCCATCGCCTATCCCTTGCTGGTGGATGAGAAGCTGCGCGGCGTGGTGGCGATGGAGATCGGTGCACAAAACCAGCTTGCGTTGCGCAAGGCGATGGAACAGTTGCAGTGGGGTGTCTCCTGGCTGGAGCTGCTGATCCGGCGCCGTCGGGCAGACGAGGATCAGGCCGTTCTTAAACGTCTGAAAGCGGCCGTGGATCTGCTGGCCGTGGTTCTCGGCGAGGAGGACTTCTCCTCGGCGGCCATGAGTTTCACAACCGAGCTTGCGGCGGTTGGCAACTGTGAACGCGTCAGCCTTGGTTTTCGCAATGACAAGCGCTTGAAGCTTGAAGCCGTGTCCCACAGTGCTGACATCGGCCAGAAGATGAACCTGACCCGCTATATCGAAAAAGTCATGGATGAGGCGATCCTTCAGCGCCGTGAAATCGCCTACCCGCCCCTCGATGAGGAAGATCTCATCTGTCGTGAGCATGAAGCCCTGTCCCGGCAGCAGGCCATGGCTTCTATCGTTACCTTCCCCCTTTACGGCAACGGTCGCTATTATGGTGCCCTGACCTGCGAGCGAGGGGCCGGGCAGAATTTTGACGAGCGCGATCTGGAGTTTTTCCGGGCCGTGGCCTCTCTGGCCGGACCAGCCCTGGAAAGTAAATTCATGCAGGAGCGGCCCCTGCGTCTACGCCTCAAGCATTTGGGCAGGGAACATCTGCAGCGTTTGTTCGGAAGCCGTTATTACGGCCGCAAACTGGCCATGCTGGTAATTTTTACCCTCATCGGTTTTTTCGGTCTCGCCCAAGGCGATTACCATCTTCGGGCGGACACTTCCCTTGAAGGGGCGGTGCGCCGCGCCATTGTCGTGCCATTTGAAGGCTTTATCAATGAGGCGCCGGCCAGCGCCGGTGACCTGGTTGATGAGGGCGCCCTGCTCTGCTCTCTGGATGACCGCGATCTGCGCCTTGAAAAACTGGCCAAAAGCAGCGAGTACCGGCAACTTGAACGCCAATACCAGGAAGCGGTCTCCCGCCATGACCGGGCCAAGGCCAAGATTGTCAAGGCTCAACTCGACCAGGCCCAGGCCGAACTCGATCTTCTGGACGCCAAGTTGGCGAGGACCCGGATCGTGGCTCCTTTCGCCGGTTTGGTTGTCAGCGGAGATCTCAGCCAGCGTCTCGGTAGTGCCGTGGAAAAAGGGGAGGCGCTTTTCGAGATAACGCCGCTGGATGCCTACCGTGTCATCCTTAAAGTTGATGAGCGCCGCATTGCCGATGTCCGCACCGGTCAGCAGGGGACGCTGGTACTCTCCTCCCTGCCCCAACATGAATTTCCGTTTACCGTGACCAAGGCTACGCCCATTGCCAGGGCTGAGGAAGGACGCAATTATTTCCGGGTTGAAGCAACCCTGGAGCGGGTGGACGAAACTCTCAGGCCGGGCATGGAAGGGGTCGGCAAGATCTTTATCGACCGGCGCAAGCTGATCTCCATCTGGACAAGGGATATGGTCGAGTGGATGCAGCTGACCCTGTGGAAATGGTTGCCCTGAAGAAACTATTCGGTACAAGGGGAAGAAAACTTAAAACCTAACACTTTTTACTTGAAACTTTACTTTTATGGTTCATGCAATGGGCGACACGAGTCCTTGTGCTGAATAGTTACGCCTCGAAAAGGTGAACAGTTTCAATGAGTGAATCGCTTTTCAGCCAGTCCTGGTATCGGGTGGCTCCTCTCAAGCCGCGTCTGCGCAGCCATGTGCAGATTTACAAGCACGCCTACCGCGGCCAGGACTGGTTTGTCATACAGGACCGTTTTACCGGCCGTCACCATCGCTTCTCTCCGGAGGCCTACCAGCTCATCGGCCTCATGGACGGGCGCCGCACCCTGGGACAGATATGGGAAACCGCCTGCGCCCGGCTCGGTGATCACATGCCGACCCAGGACGAAACCATCGGTCTGCTGTCGGGGCTGTTCCGCTCCGATCTCCTGCAGACCTGCGCCCTGCCCGACTTCACCGATCTGCAGGAGCGTCGCCGGCGGGGGAAGCGCAGTCTCCTGATGACCAATCTACTCTCCCCCATGTCGGTCCGTTTCCCCCTCATCGACCCCGACCGTTTTCTGTCGGCCAGCCTGCCCTTTATGCGTCCTTTTCTAGGGGGCTGGGCGTTGCTTGTGTGGGCTATGCTGGTCGGTTCCGGCGTGGTGCTGGCGGCTCTCCACTGGCCGGACCTGGCCGGCGATTTTACCGACAGTTTGATGAGCCTGGAAAATCTCCTGCTGATCAGCCTGGTTTATCCGATCCTGAAAATCATTCATGAGTTCGGCCACGCCTTTCTGGTCAAAAAATGGGGCGGGGAGGTCCATGAAATGGGGATCATGCTCCTGGTTTTCATGCCCATCCCTTATGTGGATGCGTCTTCGTCCCTGGCTTTTGAGGACAAGCGCAAGCGCATGCTGATCGGTGGGGCCGGTATTCTTATTGAGCTTTTTCTGGCCGCTCTGGCCCTGCTGGTCTGGCTCAACGTGGAGCCCGGTGCCGTGCGGGCTACGGCATATAACGTCATGCTTATCGCCGGGGTTTCGACCGTGCTTTTCAATGGCAATCCTCTCTTGCGCTTCGACGCCTATTATGTTCTGGCCGATTTTCTCGAAATCCCCAATCTCGGGCAGCGCAGCAATCGCTATCTCGGTTTCCTTTGCCAACGCCATCTGCTCGGTGTCAGCCAGGCTGAAAACCCCGCCGGCTCGCCAGGCGAGGCGGTCTGGCTGTTTGTCTATGCCCTTGCCTCATTTGTCTACCGGATTTTCATTTCCGTCCGCATCATTTTATTTGTGGCCGGAAAATTCTTTTTTATCGGCCTTGGGTTAGCTCTCTGGGTTGCCGCCGCCATGGTGATCGGGCCGGTCTGGCGGGTCGGCAACTATCTGATTAAGGATATTCACATGCAACGCAAACGTGTTCGCATCGGATTGATGGTTGTGCTGCCCCTGGCATTGCTTATCAGTGCCTTGCTTTTTCTTCCCGTGCCGCTTTACACCAGCTGCGAAGGGGTTACCTGGGCACCTGATGAGTCGCGGGTTTTTGCTGCCGCCGACGGGTTTGTCACCGATGTGCTGGTTCCCAGCGGTAGTCGGGTGGTGCCCGGAACGCCCCTGATGAGAAGTGAAAATCCCGAACTGGATACTCAGGTCCGTTTTCTCGAGGCCCGTTTCGAGGAATACCAGACGCGCTATCAGGTGAGTTTTCTTGGAGACCGCACGGAGACGGTTCTGATGAAAGAGGCATTGGCGCGTCTGGAGGCTGAGCTGAATCATGCCCGCCAGCGCCGGGAAGCCCTGTTGTTGCGCAGTTCTTCAACGGGCATTTTCGTGCTGCCCGATGCCGTGGACGTGACCGGGCGTTTTTACCGGCGCGGCATGCCTTTGGGCTACGTGCTGGATTCGGGGCGCATGCGTGTCAGGGCGTTGATTCCCCAGGACGATATCGAGCGGGTGCGGAACGATACGCATTCAGTGGAGATAAGGCTGGCGGAAAATGTTGGTGAGACCATACCGGCCAGCGTTATTCGCGAGGTCCCGGCAGCGAGCCGTATTCTTCCAAGTCTGGCCTTCAGTATCGAAGGGGGTGGCCTTTACGCCATCGACCCGCGTGAGCCCGATTATCCCCAGGTCCTCGAACGCCTCTTCCAGTTTGATATCCAGCCCGCCAGGGCAGCAACCTTCAAGGTTGAAGAACGGGTCTTTGTCCGCTTCGAGCATTTCCCGGAACCCCTGGCGTGGCGCTGGTTCCGGGCCTTCAGACGGCTGTTGCTGAGCCATTTTTCAATTTAATTTCGATCTCCAGGGCTATCGATATGAGCATGACGGCAACCTTTTCCCATCCTCCCGCAACCAGGGACCTGCGGCCGGAGCAGCCCGACCGGGTTGAAAAGTGGCTGGATAGAACCATCCATTCGGGGCTCGGTTATTGGCGCCGTCTGCCGTGGGGGCGCCGGGAGATTAACGGCCTGCTTGCCGAAATTGAAGCTGCCGGTCCGGATTTGGGAAAATTGTCGGATGAGGAATTGAAGCGTGCGCTTGATGCTTTGCGGCACGAGCTGCATGCTGACGGTTTCGCACCCCGGCATGTGGTCAAAAGTTTTGCCCTGATCCGTGAACAGAGCACACGTGTCCTCGGTATGCGCCATTACGGCAGCCAGTTGAGCGGCGCCCTGGTCATGCTGCGGGGCATGGTTGCCGAGATGGAAACCGGCGAGGGCAAAACCCTGACCGCGACTCTGACCGCCGCTACCGCCGCTTTGGCCGGCATTCCCGTGCATGTCATCAGCGTCAACGATTATTTGACCTCTCGCGATGCCGATACCATGGAGCCCCTCTACCGTTCTTTAGGGTTGAGCGTCGGCCGGGTTCTGCATGGCCAGACTCCGGAGGAGAGGCGTCTGGCATACCAGTGCCCCATCACTTATGCAACCAACAAGGAATTGGTTTTTGATTATCTGCGCGACCGATTGGTCCTTGGAGAAAGACCCGACCCTATTTTTGTCCAGACCGAATACCTCCATGGCGGCCAGCCTCGCAGCAAGCGCCTTCTCATGCGCGGTCTCCATTTTGCCATTGTCGACGAGGCCGACAGCGTGCTTGTCGATGAGGCGCGTACGCCGCTGATTATCTCAGGCACAGCGGATATCCCTGAAGAACAGGAGTTTTTCGAGCAGGCTTTGGAGCTGGCTGCGAACCTTCAGGTTGAGGACGACTACGTCATTGATGCGGCGCGTCGGCAGCTCTATCTGACCGATGCAGGCCGGCAACGGATTGCCGATCTCACCAGGGAATCGGGGCCTCTTTGGAGCGGCCTGGTCAGGCGCGAGTCGACGGTTAACCAGGCGCTCACCGCAATTCACCTGTTTCATCGTGATGAGCAGTATCTGTTGCGCGACGGCAAAGTCCAGATTATCGATGAATTTACAGGCCGGGTCATGGCGGACCGCTCCTGGGAGCAGGGCCTTCACCAGATGATTGAGTTGAAGGAAGGGTGTGAGATGACCCGACGCCGCGAGCCCCTGGCCAAGATCAGTTATCAGCGCTTTTTCCGTCGTTATCTGATGCTTTCCGGCATGACAGGAACGGCCCGGGAAGTGGCCGGAGAATTATGGTCGGTGTATCATCTCCCTACCCTCCGGGTTTCCACCCACAAGCCGGTGATCCGCAAAAGACTTGCCGACCGGATTTTTGCTACCCGCGAGGAGAAGTGGCTGGCCGTGGTAGCGCGGACCGCTGAACTTCACCGCCAGGGCCGACCGGTGCTTATTGGCACGCGTTCCGTGGCCGCCTCCGAGCAGTTGGCGCAGTTGGTACGCCAGGCCGGTCTGGCCCACCAATTGTTGAACGCCAAGCAGGATGCCGAAGAGGCCGCCATCATCAGTACGGCCGGCAGCGTCGCAAGCATTACCATCGCCACCAACATGGCGGGACGCGGAACCGATATCATTCTTGGAAACGGAGTGCGCGAAATGGGCGGGCTTCATGTTATTATCACCGAGCGTCATGAAGCGGCCCGCATCGACCGCCAGTTGGCCGGGCGCTGCGGGCGCCAGGGGGACCCCGGCAGTTTCGAGGCAATTCTTTCCCTGGAGGATTTTCTTTTCGAGGGCGGCCATGGCGGTCCTCTTGCCGCGTTGGCAAGGCAGCTGGCCATCAATTTTCCGGTGGCAAAGCGTTTGCTTTCGCGGTGGGCGACTCATATGGCTCAGCAGAGGCTTGAACGCTATCACAGCCGGGTGCGTAAGGCTCTTTTTCTGCAGGATCAGACACGGGGAAGTCTACTTTCCTTTTCTGGAAGGTTGGAATAAAGGGGATTTTTTCTTTTATCCGAAGCTTGAGGACCGGAGTTGCGGTCCCGGACGACACCTGCTTTTTTTTTATGTCAAAAAGAAGCGTAATTATTCAGCTTGTCGGCACAAGGCCTCGCATCGCCCATTCCAAGGGCCGCGTGGACCCATCCATGGGGCTTAACTGCCGCCATCCGGGCGACAGATGCCCTTCCCATGGGCGACACGAGTCCTTGTGCTGAGTAATAACGTAATTTTTTTCAATTCGAACAGGAGTCTTGGATGAAACGCTGGTTGGGGCTGACGCTATTATTGATTTTTGTCTGGTTTGCGCCCGTGTGCGCTGCGGATTTGCCGCCTTTCGAAGGACTGATCGAGCCCAAGGAGCTGGTCGGGTTCAGCACCCAGGTTGCGGGTATTCTTGAAACGGTATTGGTTGAGCGCGGCGACAAGGTCCGGCGCGGACAGGTGCTGGTCCGTCTCAAATCAGGGGTGGAGAGGGCCGCAGTCAGGGTGGCAGAGGCAAGGGTTGAATTCGGCAAGCGCAAAGCGGTGCGCAATGAGGAACTTTACAAGAAACAGCTGATTTCCATCCATGAGAAGGATGAGATCGAGACCGAAATTCAGCTCGCCGAGCTCGAGCTGGCCGAAGCCCAGGAGCGTCTGGCCCTGCGCACCATCCGCAGCACCATCGACGGGGTGGTGGTGGAACGCAAGGGAGCGCCGGGGGAATATGTGGGCGAAGAGCCCTTTTTGACCATCGCCCAGATCAACCCGCTGAATGTCGAGCTGGTGGTTTCGTCTGATTTCTTCGGGGCTATAAAGGAGGGTACGGCGGTCCAGGTGGTGCTTCCGGAGCCGGTGGGGGGCAGCTATCCGGCCAAAGTCGTCATTGTCGACCAGGTTATCGATGCCGGCAGCGGTACCTTCGGGGTGCGGGTCGAACTTCCCAACCCAAAACTGAAACTACCTGCCGGACTCAGGTGTCAGGTGATTTTTTAAATTTAAGCCCCTGTTTTTCAGGGGCTTTGGTTTTCTATCCTATGAATTTTTAATCTTTTCCCATAGACATTGCTATACTTAATTCATAATATGTTTGTCTGCAATGAGATGGATATTTTGGGTTCCCCAAAGATCTTTTTTCCCAAGGCTTTAAGGTTGATCTCTTTTTGTTCTTGTGCCCGGTCTTCGTTGCTCTTCAAGCCAGAGATAACCAATGGTTTGAGGATGAAAAGCAAGAACATGCTGTTCCGAAGTCCCCATTAAGGCCTGTGAATTATTTACTCTGCACTATTTGAAATTAAAGATTTTAGATAGTGCTTCCCGTTGGATAATACAGAGGATAGTCGTCTTCACCATGTTGGCCAAGAGGGAAGCACGGACTTAATTCACAAAAGACGCGATTTTATGGCCGTTTTTCCAGGACAACGAACCCGGGATTTCAACAGGAGGTGAACCATGGGACAGTTGGCAGACAAGGTAATCGGTGCTCTAAAGGCAGTTGAGCAGCTACAGATTGTCACCGCCGTGGGCAAGGTGACCGTGAGTAAGGCATTCGAACCAGAAAATCGCAAGATCGATATCGCCCCAGATCATAAAGCGATGGTAACGGTCATTCACCTGGCGCAGGGTGACGTCATCAATGGCATGGATGAGGCCTTTGCACCCGGCCAGGACGATGCGCTACGCGAATTTCACGAGCGGCAGGTCAAATTGGGCAACGAAATAATCGACCGCAACCTTAAACTGCTTACAGACATGGCCAAGGAAATTGTCGGCATCTTCAATCAGGAAAAGGATGCGGGCATGCCCTGAATCAACCTGGATGTTGCCGCCCCAATTTAAATCAGGAAAAACGTGCAGCCGGAGGTAAACCATGGCCAGGGAGTTCGCCGCCACCTTCCGTGAAATCGGGCGCGATCTGCTCAGTCTCGAGATCAATACCATTGAAAAACCTAACCTGTCGGGCCGCAAGATGCCGGTGCTGCCTCATGCCTTGCTGGACATAGCGGACCTTTACAGCAACAGACTGATGAAAAAGCTCGATTTGACTTCCTTGTGGGAAATGAAAGAGGGCGTTCGTAACACCTGGCAGCCCTGTATTCTCTCCCCCGAAACCGCCAACCAGGTGAAAACACCGAGGGTGACCGCCGATGTGGAAACTTTCGACCGCTTGCGTTGGGCTGCGCAAAGGACTCTCGCCTCCCCGGAAGCCATGAGGCATTTTGACGACGTGGAACGTGTCATTCTCTGCCGTATTCAGCGCAATTGCGATCTGTTGAAAGGCATCATCAATGACCTTGTCGAAGCCGATCCTCTTTGGCAGAAGTGGTTGAATAAGGGTTATAACCGCAACCACCTGGTCGATCCTGCAATCCGACGTCTTCCCCTTGGCCGTATGCCGGTGGACCATGCCATCGGCGTACGCAAGATCTGGGACATGGGAGTAGAAAACGTCTATATGCAGACGATGATCCAGCTTGATGGCGACGTTATCACCCGTATCCAGAGCGGGCTGCCGTCCGAAACCCGGGAGGCGATGCTCAAGGTCCATGAAATGGGTATCGATATCAGCCTGCGTTACTGGAAAGGTCTCTTCGAAATCGTCAAAGAGGTTGCCGGGGGACTGGTAGATCTATTTCTGCCTCGGCGCAATAGCCGTTGACAGATAATCTTTGAATGAAAAGCAAATTTTGGGCAGCAATGCGGTTTCTTGATATTTTCGGGGGGTGGACGGATATGCGGCAGGCGCTGGACCATGTGGCGCAGTTGATGACGGGCGGTCTGGTGATTCAGTCGGCGTACGGTGCCGACGGCGATCAAGCTGCGATCTATGCCCAGACTGTAATTCAGTTGGATGGCGATGTGGTTACGGCCTACCACCCCGATACGCTGATGCGGGCGGACTTTGAAGTGCTTGCCGCCAGTCACCTGAAAGAGGTTGATGCGGCCATAATCCCGTTGCAGAAACTGGTCGAGAATCTGGGCCGGGTGCGTTATGTTGCTATTATTGCCGGTGCCCTCGGCCTTTTTATTTCGAGTGTCGCCGGCTGGTACTCACTCGAGTGGAAAAGTATTCTTGGATGGGTTGTATCGTTTTTGGTGACAGTGGGCGGCACTGCGCTGCGTTGCCTTTTCCTTATGAATGTCCGCCGCCGGGTCGGGCGCCTATGGCTGGAGGGCAAGAAGGAGGCGGAAGAACTTGTCCCCTTGTGATCCCGCTCTCCTCTGAAAGCTTCAATGTTTCGGAGATCTGGAACATAATTCAAGATGATAACCGGGAAAATGGATATGCCCTGTCCATTTCCTAAAGCACCAGGTTCGCTGTCGGATGCGAGAAAATATGAAACGCAAAACGTTCATGGTTTTGACTACCCTGGTGCTTGTCGTCCTTTGCATCCGTGCGCAAGCCTCGGATTCGAATTTGACGCCGCCCCCGGGGGATCTGTTGCGAAAACAGGTTCTTGATGCTCTTCGCAACGAGGTGAAACGGCTCCACGGGCTGGATGTGGTTTTCGTCGTCAAACATCTGAGGGTCAGGAATGGTTGGGCGTGGGCTCAAACCTTGCCTCAATCGCAGGATGGTTTGAATCGATACGAGGACATATCAGCTCTCATGCGGCTTAAAGATGGTGAGTGGGAGGTTCTCGAAATACCGTGTAGTGAAGTTGAAAACCCCGAATGCCTTAACGGGCCGGAGTATTTCAAAGGACTTCAGGAGCGTTACTCAACGGTTGATGTTGAGATCTTTCCCGACCGGGCGCGAGCCTTTTTGCCTTGATTGCAGGGACATGCTTGAAAAAGAGTGCACCCTCTTTCAGCAAGCTGCTCCTCAGGAAAGCCCTGCCCCTTTTGTCCGAAACAGGAGGATAATATGCTCTCGAGTATTGCCCAGGCTTTGTCCCTCAAGTACCCTCCCCTGGCAATTTTTTATGCTAAGGAAGCTCCAGTCGCGTCTGAAAAGTTTAAGCCCATGTGTGTCATGCATGCGGTTGCCAAGGCTGCAATGGGCAAAACCGTGGCCATAACTCAAGGGACTTGCGGCTGTCCCGGCGCCGGACAAGGGCTCGGCCTGGAGCCCTCCTGTCCGGATGATTTTCCGGGCGGACGAGAGTGCTTCTTGCGTTTTCTTTCCATCGGCAACCAGGATTGGGATCATGGCTGCGCCATGATGGAAAAACTGATCGAGGGCGGTGCGCCAAAAATTCTGATCGATGAGTTTGCCGAGGGGGAAGGTTTTGTGAAAACGCCGGAGCTGGTGGCCCAGTACCTTGAAGAGGTGCCCAGGATCGAACCGGAAGGCCCTTATGTGGTTGTTAAGCCCCTGGAGGCCCTGGAGACGGGAGAAAAGCCCAAAGTTGTTGCCTTTCTGGTCGAGCCCGATCAATTGTCCGCGTTGACGGTTCTCACCAACTTCGCCCGTCCGGGTATTGATAATGTGCGCATTCCATTCTGCTCCGGTTGCGCCAGTGTGGGACTTTTCCCCTTTTTTGAGTCCGAACAAACCAGCCCGCGTGCGGTTATTGGCCTGACCGATATATCTGCCCGTTTCTTTTTGCGCAAACTTCTTGGCAGGAACATCCTTTCCTTTTCCGTGCCCTGGGCTCTTTTTGAAGAAATGGAAGGAAATGTCAATGAAAGTTTCCTGACCCGCCATGCCTGGAAAACGATTATGGCCGAATAAGTCCTGTCGACTTGATTTGAAAGGACAGCTACCCTCTTTAACTCTTACGGTAAAATCCGGAGCCCTTCCCGGATCAATAAAACCCATGGCATGTGCGAAGCTTGTGCCCAGAAAATCCAAAGGCTCTATTAACCCGATCCCTCATGAAGGCTTTTTCTGCAATCGGCTACTCTGCGTTATCCCAGGCCATTGTTGTTCCCGGTTGCCGACCCATCATTTTTTGGAGGGTTCAGGGGTGAGGATGGTCTCAACCACAAAAATACTGTTGACATACATATCCGTCTCCCCTTTGCGCTTTAGCAGAAACCAGCCGCTTTGGCCGGGTTCGTCGGGCGGGCGCAAGTGGATGGAGAGGATCCCCTCAACCCCTACTCGATAGAGAAAGTTTCCCCCCGGGTGATAAACGACAATGCTTTGAATGTTTTTTCCTTCAAACATGGCTGCCCTCCTTTCCTTCCGGTATTTTCCTGTTTGATTGTTGAAGTTGACGGAAACGGGACAATTGGGGAACCCCTAAAAGATGTTCCACAATCAGAAGTTGCCACGGTAAAAAGGGGCACCCCCTGAATTAATTATAACCGGTAAATAGCAATAAAAACCTGTTTTGCCCTTCGGAAAAATACCAGTCCGGATTATTCAGGAAAATTTTTGCTGCAATCGCCGATGGCACGCCATCTCAGGCCGTGCTCGCTTTTTGCTTTTCGACTTCTGCCGGTCTGCCTGCAAATAAAGGCACTGTGCTTGACTTGATCTGACGCACAATTGACGGTTTCGCGGCTGAGCATCATGAAAAAACCGATGAATTAGCGGGTTTCGTTTGTGGGAAACGGAACTGATCGAAGTTCAGGTGCGTCATGCTCTGCGAGCCATCCGCAGCGCTATGGATAAGGAAGTGGTAAATTAAATAAAGGGGCACCGGGCCAGGGGCTTTAAACTTTCTATCCTGTGGATTTTTAGTCTTTCCCCTGGACATCATTAGATTATATTTATAACATGCTGATTAGTTATGTGCTGAGGTGGTTTGAAGGTCAAATGTCAGTTTTTTTGACAAGTTAAAAAGAAGGTAACTGTTCAGCTTCCTGATCGGTGGGTTCGTACCACCCATGTCAAGGAACGCATAAACCCATCCACGGGGCTCGGCTGTCGCATCCCTGCGCCAGAATGCCCTTGTCATGAATGGTACGAACCCGCCTTTTGGGCCGTAGTCGGTTTTTAGCACCCCATGCTGAATAGTAACAAAAGATGATCACTTTGAGTTTCGTTAACTTTCCAAAGAATTAGCGCAGGACCAAAAATACGGAGGGAAGCATGGAATTTTTCACATGTCCTTGTCTGGAAAGAGGGGTGGTGATTCTGGACGGTAACGAGCAGGGCAGCAACAAGGATGAAAACGGCAACCTGCGTACTTTCCAGTGCGGGCGGGGTCTGCACCGGATTGAGCTGAAATGCTCATGCGGCAAGAAGTGCCTGGACTCTCCGCGGGAAGTCATGATTGTGGACACCAACCCGATTATTCCCATGGAGGTGCCTTTCCAATGCGAATTTTAAACTTATGTTGGGTTTTCCTCCTTTCGGTCTTTTTTCTTTTCACCTTCGGCTGCGCCCATTATCCCGTCAACCCGCCCCTGTCCTCTCATGACCCCAATGCCGGCTATCGCTACAAGGTCGTCCGGGATGCTCCCGCTCCTGACCGGCCTTTTGTCCTGCTTGCCTTTTCCGGCGGCGGCACGCGGGCGGCGGCGTTCTCTTTCGGCCTGATGGAAGAGCTCAGGCAGGTCGAGTATCAAACCAGGGACGGCAGCAAACGCAAGCTTCTCGATGATGTTGAAATCATCTCCTCGGTTTCCGGAGGTAGTTTTACTTCTGCTTATTATGCCCTCTATCCGGATGAGTTTTACACGACCTTTCCGGACAAGTTCCTCTACCGCAATATCCAGGGACAGCTTGTTGCCAGGCTCTTTAATCCCTATAACCTGATTCGTCTGGCCTCACCCGAGTTCAGCCGCATCGACATGGCTGAGGAACTGTACCGGGATGAAATATTCGGGGACAAGACCTTTGGTGACCTGATTAATAACAGAGACAGGGGGGTGCCGTTTCTGGTGCTGAATGCCACCGACATCGGCATAAACCACCGCTTTGAATTCACTCAGGACCAGTTTGACCTGGTCTGCTCCGATCTCAGCGATGTCTCCGTGGCACGTGCCGTTGCCGCCTCCTCGAACTTTCCGGTGGCCTTTGCGCCGTTGACCGTCAATGCTTACAAGGATTCCTGCGGCGCGCTGCCGGACTGGATCAACCTGGCGCTGCGCAGCAGAATGCATGACCGCCGCTATGCCGATGCCGTGGCGAGCGCTTCCTATCGCGATCCGGAGTCCAAATTTGTCCACCTTCTGGACGGCGGGCTTTCGGATAATCTCGGGTTGCGGGGTCCGCTGCTGGCGATAACGACCACGGATTCGCCCTGGAGCATCCTCCAGTATGCCAATCTTCAACAACTCGACCGTCTCATGGTCATTGCCGTAAACGCCAAAACCTCGAAAAAAAAGGATTGGAACGAGAAAAGCAAGCCCCCGGGAATCGATGCCGTTTTGGATGTGGTGATGAACGGTCCGATGGATGATGTCTCTTTTGACAGTGTCGAGAACGTCGCTAACCACTTCAACTACATGGAGCAGTTGGCGCGTACCGTCGATGCCTGCAACCACAAACTCGGACAGTGTCCGGAAGCCAGGCCGATCCCCCAACCAATCGTCACGGATTTCACCTTTGCCGAACTCTCCTTCGACCGCATCGACGACCCGCACCTGCGGCGCTGCCTGCAGGAACTTCCGACTTCCTTTAAACTTCCTCGCCAAACGGTCGACCTGCTCCGGGTTTCCGCCGCCCGGCTGCTCATGACATCTGAGTCGTTCAAGACAGGGATGCAGGGCCTCGACCCGGAATGGACGCCCAGAGAGGTGCAAATCGACCCGCAGCTTGTTGATGCGGTGTGCGGTGCGGCTGATAATCCGGAAGGCCGATAGTTTTTGGTCAGTAACGCGGGGATGTTGCCGGGTTTTTTGAAAAAGAGATCACTTTTTTTGTTTTCTTAAACTGGCAACGCGGCTTTCCAGAATACAGAGTTAAAAATCAACCTTTGGTTGAGTAAACAACAACATCCCGCCCTCGATTGTACGGGCTTTGTTGTGAATAGTGCTGTTTTGCGAGGGCGACCATCAAGCATTTGTTTCGACCAGTTCGAGAAGCTTTTCCCGAAAGTAAATGAAACTCGGGGATGTGTTATTCGCCACATCCATGTATGGGCTGATTTTTTCTGCCCATTGGGATTTTTCCATACCAACAGCCTGCCAACCTTTAGAAGAAAGAGCTGCGGCCCCTCCGTTGTAAACAGCATCAGCAAGGCATTCCCAGGTACCACAGATTGAGTCATTTTCATATCCGTTTAGTAAGGTTTCTTTAGCTTTTGGGTAAGCGGATTTTATCGCTGGTATATCACCGAGAAACCATGCTTCGCCTTCTTCGATGGCGATGCAAAACCGAGTTTCCGGTTTGGGATTGCAACTATTAAGTATGGCGAAAAGTTCTCGGCGAAATGTTTTCAAACACTTGTCGTCAAGATCGCAAACGAGGAAAACTGCTGCTACATAATCAACTGGAAATTTGGCAAATGATTTTCCATACCCTCGTAGCAGCCGTGGAAGCTGATCGAGAAGAATACGCTTGCTCGCATCCTTACTGGCTACAAGATTCTTTGGAATGCGACCAATTCCTTTATATGGATGAACGTTGAAGGTATGATCATCACCAATAATTTTGGGAACGAGTATATTGAGCGCTTTCTTGCCAGACTGGTCTTCGACGAGGATCTCAAAATGCATCGGATTACCTCGCGTCCAGGTAATCGCTGTACCAGAGTCCCCCTAATGGCAAGCCTTCAGCCACCATATTCTTGACAATAGCGTCGCCACTGGCTCTGCGAATGGTTGAAAATCCGTCCCCCTCCTTTTCAAGAGTCCACACTTCATCCGGTTCAAGAGCGTCTACAAAATACGGCTGGTGAGTAGTAATGAAAACTTGCGACCCCCCTTTGCGCCCAGTGGCGTGCTCGCGAAATTCTTTTGCCAGGGACTCAAGAAGTTTGTGGTACAGACCGTTTTCAGGCTCTTCAATACAAAGAAACGGCGGCGGCGTAGGATCTTCCAGCAAAAGGAGGTAAGCAAAAACTTTTAATGTGCCATCTGACATTTGTTGGGCATAAAACGGGTCCTGAAAACCCTTATCGTTAAATCGAAGCAACAATCTTCCATCGTTGGTTTTTTCTGTATCAATCTTGGCAACACCGGGGATCTTCTCTGCAATTCTATTTAAGATACTCTGAAAACGCTTGGGGTGCTCACGCTCCATGAATTGCACGACATTCCCGAGATTATCTCCATGGATATTAAGGTGCTTTTGCGGCCCGGCCAGAGGTAAACTTCGTGCAGCATCGGGCGTAAAGTAGCTAAGATACCATCCTTCGATAAAACGACGAAAAGCTGAGATTCTTGGGTGTTGTTTTAGTGACCCCAAAGTGGCAATGCCAAGCTTTCTCCGGTCCTCCAACTCAACAACTTCGGTTTCTTTAGACTCTTCCTTGGATTCACCAGATTTAAGGGACTCCATCAGTCCGAAAAGGTCAAAATCGCCCTTGGTCTCATCGATCTGCCGACCTTCTTGCTCTCCTCGCCAGGCAACGCCCTTCCCGCTGTTCAAAACCAGAAAGGAAAATGGCCAGCCATGTTTTTGGCCTTTTCGGCGTTGTCTGAGGCGTTCCTTGATGACATAGGGGCGTTCCGATTCATCTAGGGTTATCGCAAGCTCGTACGTTATTGGCCGTGCATTGCCATCTTCTTTGTAATAGACCTCAAACTCAATTGGCCCACTTTGGTTTTGCGACAAGATTTTCTTAAATCCCCCCCGCCCACGAACATCGCAAGCTTCCTCGACACCCGATTTCAGGCAATCGGCCAGAAATCCAAATGCATCAAACAGAGAACTCTTACCAACACCGTTTTTTCCTATGACAGCAGTCATCGGAGTAAGTGGCTCGGCGTGTTGTTGATTCCAAAGTCGACCAAGCGTTACATCCTTTAACGCTCTGAAATTTTTTATTCTGAATCCTTCTATCTTTGCCATTACTCTCCTCCCATACGTGTTACCGCCTGATGATCGTACCAACATGAACGGAAAATATAAGGGGGAACTTCGGGGCAATCCCCATTTTCATTTATAGGTTAAGAAATATCATTTAATTCAGTCTGAAAATAAAATTATCTTAATAGGAATTTGCGCAGGTAACAAGGATTTAAAAAAACAGAGGGAAAAAGGCATAAAAAAGGCCGGACAAAATATCCCCGCTGTTTTTTAAAATGGATTGGAAAACAGGATTCGAATCCACAAACTTTTTTGTTTACCAGCTTCGAAGATCACTATTCATCACCAGATAGCATGTATTTTTTTGTAGCGGGGGGGGCGAGGCTTGTAATTCTGGCGACTTTTTCTAAAGGGCCGGGTTGTTTATAGAGCATGCCCCAATAGCTGGCCAGAAGCTTCTGGGTGGTCATATCCCTCGGCGGAACTCCGGGGAAATGATACTTAACTCTTCATCCAATCCTGCTGTTGGCGTAGAGATTGTCTTCAATCGATCAATTTGCGGTCGTTTTCCAGTCCGTCCAGTACCTCCATCAAGCGCCGCTTGGCTTTGTGTTGAGTGCGCAGTTGAAGGATCAGTGACTTCCAGTCGGCAAGCCGGCCGGTCTGCTTATAAGCCTTGTGCATCTGGCGCAGATATCCTGCAGCCTCCTGGTAAGCTTTCGGTTTAACCTGCCCGATCAACTGCTCGGCAATCGATTGCCAGATCTGTAAAGCTACGTCAGGATGGCTGGCGGCGACGGCTTTGGCCAACCGTTCATCAATCCCCCACCCCCAGCGCCGGGTTTTTTTCAACTCCTGATAAATGGCCACGGCATCGTCATGGCGCTTTTCCAGGATGGCGATCTCGATCAGCAATTCCCGGTGCGGGAAACCGGTCATCCTGAATTTTCCTTTGGATTCCGGCTGTTTGACCTCCGGTTCGGGGAGCGGCCAGGAGTTTTTGCCTTTGCCGCCCGGCTCCGGGTACTTTCCAGTCTGCAGAAAACCGAGGGCTCCGTCGCGAACGGCAGGCCAGACCTTAACCTTCTCTGCCGCATGTCGTAATTTGACGTAAGTTTGTTCCGATGGGCTGCCGAAAAAATCCGCGCCTCGGTAGGCCGCCACCAGATCGAGGTTGCCATCCTCTTCGGCCATCTGCCGCAAACGCTTCTGCAGGTCGCCGGCAATGCCGGGCGCATCTTCAAACGTCTTATGAAAACCCTTTATGCACCACTGGCGCGCCCGGCCGCGCTCGCCGCTTTCAAGCAATGTTTTAACCAGCATGTCGTAACTTCGGCAACAATCGGCTTCCCGCTCCAGCAGAGGGATAATCTTCTGCTCTTCACCGCTGCGCGAATAGGCATTGCACAGCCAGGTCATGACCCGTTCGCGCCGGTAGGTTGACGAGAAACAGCCGTTTTCCGGTATGCCCATGTCCCGCAGCCGGGTCTCAAGGGTCAGGGCGACCTCGCGCCAGTTCTCCTGAGTATAGCGCGGGTCATTCATGACGGCTTCCGCACCGCTCAGAAGCCCGTATTCATCATTCAATTCATGTTCGACGAGCCATACCAGCTGCTCAACCGGAGACAGCCTGGTGCGGGGTACGGCTTGCAACACGATGTCAAGGCAACCGGCAATCGCCAGGGCGGTTTCGCCTTCGTCGTCGGATTCCTCGACCTGCCTGGAGCCGTGTTCCCAGAGTTCGCCGCCGAGTTCGAAAACGGCATCGGCATGCCCTTTGTCCAGCAGCGCCTGCAATTGTTCCGAGACGTAAGAATAGTCGGGCAGGTTCCCTTCATGTTTCCAAGGGTTATACCAGGCGTCTTCACTGGTCAGACTACGGATTTCTTTGCGCAACGAACGGACCAGCTTGTCAATCTGTCCGCTTTCGAGCTGTGCTGTATCGCGCAGCCGCCGGGAGACCTCGGGATAATCGAGGGCGAGTTCAATCAGCAGGGCCTGAAGTTCATCGCGGGACTTTTCCCTCAGCAGCTTTTCAAACTCCGATGAGGTTTTTTCCCCCAGTCTGACGCAGGCATCGTTCTGGTCCTGATCCTCCTCCATCCAATCGTGATCATCATCCTCGAACGCCTCGAGGTAAAGATCGTCGTCCGGATCCAGCAGGGGAATTTCCCTGTTCCGCTTCAGTTCGCCGGCAGCGGCCAGCAGCACAGCCACCACATGCTTGCAGGGGCCCCAATCATCATAGGGACAGGTGCAGTCAAAGTCGAATTCGTCAAGATCTTCATACCTGACGGAAGTGGCATACTCATCCGTGCCTGAAACCCAGGCCACCAGCGTACCATCCTCGGTGCGTGACAGGTGCGACACACAGGGCACATAATCCTTGCCCCGATTGAATATCTTGCTGCCCGCCCACTGGCGCAGATCCTCGTGGGTGATTCCCTCCAGCATTTTTCTGAGTGATTGCATTATCCCTCCTTTGTGGCGGCATGTTTCAGATACAGCGGATTTGCCGGGTGATGTCGAGGAAAAACTCGCGAGACCAGACGGCCAGTGCATCCGGGTTTCTGACAAATGGCAAAACCTCCCGGCGGATCTGTTTGATGTCAAGTTCATTGATGGTTGTCGCTATCAGCTCTTTGAAATCTTCCTTGGTGAGGTTTTGGCTTTTGGCCCAATGGCCGCTCTGGCGCATTCGTTGTTCAAGGTGAGTCAGATGCAGCTCCGGATGGTGGGTGCAGTACCAGACCAGATCGTACCAGTCCCGTCCTTTCACCCGGTTCTTCCAGCGACGACAGAGCAGCGCGTGCATTTTCCCCGCGAAAAGGTCAGGCAGGCAACAGGTGCGAACGCTGAACGGGATCGGTTGCAGCAGGTAGCGTGTTTCTGTGCTGAAGCCGCCGGGGGGATCGGTGTCAACTTCGAGTTTGATTTTGACAACCTGGCCGGGGGGGATCTGGCGGGCTATTTCTTCGCCGGCCTGAATGATCAGCATTTGGTTGACCGTGTTTGCTTTCAAAAAGGCTGACTGAACCGCGGTTTCGACCGATTTGTTTTTCTGCTCAACGGAAACATCAAAACCAAAAGCCGACAGCTCTTTTTCCAATGCGGAACTGTAACGGCCCAGGTCGAAATCCGCCGTGGGTTCAAGCAGAGAAAAGTCGAGATCTTCTGAAAAACGATCTAAATCATACAAAATGCGCAGAGCAGTACCGCCATAAAAAGCGGCCTTCTCGAAAAATTTGCTGCGCCAGAGACCGAGCAGGGCGATTTCCTGGAGGATCTCTCTAAGTGCCTGAACATAGTCCTCGACGCGTTGACAATCATATTTCGCCAGCATTTGAGCAACTGCACCCTGCATTTTCACCTCCCTTTCCCCAGCCGTTTTATCAGGTTGGCAAGAAGTTGGATGCGTTTTGACGCGTAAGCATCGGCAATTTCTTTAACCAGCGCAGCATCGAGGTTGGCCAGGTCGTCTTCATCGATTCGCAATGAATGGACGAGATAGTCAAGACATTCTTTCTGAGTGCGAATTTTCAGGCCACGGTCGCCGCGCATTTTATCGGAAAGGGCCTTTTCGGGGCTGGCCAACAAAAAAGCACGGCCATCCGGCATTTCGACACGTTGCATACCGATATGAAAACCGGTTCCCGGTACGTTTCTGTAATCGAAGAGACCGACGGGTGTTTGGAATTGCCTGGGGCGCTTGGTGGTGACCGAAGTAACGGCTTCCGAGCGTTCCGGCGTCAATCCGTGGTAGTGTAAAGCGTATTCCAGGGAGACACAGGAGGGGCCATAGATCAGGTTGGCGAGGATTTCCCTGGTATAAGGCTTGATGCGGTAGTCATTGCCAAAGATGTACAGGCCTTTTTTTACCCTGAGAATAACGCCCTTTGCCAGCAGGTCGGAAATTTTATCACGGGGATAAGCATAGTTTTGCAGAACGTTCAGCAGGACCTGGTAGTCAAACTCTTCCCAGGGAATGGCTTTTCGGAGGGTTGTGATAAAATCCATAAAATGTCTTTTCAAGCATAGTAAGTAGGTTTAATGTCGACATACTATGCTTGAAATGGCAATAAGTCAATATTTGTTTGACGTTTAATGGCCTACAGCAAAATGAAGTCATTAAAAAGGGAAAATGTAGAATATCCGTCATTATTCGGCTTATCGGCACAATGCCCCGTATCACCCGCGCCAGGTTCTCTCCATGGGCTCCTCCGGATTAATTTCTCCTTCTGGACATGCGAAGCTTGAGGCCTTAAAATTTAATAAGGATAATCCGAATGGTTTTCAGCTAATTTTAAGCAAAAAGAATAGAAAAAATTGTAGGGGAGTATGCTGAAAAAGGCATCCTGATCCGCACATCCGGCCAAAGTTTCGAGATATATTTGAAATACGACCCAGATGGGATAAGGTTATGTCCGTATAGTGCTGTAAATTCATAAGGCCATCGTGGTCCTCATCCCGTAGGATTGGTGTTGCGAAGCATCAACCCCAA
>JAFGRU010000014.1 GCA_016934985.1 Deltaproteobacteria bacterium
CTTATGATTTGATCGTCTTAAAAGTTGGTTCAGATTGTTTTGGTAGGTTGAAATCTGAGGTGATGGCCGGGTTCTTACAAACCCTGGCTTACGAGAATTTTGACCAAGTGATGACCAGACAATGGCTGCGATGGAGATTTTTCAACAAAAAAACCCGGTTGGGGGACCGGGTCAAAAAGATGAGGAAGTTTCTAGATAAAGAAACCTTCCCTATGGATAACCTTTATCACAAACTCAGAGTTATTCAAACCATTGCCCAAATTTAAAGACTCAGGCTTCAAAGATGTTTTAAAACCCCTGCAATGAATTGACCTTACCCCCTGGGTCGGGCCATATCTGCGTCTAATTAATAATGGGGAATCACGAAACAGAAGAGGCTTCTTCCAAGGTAAACTTCCAGGCGCAGTACCAGTTGTCCGGATGTTCGTCCGGCGGGCAGGCGATACACTCCGTCTTGATGCGCGCATCGATTGTTTCCGCGAAGGTAGGATACTCCGCCATGCCTCCCGATTTGCATGGGTAATCGGCCATGTTTTTTCTTTTCCTGGCGGCCTGCACCCGGCATTCGCTCATCCGAAAAACAAAGCTGTTCGAGGTTTCTTCGACAACCTCCTGCTTGTTCACGGTCGCGTAAAGGCGAAACCCCAAGGCCTGCTTCAAGCCCGCCAGCCCGGGGTGCTCGGGCAAATCGAGAAATTTCTTAATCATTTGCGCTTCCAGCGGAGAAAAATTTGACCAGCAGGAATCGTTGCAGCGCTTCGCATCGTGCATCCCGCGGTTTTTTTCCAAGGCCTGAAACCAGACGCCGTCATTAGCCAGCCAGTTGACAGCGACACTCTCCTTCAAAGCATTCAGCTCCGCTTCCGGCAGATCGCTGAAAGGGGTCGGGACACCATCATTTACCGCAAATCCGAGGGTCTTTCCCAGGCGCTGGAACAGAATCTGGCTGCTTCGTTCGGTCACCTCGGCCAGCACCTCGTAGGCCTGTTCTCTTCCCAACTGATGGGAAACTTCAGAAAACCAGAGCGCATGATGCATCATCGCCCGGTGAAGAAAATCGATTACCAATCTGGCGTTTTCTTGGTGACTAAGGTCTTGCTGGGTCATTACGGTTTTGGGCATCTTTTCCTCCGGATATTAAAGAGCAACCTGCATATTTCGTAACTATTCAGCATGGGGTAGTAAAACCCAACTACGGCCACAAAGGTGGGCGCACCATTCATGACAAGGGCGTTCTGGCGCAGGGATGCGACAGCCGGGCCCCTGCTTGGGTTTATGCGTCCCTTGACATGGGTGGTACGAGCCCACCAAACAGAAAGCTGAACCGTTACCATATTTCTTTAGACAACAAGGGGAATTGGCATGTTAGCAAAGAGCTCTCCGCCACGCAAAGAAAACCAACCCGGCCGCTGCTGCGGCCAGCAGCGCGTTGAAGAGGCGTCCCGGGCGTCCTTTTGTTTTTATCCAGAAACCGGCTCCAGCACCAAAAATAACGCCTGAGGCAAATCCCCACAAGTGAGCACTGACATCGACCCGATCCCCGGTGGCGCCAAGCATGGCGAGCAGGGCCAGGGCCGCGGCCAGAGGCAAGGGCCATTTTTTCATCAGAATGGTGCGGTTGTGGACAAGGTTGAAAGTCGCCAGCAGACCGACAGCGCCGAACAGGGCGGTTGAGGCGCCGACGGCCAGGTGATCAGGGGGTTGCAGCCAGGCATTCCAGAAGTTGCCGATGACTCCCGTGAGAAGGATCAGGCTCCAGCCGAGCCCACTGCCCAGTACTCTGCAGAGCATGACAACAAAGATGCTTCCAATGGCGATGTTGCTGAACAGGTGGAGGAGATCCGTATGCAAGGTCAGTGCAGTGACGCTGCGCCACCATTCTCCGGCCATGATCTTTCCGGCATCCGCACAGCCGCGCTCCAACCAGTCAACAGCGGGCAGTCCCCAGGATTCCGGATTCAAAAGGGTCAAATTGTGAAAGATAGCGAGAAGACCGAGAATCGAAAGGGTTATCAGGGTATTGTCAGTCAACGGCACTGGTTTCTGTTCCGGAGGCCAGTTGCGGTTTTCCCTTTCGTAGAGGGTGATCTCCCGGATGGCCCTTTCCTGGAGTTCGGAAGGGACAAAAATCTGCCAACCCCCGCTGGACTGATGTACCTGGTAGGGAATATTTCGCGCCGCCAGTACCAGAACCCATCTTCTAAGGCGCCGTGCTGTCAGAAATAAGGGCCAGTTGACGTGATCGGCGTCCTCAACCGGAGGCTTCAGTGGTACAAGGTCACCTTCTTCCCTATTACTCATGGCAAAAATTCCTAATGACCCGGCTTATTCATGAGGGTTCGTCACGAAACCGGGTTAACCAGCAGTTCATCTAGATAAGCAGAAATAATAAAGCGATGGATGAGCTGGTCATGCTTATTGTCCTGATCATTTTAACTTGGTCAATGATATGGATAACAAGCTGTTTTTTACAATCCCCGGGTTACAGGAAAGGGCCATCCGATCCGGTGATCAAAATGGCCCTTAAATTTTTTTCAAAATTTCGTTTTCGCTTAAACCCTAAAATTGGCGTCTGAAAAACCGGCTGTGGAAGAGGCCCCATGCCTTGAGGTCTTAAAACAGCAGGCCGGAAGGTTATCCTTCAGTTCCGTTCCTGGCAGGATGAGCCGGGGACGTCCTCACCACACGGCCGAATGCGGCAGCGCAGATACTCCCCTTTCAACGGCCAACCGCCGGACAATGCATCACATTTGTCCGGTTCGTCGTCTGTGGTCACATTGATGTTGGCTTCCCACAAGCCATGTAGACAGGGCGCTTCCCCGGGCTGCTCCGGGAACCACCAGCCGTGCTGGGTGACAATGTAGTGAGGATCGAAGGCCGTGCTGAGACGTGCCCGCTGCCGAACGCGGCCGACGGGGCTTTCGATCCAGACCCAGTCGCCGTCGTTGATGCCTTGCCGCCGCGCCACATCCACGTGAATCTCGACGATGGGATCGCGCTGCTGCTTCCTGAACCCCTCCACATGACGAAACTCACTGTGGTGATAGGGCATGAACCGCACGCCGCTGATGTTCAAGAGGGGATAGGCCCGCCGGACCTCTTCGGGGATATCTGGCTCAGTGTAGTGAGGCAGGGGATCATAACCCAGTTTTTCCAGAATCGTACAACTCAGCTCCACCTTGCCGGATGTCGTGGCCAGCCCCGGAGAACGGCAGCGTCCCGCCCGGGGCTTTTCCCCGACCCAGCGCTTTTTGTGAACAAACTCCTCCAGAGTCTCGCAGCCATACTCATCCATGATCTCGGAGATGCGGTACTCCCACAGGGCGGCGAACGTAGGCCACGGCCAATCATTTTCCTGCCCCAGGCGCAGCCCCAACTCGCGCCAAAAGGCGTAGTCATCGAGCCGCTCGTAGCGACCCGGCACCACCGGCGGGACTGCCGCTTCCCCGAGCTGAACCAGGGGATAGCCGCCCACCGACGAGAAATTGCCCATGTCCGGGCGCTCCATCCAGCAGGCAGCCGGCAGGACGTAATCGGAAAGCCGCGCGGTCGGCGTCCAGGTTATGTCAAAGGTCACCGACAACTCCGTCGCCAACATGGCGTCATGGACGAGTTTGGTATTGGCATAGGAAAGCAGGGGGTTACTGCATGAGGAAATCAATGCTTTTACCGGGTACGGCTTTCCGGTCAGTATCGCCCGGAAGACGCTCGGAGCATGGGCGCAGGAATGTAAATTGACCGCTGCGGAATGCCGCTCTCCCCATACGCGCCGCATCTGCTCCTCCATCAGCTCCCAGCCCGGGTAGCCGCTGAAGCGAAAGCGGTCGCTGCCCAGTTGTTTGGCGCGCTGTTCCGGCCCCAGACGCTCGTTCGCCTCCAGAACAACATCCGGCAAAAACCCCGGACATGGACCGGCGACCAGGTCACCTCCCGGCACATCGATGCTGCCCACGATGGCACGCAGCAGATTGATGGCACGGATGCCCTGGATACTGTTGGGCGCGCTGTGTTCGACCGCGACCCCGATGGTCATGACGGAGGGCTGGTTGGCTGCATAAAAACGCGCTATCTCGCGAATGCGTACAGGTGTCAACCCGACCTTTTCAGCCACCGTTTCCGGAGCGTATTGCGCCGCCCGGATCCGCAACTCGTCAAACCCGTGCGTGTACGACGCCACAAATTCGCGGTCGTAGAGCTCCTCCTCGATAATCACGTGAATCATCGCCATGGCCAGCAGGGTATCACTGCCCGGCCGGAGCTGAACCCAGCAATCGGCCTGACGGGACGGCTCCGTACAGCGGGGGTCGATGACCATGGTGCGCATGCCCTCGGCTTTGGCTTTCCGGAAGCTGTTCCAGGTCGAAGGTCCCCCTTCGTGGGCGTTGCGCCCCCACAACACCATCATGCGGGTCGTGCCCGGACGCCGGTCCGAGACCAGGTGCCCCCCGAAGGTGCTGAACCACACCAGGGCCCTGGGCGCGTAACAGATGGTAATGACGCCAAAGCGGTTGGGGCTGCCGAACAGGTTCATGAAACGCGTCTTGGCGAACTCCGCGCCGCCACGGCCGGTCCCGGAGCTGGTGGCCACGGCCTCCGCGCCATAGCGTTCCCGGATATCGGCCAGACGCTTTGCAATCTCGTCCAGCGCCTGCTCCCAGGATATCTGTTCCCAGCGGTTCTCCCCCCGTTTTCCCTTGCGCTTGAGCGGAAAGGAGAGGCGGAAGGGATGCTCCTGATACTCCTTGGCCAGAGTCGGGCGCACACAGAAACCTCCCGGACCCACCGGCGCCGACGTATCCACGGTAACCCGCTGCACCTGCTGGTTCTCGACATACACCTTCATGGCGCAGCCCTTGCTGGTGCAGAAATAACAGCTGCTGAGTTTGACCTCCACGATCAGGCCTTCGCCAGGGCGGTCATCTTGTCAAGCCTGGGAATGCCGTCCCCGGGGTTTTCGTTCTGCCAGGTTACCCAGTCCCGCAGCTTCTCATAGGCCCTGCCTTCGGCCAGGGCCTGCTTGGCCATACTGAACCCTTCCTGCAGAGAATCCGCCTTCCCGGCCACGTACAGAAGCGGGGCCGTGTTGAGGCAGACGATGTCTCTGCGCGGACCCTGATCCAGGTTGAGAAGCAGCCGAAGCAGGATCGTGGCATCGTGGGTAACATTCTTGGTGGACGCCACTTCTTCATAGGTGCAACGGCTCAGCCCGAAATCCTCCGGGGTCAGCGTGTAGGTCTTGATCTCCCCGTCACTGTCAAGCTCCGCTACCTGGGTCTCACCAAGGAGCGAAAACTCATCCATGCCCTTGTCACTGTGATCGTCGAGCCCGTGCATGACCAGGGCTCGCTTGAAACCCAGTTCCCGCAGGGTCTTGATCTCGATATCGATAAACGCGGGCGTCGGCACCCCCATGACCTTGAAGGTCGGCATGGTCGGGTTCAGCAGCGGACCGACCAGATTGATGGCCGAACCGAAACGGATCTGCGACAGAACGCGAGCCAGGGTCTTCGGATGAACCGAGGGCAGAAAGGCATTCCAGGCACAGATGCCGGCATTCTCGATGCTCTTCTTGGGCAACTCCGGGGCGGATTCGACATTGACGCCCAACGCCTCCACCACATCAATGGCCCCGCAGTTCGACGAGATGGCCCGGGCCGCATGGCGCACGACGTACAAACCGAGAGACGATCCCACGATGGCTGCGCCGGTGCTGATATTGAAGGTTTTGAGCGTATCCGCCCCGGTTCCGCAGTTGTCAATCAACGGCTCGGGGGTGTTCACTTTCACCTTCACCGTGTCGTACTCATACAAGGCCTCGAAGGTGCCCGCTATTTCCTCCGGCGTCTCCGGCTTGGATTTCAGCGCCCCGATAAAGCCGCCCTGCTGCAGATCGGACTGTTCCTCCTCACATATCTGGCGCCAGCACTCCCTGGCTTCCTCCCGCGTAATATTTTCACCACGCGTCAGTCGAGTTACAATCGCTCCAAATTCCCGCCATCGCTTTTCCTGCTGATCCATGGTCATGGTCCTCGTCCTCAACTTTCTCGAATTTCCCCGCCGGCCCACGGCTCTCAGCCGCCCGGCTTGTAGGTCACATACAGATAGTCCCCCAAAACATCCACATGATCGAGGCGGAAGGTCGGCACCGTCCCCCCCGGCCAGAAAGCGGCGCGCTGCACGGGAGTCACCGACTGCGATCCGCCGATTACAAACGGGCACACGATCAATTGGATCTCATCGTAAAGGCCCGCCGATATCATTGAACGGTGCACGGTCCCCCCGCCTTCCACCATCAGACGTTTAATGCCGCACTCCTGGTACAGCTTGGCCATCAACTCGGTAAGGTCCACGAAGCGCCCCCGGCGTCCGGCCACAACGATCCTGGCTCCCCGCTCCCTGATCTTTGCAACCCGTTCAACAGGTGCCTCCGCCGTAACGGCCACAATGGTTTCGGCCTCCGGATTCAGAATGCGCGCCGTCGGTGCCATCTCCGCCAGGCCGTCAAGGACAATCCGTTTGGGATTCCTCCCTTGCTCTGAACGCAAGGTCAGGCGGGAGTCGTCCAGCTGAATGCTCTTCAACCCCACCATGATACCGTCCACGGATGCCCGTTGGGCGTTGTGCAGATCCATAATCTCCGGAGCGATCAACGAGGGGCCCACCGGATTAGCCTGCCCCGGTTTTCGACGCGGCGAAATCTTGCCGTCCAGGCTGACCGCCACCAGCATAAATGTGTAAGGGCGTTTCATGACTCCGAACAGCTCTCCTCTCCTGAAAATAGCCTGTGGCTCAAAAAAGCAGATATTAGCTCTTAAAAGCAGTTCGTAACTAAAAGATTGACACTTAAAACTGTTCTTACGGCCCTTGGAATGGGCGATAGGAGGCATTGTGCCGACAAGCTGAATAATTACAAACCTGCGTGCTTCACCGCCTTGACAAAGGCCCGCATGAGGGCCGCGTCCTTGACGCCGGAAGCACGTTCCACCCCGCTGATCACATCCACACCGTAAGGGCGCACATAGCGAACGGCTTCAGCCACATTCCCGGCATTGAGCCCACCCGCCAGTATCAAGGGGATCGACACGGCATCCGCCAACCTGGCGATAACCCCCCAATCGAGAGCCACCCCGGTACCTGCCGGGCGTGAGCCGGTCTTGGAGTCGACAATGAGGCCGACCAAACCGCTCTCAGACAGAATCTCGGCGGCGCGAACCGGATCGGACTCTGGAAACTGAGCCTCACCGCTGTCGACATCAATGCGCAGGGCCTTGAGAACCTTGACCCCCTCCGGCCGCAGAGCATCGACGACCGCCTCGATCTCAGCCAGCGTCTCGTCGCCGTGCAACTGAAGGAAGTTCGGGCGAACCTTCCTGGCGATGGCGATCATATCCGCCACCTCGCCGCCAACCACGGCCACCGTCGTTACAAACGGGGGCGCGCGGCGAACCAACTCCGCCGCCTGCTCCCGCGCCAGGTTCCAGGGAACGGGCACCGGATATTCGGTTACAAAGCCCAGGGCATCGGCCCCGGCCCGCACCGCCATCGCCACATCCTCATCACTCATCAGTCCGCAGAGCTTCACTCGGGTCATGGGGAAAACTCCCCGGCCGATGCCCTGCGCACGGCAGAAAACAGCTCTCTGATATGGGCCGTCAGATCGTCCGCCTGCAAAATGGCGGTCCCGACCAGAACCGCATCCGCTCCCGCCGCCAGCGCCCGGGCAATGTCGCCGGCGCTCAACAGAGAACTCTCCGAAAGCGTCACGATCCCGTCCGGCACCAGTGGCGCCAGAGTTTCGGTCACCCGCACATCGCCGGAGTCCTTCTCAAGCGTGAGCAGATCGCGGTTGTTAATACCCAGGATGGCTGGACACAGCGCGAGGGCACGTTTCAACTCTTCAGCCGTGTGGACTTCCACCACGGCCTCCACGCCTGTCTCCAACGTCCTTTGGTACAACTGTTCCAACCGCCCAGGGGGAATGGTCGCCAAGGTCAGCAACACCGCCTGCCCCCCGTAAGCCGCCGTTTCATCCACCTGATCCGGGTGCTCCAGGAAGTCCTTGCGCAGGACCGGGAGATCGACGGCCGACGCAACCTCACGCAGCATCGCCAGGCTGCCGCCAAAATTTCTGGATTCGGTAACCACCGACAGGGCACAGGCTCCCGCCCCGGCCAGGGCCCGGGCCAGCTCGCCCGGGGAACGGTGACGCAGCAGATCGCCATCACGGGGAGAGACCGGCTTGATATCCGCGATCAAAGGGTAGCGTCCAACCTCATCACAGCGACGGATCGCACTGGAGAGAGCACCAGCCATCGCTATTCGCCGTCTCCAATGAACTCGCCCCACATCCGTTCCATGTTCTGCTTTGAGTAGCAACGGAATGCCATGTGGGTCTGGGTCTTGGTGATACCCTTGACCGAACCGACGCTGCCCGCGACAACCTCGGCCAGTTCATCGTATTCTTTCACCCGGATGATTGCCAGGAGGTCATACTCACCCGACACCGAGTAGACTTCCGCAATTCCGGGACAATCCACCAGCGCCTGCGCAACCTCGTGCACCTTGCCGACTTCGCAGCTAACGGTCGTAATCGCCGTAATCATAGTATCTTCCTCCACCTGAAATCGTCGGACAGAACGTCCGACAGCATGTGACCTGACTCCAAAATGCCGATTGCACGCCGATGGAAAATCCGCCGCGCAGCCACTCGGCCATAGATCTTTATTGCGTGGGAAGGACCTTCTCCAGCCATGCCCGCCCCATTTCTCCGATAGCAACCCAGATTTGTACAAACTTATAAGCCAGCTGAACTTCACTGTCAACCTAAAACCATGTTTTAAAAATCAAATTACCGTTTAATTTCGATCATTTTCACGTTTTTGTCACAAAAATAAAGGAACTTTAAACCACTTGATTAATGGCTTCTCCGATTGAAAAATGTTGGTTTAAAAAAACCGGAAAATCATCTGATTGATGTTCGATCCTTGAATATTTTGTTACTATTCAACATTAGGACTCGTGTCGCCCATGGAATGGGCGATGCGAGTCCTGGTGCCAATAAGCTGATAATTACAATATCTTTCTGCTGAAAGTGTCTTGGGTCTGCAAGCCTGGTTCTTGCCAACCGTCCCAAAATAATAATGCCTGCCCCGTTTTTCGGGCAGGCATTATCCTCTCTGACGATGGGTTCTTTTTCCAGGTCCCATGAAAATTTGAGTTGTTTGGAAAATCTGAGGAATACCCCCAAGTACGCCAGTGATATTTAAAAGGTTTTTACGATTCACCGCTTTGAACTGTTGCCGTGGCATGACTCATGGACACAAGCTCAAGGGACAAGGTGGCGCAAGTGAGAAGCCTGCTCATTTTTATGAAAGAGGTCGAAAAAAATCACGCTCCGGTCATTGACGTCACCACAGGACCCGCAATGTTCCGCCAATTTTTTCGCTTCCTTCCGGCATTTTTCACACCATTGATAAATCAGCCGGTAGTCTCTCCGGCCGACATATTTTTTCAAGCGTCCGTGGTGAAGGCCATGCATGCGGCCATCGGCATCACCGGGCGTTTCGAGAAGACGGTTAATAACCCGCATTATTCGCTGGTAGCCCGATGGGTCACGTTTTTCAATCCTTTCGAGTTTTTCATCAAATTGCTCAGTGGAGTGAAAGTTGTAAGTGCTCATAAGTTTTAACCGCTCTCATTCGAGGCAAAAAAACATTTTTGGAGTTGGAGCAGCCCCACATTCAGATGTTTTGCTGCCACAGGCAAACACCTAAATATCCTTCATATCATGGGCCGCTCAATTCTCTCAGGTTGCGGATCATTGTCAATGAAAACTTTTTTGCGTTAAACCCCTGACAATATTTTTCCCTTTTCCCAAAAATCGGAAGCAATTTCACCAATAAATTTTCGGTTGTCCTGAAAAAGCGCTTAACGTAAGCTAACAATCAATGCATTATTGATCTCTCAAACAGCCTTTGTCAAAATCCGCCCAAAGCCTGAACCCTCCTGATAAACGGCTTTGAAGCGGAAAGCATATTCAACAGGAGCATTCCTCATGTCCATGAAACAGGAAACCCGGCTTCTCATGGGGCTCTCTTCCATGGCAGGACTGATTTTCTGCCTGGCCAATGCCATGGGGGCCGATCTTCTCTGCATCACGGAAGGATGTAAAATTTATCAGGAATTCACCTTTTTCGGGATAAACTTCTATGTCCTCGGTGCTCTGGGTTTTTCTGCCATTTTACTCCTTCTTCTGCTTCCCCCTCGTGTCCCGGTGGGCATCCTGCTGCGTTTTGTCATTCCCATAGGGCTGCTGATTGAAATCCTCCTTCTGGGTTATATGTTTCTTTTCTGGTCCTGTTCAAGCTGCCTGGTTGCTGCATTTTTATTTGGGCTGGCCGTGTGTCTCGGCATTCTCACCTTCAGCGAGCTGCAGAACCGTCCAATCTATTTTTTGACCGCCGTGTGGTTCATTCTTTTCTTTGTCGGTTTTTTGGGTTCCACAAAAGAAGTATCTTTCAAGCCCTGGAGCATGTCCGGCGGAGACAGTTCCGTCCAAGTCTATTTCTCTCCCACCTGCCACCGGTGCGAAGAGGTGGTGACGGAAATCCTCGATTATTACGTAAATCCTGCCGGAGTGGCTTTTTACCCGGTAGCAAAAAATGAGGAAGATCTCCGGCGTCTGAAAGCCGCTCTCCCTCTTCTCAAAGATTCAGCCAAACCGGGAAAAGCCATCCGCGCCCTGTTCCAACCGGGGGATCCTGCCGTTAAAGTCCCCGACCTCTCCTGGCGGGACCGCTTTCGACTCTTGTGCAACAAAATCCAGCTTGCCCGCATGGGCCTGTCGACAGTACCCCAGGTTATTTCTACAGCCCCCCTTAAAATGCGGGAAGCACCTCCTTTTGAAGGTGGTCCGACCCCTTTTTTTCCTGACCAGAAGGATGAAAGCTGTTCTCCCTTCAGTGAGGTGCCCTGCCCCTGAGGCACTGTCGGCCCGGACTCCTTAAGACCCTCCAGCCAGTTCATCCCGCTTGATGCCCCTGACTCACCGGACGGCACCCTGCTGCAGCGGCGCATCGAGGCCATCGACGGGGAAATCGCCCGTCTGAAAACCCAGCAGAGAGTCCTCATCTCCCTGTTGCAAAAGGCCGGCAATGATACGCCTCCCGATATCGACAAAAAGGCCTGGGTGGAAATATTCGAGGCGGCAGGCTCTTCAGAACAACATGGATAGTAAAATTGGAACAAGGGTTGCTGTCTGAGTAAGCAACGACTTTGTTCCAACCTGCTGGCATTTCCCCTTGCAAGTGCGAAAGCTTTGGCTTATATTTCTCTAATTCCAAGGATCAGAGAGAAAAGAATCCCCTATGCAGCGCAATAACACCATCACCATTAATCCCGCTAATATTCTCCTCACCGTCGTCGGTGTGGTGCTTGTGGGGGTGTGCGTGATCAAGCGGTTCGTGCCTTAGCGGGATTAATCAATAATTTTTCCATTACCCCCCGTCGGCGCGAACCGGCGGGGGGTTTTTTATTTTTTCATCCCCCCCCTTTCGCGGCCTGCGGAAAAATGAAAGGAGAATTACACCATGAAAATGAGCGGCGCCGATCTCATTATCCACCTCATCGAACGCCAGGGAATCAAAACCCTGGCCGGCATCCCCGGCGGCTCCAACCTCCCTCTTTACGACGCCCTGGCCCGCCACGGAAGCATCCGTCATGTCCTCGCCCGCCATGAACAGGGCGCCGGTTTCATCGCCCAGGGGATGGCCCGGGTAACGGGCAGGCCACAGGTCTGTTTCGCCACCTCCGGGCCGGGTGCCACCAACCTGCTCACCGCCATTGCCGACGCCCGTCTCGATTCCATTCCCCTGGTCTGCATCACAGGCCAGGTTCCCCGCGCCATGATAGGCACTGACGCCTTTCAGGAAGTGGATACCTACGGTATGAGCGTACCCATCACCAAGCACAACTTTCTCGTTCGCTCCGCGCAGGAACTTTTCCAGGTCATTCCGACGGCTTTCAGGATTGCCGCTTCGGGGCGCCCGGGCCCTGTCCTTATCGATGTTCCCAAAGACGTTCAATGTGAGGAAATCGAATTTGCCGCCTGGCCGAACCCCGGTTTGCCAGCTTCTCCTCCGGCCCTCGACTTCAACAGCATCGCTGCTGCAGCCGCTCTCATCAATGACGCATCCCGGCCGGTATTTTTACTTGGGGGAGGCGTCACCGCCAGTGAGCGTCACGCTATCAGGGGCCAAATAGAACGCACCGCTATTCCTGCCGCTGCGACTCTTATGGGCCTTTCAGCCCTCCCTTCCGAACAGTCCCTGGCCCTCGGCCTGCTCGGCATGCACGGTGCCGTTTCCACCAATCTCTCTTTTGAGGAATGCGACCTGGTCATCGCCGCGGGGGTACGCTTTAACGACCGGACAACCGGCCGCCTCAAACATTTCTGTTCTCAGGCCAAGATCATTCACGTCGATATCGACCGCTGTGAGATCGGCAAGTTGTGCCAGACCTGCCTCGGCCTGGTTGGCGATGTCGGCCAGGTTCTCGAAGCCCTTCTGCCCCTGGTCAAGACGCGTGCCGCTTCTGCCTGGACGAAAAGGATCGCCAAACTCAAAGCCCTTCATCCTCTGCCGGCCTCAAATCCTGGAGATTTTCCTTCGCCGCGCACCCTGATCCGACTGGTGGCTGAGCATCTCGATGATCGGGCCATTATTGTGACAGATGTCGGTCAGCACCAGATGTGGACAGCCCAAACCTTCCCTTTTCGCGGCAGTCAACAGTGGCTGACCTCCGGCGGGCTCGGCACCATGGGTTTTGGAATTCCTGCCGCCATCGGCGCCGCTCTTGCGGCACCGGAACGAACCATTGTCAGTTTCAGCGGCGACGGCAGCGCCATGATGAATCTTCAGGAACTGGCGACAGCTGTCGAAGAAAACGCCAATATAAAAATATTCCTCATGAACAACAATAGCCTTGGTCTGGTCAGACAGCAGCAGTCCCTCTTTTTCGGTAACCGCCGCTTTGCCTCCGGCTTTTCCAGGCAGCCCGACTTCTGCGCGCTGGCTCGCAGCTTCGGAATGCCGGCCTGGGACCTGGGTGACGAAGACCCCCGGCTGAAAATCGCCGAAGCCCTGGGAACTCCCGGACCGGCCCTTATCCACGCCCCCATACAGGAAGCCGATGTTTTCCCCATTGTTCCGCCCGGAGAGGCAAACCGCAATATGATTCAGGGAGGATGCCATGCCCACATCGCCATCTGATGTGTCAAACGACGCAACGATCCACCAACCGTTCACGATCCTGGAACTGACGGTCGCCAACCATCCAGGCGTTCTCTCTCATATCTGCAACCTTTTTGCGCGCCGCGCATTCAACCTTGAAGGCGTCCTCTGCATGCCGGTGGGGGACGGAGATGAAAGCCGCATTTGGCTGCGGGTCAGGGAGAACAGTCGCCTGGATCAGCTTCTTAACCAGATCGCCAAGCTCTGGGATGTTAGAAAGATCCGCAGAGGCCGGACGGATAGCCGGCTGTTCAGGCAATTGGAGGATTTTTTCAGAACGGAATGTTCCGGCAAAGACAACAACCGTATTTAGAAAGCGATCAGCACCTTGCCAATTGCCTTCAGATTGCGCTGCCCTATTGTCAACATAAAATATTTATTTTTATTCGTTCTTATCTATTTTTATCGATATTTATAATTATTAATTTTATTTGATTATTTTTTTTATTTCTTTATAATTGCTGATATATATGCTCGAGGGAGGAATATGGTTATAAGTGTCGCGAGTGAAAAAGGGGGCGCCGGGAAAACCACCATAGCCTTTCAGCTGGCGGTTCTTTTCGCCCAGCAAGGAAAAGAGGTTCTAATGGTTGATGCCGACCCCCAAGGGTCGGCGGCAGAGGTGGCAGCGGTCCGAGCCGAGGAAAACCACCATCCGGAAATCACCTGCGTTGCCCTGACCGGCAAGGGACTGGCCAATGAGGTCCGCAAGCTGATCCCTAAATACGAGATAATCGTCATCGACGCCGGCGGCCGTGACAGCGCTGCCTTGCGCAGTGCCCTCCTGGTCACGGAAAAGGTGCTCGTTCCAGTGTTGCCCGGACAATTGGATGCCTGGACCCTGGAAACCATGGACGATCTCATTGATCAGGCTCTGGGCTTTAATCCACAATTGAAAGGCTGCCTAGTGCTCAACAAGGTGGACACCCATCCGGCCGTGCGTATGGCGGATGCCGTGGCCGAGTTCGCGGCCGATCTTCCCCACCTCAAGCTGCTGCGCAGCCGCCTCGGATACCGCATGGCCTTTCGCCGCTCCATTGCCGAGGGGCTGGCCGTCAATGAAGGGCGCCCCAGAGATTCCAAAGCGATAGCCGAAGTTGAAAGTTTGTTTAGTGAGGTATGTAATGCCTAAGGACACAATCCGCACCCGGCGTCACCGGGCGCGCACGGAAGATGAATTCATTGAAGGGGCTAAAGCTGATCGGGAGCCGGGCAAAAAACCGGGAAAAGCCGGCCGCCCTGCCAAGCATACCGAAACAACCAAGCTGAAAGCTTTCAACCTGCCCTTGTCCATGATCCGGCAGATCGAGGAAGAGGCCGAAGAACTGACCGCCGGAAACGCTTCAGCCCTGATAATGCGCATTCTACAGGACTATTTCCGCAAGAAAAAATAACTTTTCCGTACCGAAAGGGATTCAGCATTTATCTGCTGCTGCAGGCGTATGTCAATCCTCTGAATCAAAATCGATGTTGGGGTAATGAGCCTTTCGGCATTCCGGGCAGATACCGTGACTGAAGCGGGCATCGGAATAACGTTCGATATAATCCTCAAGGCGGTCCCAGGCTTCGTCATCCTTGCGGATTTTATGACAGTGCATGCAGATGGGAATAATTCCCTGCAGCATTTGTACATGAGCCAGGGCATGCTCCAGGTCTTCAATCTTTTCGGCGAGGTCGAGCTGAATAGTAACCATTCTCTCGGCGACACGAATACGTGCCTGCAGTTCTTGGGTGTCGAAAGGTTTGGCGATATAATCGTCAGCCCCGGCGTTGAACCCTTCAACGGTGTCTTCAGGGGTGTTGCGGCCGGTCAGCATAATCACATAAATCGGGGTTGAAGATCTGAGTTGCCTGACTCTGCGACAGACCTCAAGACCATCGAGCCCCGGCATTTCCCAATCCAGCAAGACCACCTTGGGAGCATCCTGCTGCTGTAAAGCATCCCAGGCTTCTGTACCGTTACTGACACTGACGACAGAATAACCCCATTTCACCAAAATTTTCTGATATATCAAACGGGTGGCGGCATCATCATCAGCAATTAAAATTTTTATTTTCCTGTCGTTAGAGTCAGCCTTCAAGTTCATTTCCGGCAGCCCCATAGGCTGTGCTCCCTGTTGTCGTTCTTTTGCCAGGAAAAGAGGCCTTAAGCCATCCAAAGGTTTTTTCCTGAAACGAGAAATCATCCTGGCAATGCTAATAGTTTATCATAAAAAGCCTCTCAGTTATGGGCCCAGAGGAAAGCCTAATAGGAAACAGGGAGGTGCCGCGCCTTTTCCATGCCATCCTTTGACCTTTAACAACGACGGGTATGCTTGACGGAAAAAACGTCCCCTACCTTACAAAGAAAACAGTTCCATTGATTTTTTAAAAAAAGGATTTCTTCTTCTGGCATGACAGCCGTTCCTTCTCTCCCACAAAAAAATGTTTCCTGCTCATTTCAAAAATTTTGAAAAATTAGAGTATAATATTGATTAACTATAGAAATGTTAATCATCAGCACCACCTCTATTTGTTTGAGAACGCATAATAAAGGAGGCGTGATGTATTTTCAGGATTTCAATGCAGCTTTAGAAAAGCTTCGCCAGGAGGGCGGATTTATCAAACACCATTTCGCTGCCGGAAAATTCGAGATATTTTGGGAAGTATCCCACAACATCGGCTGCCAAAGTGAACTGGATAATTTCATTACTACCTGTCATGCCTTGGCAAAAGGGGGACTGACGGAAAAAGACGTAAAAAAAGAGCTGAAAAAGCTCCATTTTAATATTCCCGGCTGGACCAGCGACACCCTGCGGGAAAAATACATCCATATCGTCATGGAAGATTGAACCTGCTGTGTCAGTAGTGAATCAAGCTTTGGATAGAATCTTGGGAAAGGCTGCTAATAGTACGTTAAAGGCTGGCACGGCACCGGGTAAAATCCTGGAGCGGGAAAAAGCTAAAACGATTACGTCCCAGGCTTTTGGAATTGTAAACCGCTTTATCGGCGACCTCGATCAGAATATCGTGATGATCAACAACCAATTCAGGCTCAAATGTGGTGCCCCCGACACTGACCGTAACCCGAAGGGAACGCTCGCCTGGACCAATTTCCATATTTTCAATTCCCCTCCGAATCCGCTCCCCAAAAACCCTCAATCCGGCAGCATTCGTCTCAGGCAGAATAATAGCAAACTCTTCTCCTCCAAAACGCGCGAGGGCATCGGAGACCCGCGTCACCTTTCTCATCTGCTGGGCAATTCCTTTTAAGACCTGATCCCCGATAAGATGTCCGTATGTGTCGTTGACCCTTTTGAAATAATCGATGTCAAAGAAAAGAAGGGAGAGGTAATGCGAATAACGTTTGGAGCGCTCCAACTCCTGAGCAAGAATTTCGTGAAAATGGCGATGATTGTAAAGCCCCGTCAGTCCGTCTTCCAACGCCAGGGTGCGAAGCTTTTCGTTGGCCTTCATCAATTCCGACGCCAAATTTTCCGACTGTTTTTTTGCCCGCTGTAAATCCACAACGATCTGCTCATAAGAACAGTTCAGTTTACTTAACTCCTGATTGGCTTCCCGCAACATCTGGGAGAGAGGTCGTAAATCTTTGGCTGCGACCTCGAAAGTTGAAAGAATCTCGACGGATTTCTCAGCGATTGAGTCGAGGAGTCCTTCTATTTCCTGGGGCGAAAGATGAATGTTTGCCTGCAGCCATTTTTGAATTTTCGGCAACCGTTCAGAAGTATCCAACCCCCAGTAAAGCGAGGATAAACGATTGGAAAGGTTAATCACGGAAATTCTGTCCTTCTCCTCCTCCGGACAGTCTTCAACATCATGGTGATACTGAATGGGCAAATAAATACACTCAGGCAATCCCCATTTTTTGAGTAATGCAGCCCCTAATTCCTGATGGTCGAAACCAAATATTTTTCGTTCCAGGGCCTGTACATCCTCCCCATCCATTTTTGAGGCTTCCATTACGCGGATAAAATCTTCAGGCCGTGTCAAAAACATGACCAAATACCCGATATCCTGAAGAAGGGCACTTACAAAGGTGTCATCATTTTTTTTCTTTAACTTGGTGGCTACCTCTTCAGCCGCCACCGCATTGATTACCGACTGGCGCCAAAATTCTTCAAAATCAAAAGCACCACCGGTTATATTTTTGAGTTCACTGGCTACTACAAAGGAAAGAGCTATATTTTTCAGGGCATTGGAGCCTAGGACAGTCATGGCCATTTCCAGGCTGTCAACCTTTCGGGACAGACCGTACATGGAAGAATTGGCAACCTGAAGAATTTTTGAAGTCAAGGCAGGGTCGTTGGAAACGATCCGGGCCAACTCACGAAGGGACCCCCGCTCCTTTTTTACCGAATCCAAGACCCGGACGGCGATGGCGGGTGGTGACGGCAAGATAATGGAGCTATTGAGAATTTTCTGAAGAGTATCTTTGCCGACATTTTTCTGGGGTTTTTCAATCGCTATGACTTTTCCGTTCATCTATCCCTCTAAAAATATTTCATTTTTATAAAAACAACTTTTGCAGACGACAATCGTTTTTCCATTGACCATGAAACGGTTTGGAGCAACCCAGAAGGGCCAATAATCTCCGGACTTGACTAATTGGTCGCATGAAAGTTTCGTGCCGGTTTTTTATTGTATTTTTTCAGAAATTTTTTTTAGAGGAAAAGTTGTTATTATCTTGGTTCACAAGGCCAAAAAGCCCTATTCCTATGCTTAATAAGACCAACTCAACAATTGGAATAATTGTATGGCAACTGAATTGCCTGGGAAGTGATAATCAGCGAAGGAGACAAACAGGGGGATAATCCCCCTTTCAATTCGCTAAAAAACATTGCAACTGGGTAAATTTTAGCCAGAAAGGGCTTAGCTGCGATCTTACATTTGTAAAAACGTTGGACTGATTCAGTCCTATGACAGGCAAAGTCCCCATTACAGCGCCGTTTTTGAAACATCTTTCTGAAACAAAAAGCGAAAAAACGTTTTTTCCGGCATTTGATGGACCATTTTCCCAAGCAAAAACACCACAGCCAGGGAAAAAACCAACCTGGCCCATAAAATACCGCTTAGATGCCCTCCTAAAACCATCATGACCAGGGTATCCTCGACAATGCTGTGACAAAGGCCCATTAAGGCAAGAGAAATAAAAACATCTTTACAGCCAAGCCTTCCGGATCGGGCTTCCTGAATAATAAGAGCACCGCCATAACTGAGACCGAGGCTCATACCGACAACCGTAATGGGTGCGGCCTTGGGACTCATCCCAAGGGCCCTGAGAAGAGGCTCCGTACTCCGGTTAATCATCTCCATGATGCCAAAGTGCTCAAGTATTCGCATGACCGCAAGTAAAAGCAGGATAATTAAAAAAATGTAGAACATATTGCGGATTTCCTCAGCCACCCAACCACCCCAGGAAGAATCACGGGAAGCCAGGGTGAAAAAAGTTTGATTGGCCTCCTGGAGCCAATTCCCCAACCCATAAACGACATGCAGAGCCCAACCCAAAAAAAGGGCGGCGGCAATTCTAAGGGACACCATGACGAGGGCCTTCGAACCCGCTTTGTGGGCTATCTTAATTTCCACAGGTAAGGCATGCGCTATCAGCATCACCGTCGTTAGAATCGTTACCTGGGCAACAGTCAGCCCTGCTTCGGGAGCGACCGCTGCAAAAACAATCATTCCGGCATAGAGATTGGTCAGCATGGCTGTCCCCCAAACCAGTCCCATGCTGCCCGGTAGCCCGATCATTTCCATAACCGGCCCGAGAAGCTCGCCGATAACCACGGTAGCACCAAAATCATTTAACACTTTAGTCAGGATACTGATAGGAATGGTGATCCTGAATAAAACGAAGCTGGTGCGAAACGCATCGCAAAAAAGAGTTTTCAGTTTCGAGAAAAACAACTTCAATCCATGAGATAAATTGAGGGGTGCTTGTCGCCATTTCTGCCAAGGGACAAGCCGATGATAGAAAACCATTCCCAATAAAGATACTGTTTTCTATTGTCAGAAAAGCCTCGCCACGGCCGGGGCATTCATAGCAAAAAGCCATTGGCGAGAATAATCACAAAATAATTTCAATATGTCACCAAACTACCGGCCGGCAGCACCAGCCTAAGAATCCTTTTTTCTTTACCATCGGATCAACCGCCAAAATATTTTATAACGCAATAATATTCCATGCCTTTTTTAGATCAATTAACTTTTTGTTCATTTTTATATTTTGTTCACTAAAATGGAACTTTCAATTTTTTCAGTACAAATTTGAACAGACTCTTCTAAACTCCCAATATTTCCCACCGAGGATTGCGTCACAGCAGGACAACGACTATAGTGTTCAGGATGATTTTTGACCAAGGCGCCATTTTGTCAAAATCTGTGGCCCGGGGCAACAATCTGCAACCGGCCCTGAAAAAATTCCCGAGGAAACATGTCAACCTTTAAGCTCCTTGTCATTGCCGTGGCCCTGGCCATGGACGCATTTGCTGTTTCAGTAGCTGTCGGCACCAGTCTGAAAAAAATTTCTTTTCGCCAGATTTTCCGCCTTTCCTGGCATTTCGGGTTTTTCCAGGCCGCTATGCCGGTTCTCGGGTGGTGCGCCGGCCTGACGATCCGCGAGCAGATCGAACGCTACGATCACTGGATAGCCTTTGGCCTCCTCGCCTTTGCCGGCACCCATATGATTCGCGAAGCCTTTTCAAAAGAGGAAGAAAGCAAACATGGAAGAAAAGATCCGACCAAGGGGGCGACCTTGATTATGCTCTCCCTGGCCACCAGTATCGATGCCCTGGCTATCGGCCTGAGCCTTTCCCTGCTGAAAATCAGTATCTGGTACCCAGCCTTCTTTATTGGTATTGTCGCCGGCCTTTTCACCATGGCCGGGATGCATATCGGCAGCCGGCTTGGCTCCCTGACCAGAATCAGCCATTTCGGCGAGGTAACCGGTGGTATAGTTCTCTTTTTAATCGCTTTCAACATTCTCCACGAACATGGGGCACTGCCCTTTTAACCCGGCTTTTTCATGATTGCTTAGTCATGGAAGCGTCAAGTGAACGCCATCTCAAACAACACCAACAGGAAAAGGACCCAGTTTTCGGGTCCTTTTCCTGTTAACAACCTGACTATTTAAAGCTTCAATATTATTTTTTCTTTTCCACCGGCGTTCGGACAGTTAATACCGGGACCGGAGATTTTCGAACCACTTTTTCAGCAGTGCTGCCAAACAGAACATGGTCGAGCCCGGTCCGCCCGTGGGTTCCGAGGACAATGAGGTCGGCCTGCACTTCTTCGGCTTTTTTTATAATTCCCGCGAAAGGCAGCCCCCGTTCGATAGATGCTTCATGCTTGTCATAACTCTTAAGGTAGGTCTCGCAAAAACGATCCATCATCTTCTGGGCTCCCTCCCGAACCTCCTCTTCAAGCTTTTCAAATGAGATATGGGGGACGTAAAACCCATTGAGATCAGTAGGCTCACTGATAACATGAACAAGAACCAACAGGGCATCATACTTTTGGGCCAGATTCAGGGCATATTCAAAGGCATGATTGGAATTCTCCGAAAAATCGGTTGCAAAGACTATTTTTTTAAAATCCATCAGCTTTCAACTCCTCCTGCAAAATCATTTTCATCGGGAAAACCGGGAACAATTTCTTCTTCAAGCCGGTCAATAACTTTCTTCAATTCATGAATTTTAAGAGGTTTTATGAGATACTCAAAAGCGCCCTTGTTCATGGCATCAATATAGGAATCGAGACCACCGAAAGCAGTCATGAGAATAACGTTGATTTGAGGATAATCCCTCTTGATCCGCCTGAGGAAGGAAAGTCCGTCCATTTCAGGCATGCGAATATCACTGATTACCAACTGGGGGCTGTTTTCCTGAAGATATTGCAATCCTTCTTGGCCGTTTGCCACACAATCGACATGGTAACCTTCCCGGCTGAGAAGAGCCTTCAGGCCGAAACAGGAATTGCCCTCATCGTCAACGACAAGGATGGACTGGATTTTTTTCACCGTCTTCACTCTCCATTTTTTCCAGAAAGTGTAGCATTCAGCTTGAAGGTGTCAAGAAGAGAGGCTAATCCATCAGACCACACCATTGTCGAAGCAGACGGGTAACCAGGCACGAAAAATCATCCCGCTTGCGGAAGGCCTGTGCCAAAACTTCATCATGGTGTAGAGGGCCCTCCCCACGGCCCGCCGCTAAATTGGCAATAAAGGAAAAAGCCGCGACTTCGAAGCCAAGATATTTGGCCATGATAGCCTCGGGGACACCGGACATGCAGACCGCATCGGCACCCAGGGAGGCCAGCATCCTGATTTCGGCAGGGGTTTCGTAAGAAGGCCCGAGAACTGCGGCGAGAACACCCTCTCGCAAAGAGATGCCATGACTTTCAGCGTAATGGCGAAGGGGCGGGAATAAGGTCCTGTCGTACAATCGGGCCAAATCGATAAAGGCCCCGGGCCGGCCCCGGAGAGGGTTGTCGCCCATCAGGTTGAGGTGGTCGCTGACAAACATGAGATGGCCCGGCTTGAGGGTCGGGTTTATCCCTCCGGCTGCGTTGGTAATCAGCAGTCGCCGACAGCCGAGAGCCCCGGCAAGACGAACATTAACCGTGGCCTCCCAGGCACTCAGACCTTCGTAGAGATGATGGCGCCCGTAAAACAGGAGCAAACGGCGCCCCCCCAGGCAACAGAGATCCAGGCGCCCCTCGTGCCCCTGGACGGTTGTTCTCGGCAAAACAGCCAGTTCATCATAAGCAAAACTATGAAAAGTCTCCAGCTCGCCCGCAGGGAATCCGAGGCCGGAACCGAAAATAACGGCTGTATCGAAAGGCTGGTTCTCCGTACAACGCAACAGTTTCTTGACAGCGGCACTGAATTGTTTTTCGGAGTTCACCATATCAGCCATGTTTTAACAAACTGCTGCAAAATTTCGGGAGTAAAAGATTTTTTGATGAAATCATTGGCCCCGATCTTTTTGGCTTCGACGGCATCCTCTTCCTTATGATAGACCCCGCTCATGGCCAACAGACAGGTATTCTTGAGAGAAGGACTGGAACGGACCTCGCGGATAACGGCAAAACCGTTTTTTTGGGGGAGATGAAGGTCAAGCAGAACCACATCGGGCTCTTGGTTCTTAATGATTTCCAATGCCTCAATGCCATTGGAGGCAATCAGAAAGTCTGCCCGCAGAGGTTTGAGAATGTCCAGGATCATCTCCCGGAAAAAAAGGGAATCGTCCACCACCAGGATCTTTTTAGCCGGGAGATGATCTGCGGTGGTAATTTGGGGTCCCAAAAGCGGGGTTGAGGAGGAAGCCACCGGCTGCGGCTCTGTTTTCTTCATATCTATGGGTTTGCACCGCTTTGAAAGCTTTTCAAAAGGGCATGAACAAGCTGGACATTCAACTCGCAGCATTTTCTGCGAAAGTTTCCAGTCATCAACTTCGTACCGAGTACGACACTTAGGGCACTGAACCTCCATTCAAATCCCTCTCGAATTTTCAAAAAGGCTTATATGTCAATCGCCGATATCACAGGACAAGTCCCTGTCGATTCAAAACCGTACATCACTCATTTTCAGGAAGAACTTTCATAAGCTCGCCCGCCCGAACGGCTATTTCGCTTTCAGGGGTCAGTAGAATGACTTTTCTGAAAGATTCCCGCGCCTTGTTGAAATCCTTCGCTTTCATTTGTGTCAGGGCCAGTTGAAAATAGGCCGTTACATAGTTCGGGTTCAGGTCAATCGCTTTTTCGAAATTCTGCTGAGCGAGGGTCACTTTATCCTGGGCCAGAAACAACTCTCCCAGGCGGAAATAAGCGGGAGCAAAATTCCACTTTTTTTCAAGGGCTTTTTCATAATAAAGCTTGGCCTTCTGGTAATCCTGCTTTTTAAAGTGGGCAAAGCCGATACCAAGTAGAGCCTTTTCTGGCTGGTCGAAAAGGATGTTGTTGCTTGCCTCCTCGAAATATCTGATGGCTTTGTCCCATTCCCTCATATCCAGATAAAGCGTTGCCAGATTGCTGGCAATTCGAGGCTCTTTCGGATCGATTTTCAAAGCCTTCAAATAATATTTTTCTGCTTCCGGATAAGCCTGCTTCAGCTGATAGGCCAAAGCAATTCCTTCCTGAATATCCAGCCGCCGGGCATCGAATTCTTCTGCTGTAAGAAACTCTTTAAGAGCATGAGTAAAGTTCTGCTCTTTCAGGTAGGAAATACCCAGCATGTAATGGGCCTCAGCCTCCTTGGTCTTGTCAACCTGTTGGACTGGGGCACAGGAAACCGCCAAAAAGGAGAAAGTCAAAATCAAGGACACAAGCAAAGACAGCTTTTTCATAAATCCCTTACAACCTTTCTAAAATGAAGCCAGAAGGCGGCCCACTTTTTGGCAAAGTTTCAACCTTTGAGTCCGGCATTTTTCATAGGGAGTCAACTCCAGCACCTCGGAATCAGACACTCCGTCTTCCTCCTCTCCCGACATTTTCTGTAAAACTTTCGGCGGTACGGAATCGGAACCACCCGATTTTTTCTTTTTCCGCGCTTCCTTTGGTCGTGGAACCAAGCCCTTTTTCAGAGGGAAGCTTTCCCATTGTGCCCGGCTATCTTCGACGCCGAAGCTGTGAAGTTCCAGGTCTCCCATCATAAAACCCATGGCTTCAAAAAAGCCTAATCCTTCCTCGATGACGGGCCTGGCATCCTGAGGGGTAACACTCCCCTGATCCCAGGTATAAAACCCCAGGATATTTTCCTCTTGCAGATGAAAAGCCACGACAATTTCACATCGGTCCTCTACCTTGTAATAACAGAGAAAACCGGACGCCCGCTGGGATGTGTGACCGGGCAAAGCCACCTGCATATCGTTGGCGGACCGGTAAAGGGAGATGATGTCTTTGACTTCTATATCCAGCTTTTTAACTTCGGAATTATAAAGAAACATCTTGTTTGCGCTCTCTCAATCCAGCCCCTGAAACTCCGTTAACAGCTTAAACTTGCGAAAACGCTCCTTGATTTCAACGTATTCCAGCACTTTCATCCGTTCCAGGCTGAAGCGCTCCACCGTGAAAGATGCCATTACCGACCCGAAGATAATGGCCTGGCGGATGTTCTCTGGAGAAAGGTTCCGGGTCGCTGCGAGGTAGCCCATAAAACCGCCGGCAAAGGTGTCTCCAGCCCCGGTGGGATCGAATACCTCTTCCAGAGGATAAGCCGGCGCAGCGAAAAGAGCATGCTCGGAAAACATCAGGGCACCATACTCCCCCCGCTTCACGACCAGGGTCTTGGGACCCATATCGAGAATGATACGCGCAGCCTTGACAAGATTGGCCTCGCCGCCCAGTTGGCGGACCTCGCTTTCATTGATGAGGAGAATATCAACCTTTTTGAGAAGCTCGACCAAGGCGGGGCGTTCCCGCTCGATCCAGAAGTTCATGGTGTCGCAGGCCACCACTTCAGGCTCGACGATACGGTCGAGAACTTCCAGCTGCAGATGGGGGTCGATGTTGGCGAGAAAAACGAATTTGGACTTTTCCCAGCCCACGGGAATTTCGGGCCGGAAATTTTCGAAAACATTGAGATGGGTTTCCAGGGTATGCGCATCGTTGAGATCGTAACCGTACTCACCTTTCCAACGAAAGGTTTGGCCGGGAACTTTGCGGAGACCACCGAGATCGACATTCCGCGAACGCAGAAAACTTAAATGCTCCTCGGGAAAATCCTCCCCAACGACGGCAACGAGATTGACGTCGGTGAAAAAGGATGCGGAGGTCGAAAAATAAGTGCCCGAACCACCCAGAACCTCTTCAACCTTGCCAAACGGGGTTTCAACCGAATCGAGAGCCACAGAACCGACAACCAGCATATCAGACTTCTCCTTCCCTGGAGCTTAAATATTCAGAACAGACGTCCATTCTGACAGTCCGGGTTAAAAACCTCAGAGGTATTTTCCAATCAAAAGATCGAGATCCGCACGGGTTTTCCCGGGGATCAGTTCCGCAGGTGTCATAATCGTGTACTTCAATGCCTCCTTGCATGCACAGGAGCGGCCACTTGCGATTTTCGCAGCGGCAGCAGCAATAATGCGGCAGGCCATAGCGACATTCTTTTGCAGGGTAGCGATAATCGCTTCCACCGACACATCTTCATGCTCAGCATGCCAGCAGTCGTAGTCGGTTACCATGGCCAGGGTGGCATAACATATCTCCGCTTCCCTGGCGAGACGGGCTTCCGGCAAGTTGGTCATACCGATGATATCAACACCCCAGCTGCGAAAGATAGTGGATTCCGCGCGGGTCGAAAAGTTCGGTCCTTCAATGCAGAGGTAGGTCCCTCCCCGGTGGACCACGGCGCCCGCTTCCGATGCCGTCCCGGCCAGTAGTCCGGAAAGGTCGGAACAGACCGGATCGGCGAACTGGACGTGGCCGACAACCCCGTTGCCGAAAAATGTCGAGGCCCTCTTGCCCGTGGTACGGTCAAAAAATTGATCCGGGACAACCATATGACCGGGCGCCAAGGCCTCTTTCATGCTCCCCACGGCGGAAACGGAAATGATCCGCTCGACCCCGAGTTTTTTCATGGCATAAATATTAGCCCGATAGGGAACCTCGGAAGGCAGCAGGCGATGCCCTCGGCCGTGGCGAGCCAGAAACACCATGCGGGTCTCCCCCAGCAGCCCGGTGTGAAAAACATCGGAGGGATCGCCAAAGGGGGTCTCGACCCGAAGCTCCTCAACCTGAGTAAGCCCCTCCATGTCGTAAAGACCGCTGCCGCCGATAATCCCCAAAATCCGTTGACTCATCAGTAGTTATCTCCTTTTATACCATTTCAACTGTCATTGCAAAGCCCTGCCGCAAAGCGTTTTTCCTCCAAGTGCCCATTACCTTCCTCGCAGCAGCTTCCTTTCAACTGCCCGCAAGCCGCTGAAATATCCCGCCCCCGGCTGGCCCTGCGTACCGCCACCAGCCCATGATCAAGAAGATAAGTCTGAAAAGCCTCCATGCTTTTTTCACTGGAGGTGCGGAAAGATGTCCCGGGGTGCTCATTAAAAGGGATCAGGTTAACCTTCGCCTTGACCCCATGCAGGAGCCGCACCAGCCTTTTTGCGTCCGCCAGGGTATCGTTCAGATCTCCGATCAGAATGTACTCGAAAGTGATCCGCTGCCGGGGCTTGAGAGGATAGTCACGGCAGGCGGCCATGAGTTCCTCAAGAGGGTATTGGCAGTTGACAGGCATAAGCTGATCGCGAAGTTCATTAGTTGTGGCGTTGAGGGAGATGGCCAGGGAAGCCGGATAATCATTTCCCATGCGCCGGATTTCGGGGACCAGGCCGCAGGTCGAAACCGTCATCCTTCGGGAGCTGAAATCGAAGCCCTCTTCCATGTGGAGGATTTGCAGAGCTTTTCCGACATTTTCGAAATTCTGCAGCGGTTCGCCCATGCCCATGAAGACGAGGTTGTTGACCGGATGATCTCTCATCACCTCGCAGACCTGATTGACGATCTCGGCGGGGGTCAGATTGCGTTTCAGCCCCATTGTCCCCGTCAGGCAGAAGCTGCAGCCCATGGCACAGCCGACCTGGGTCGACACGCACAGGGTGGCACGTTCCTTTTCCATGGGAATGCGCACGGTTTCCACGCTCTCCCCGTCATCCAATTGAAACAGGTACTTGCGGGTGCCGTCCCCGCTCTCCTCAACCTTCAAAGTAACTAGACGGGAAATCATGGCCGAACTTTCGAGTTCGGCCCGAAGCCCCTTGGAGAGGGTAGTCATGGCGCTGAAATCGGTGGCGCCATGGCGGTAGATCCACTGCATTATCTGACGGGCTCGAAACCGCTCCTTGCCCCGTCCGGCAAGGAAATCGGTCAGATCCTCAAGGGTCATGTTTTTGATATCGTGCTTAGCCAAGTTTGCCACCGGGACCGCTTAGCGGGAAGTCGTTGAATTAATCCTTATTCCGTGAGTTATGAGCGGGCAATAGCGCAAGTTATTGCATCTGCTTAAGTATTTCAAAAATCACCGACAGACCTGAGGGTGCGCCTCAGATTTTTGAAATACTTATTCAGGCCAAGCACTTACACTCTTCTCCCGCCCCCAACTTTTGGATGCAGGTTAATTAAAAAGCCCTCCGAAATTATATCCGAAGGGCCGATTTGGTTCAATTGAATAAAAAATAAGCCAAAACAATGGAAAACATTGGCTTTTTTCCTGGGCAAAGTGGTTTCCAAAAGCCAGGGGTTGTTGGCCTGTTAAGCTCTTCCTCAGAGGAGTTCCAGGCCGGAGAAGAAGTAGGAAATCTCAAAGGCCGCGGTTTCCGGCGCATCGGAACCATGGGTGGCGTTCTCGCCGATAAAGGTACCGAACTCCTTGCGCAGGGTCCCAGCCTCCGCTTCTTCCGGGTTGGTCGCGCCCATGACCTTGCGCCAGCGATTGATGGCATCTGCGGCCTCCAAAACCATGACGATGCAGGGACCGCGGCTCATGAATTCGGTTAATTCGCCGAAAAAGGGGCGTTCCCTATGGACATAGTAAAAACCTTCCGCTTCCTTCCTGCTGAGAAAAAGCTTCTTCATGCCGACAATCTTGAAGCCTTCCTCATAAATCCTGGCGATAATTTTTCCGGCGTTCCCGGCGGCAAAAGCGTCGGGCTTGATAATGGCAAAAGTCCTTTCCATGACAACCTCTCTTTTATAGAAAATCCAGTTATTGAAAAAATCTGACTACGCGTCATCAATCGCCAGGAATCCACAGGCCTCCCCATGGGCTTGGGCCGCACATGGGACAGGCCTCTGATACCGGGACTGCGGTACAAGGGGTGTTGGACCTAACACTTAACACCCGGCACCTGAAACTGTCGTTATTTATCACCTCGATTTTCCAAAGTCAAGGTTTTCGGCCGCCCCACTGCTGCCCGCCAAACCAAGCCTGCCGCTCAGATCATCGATGAATTGCCGGGCCGCACGGCCCGAACGGCCTCCCTGGCGCAGACTCCACTGCTCCGCTTCCATCTGTAGTTTCTGGGGAGTGATAAGAAGCCTTGCCTTTTCCGCCATGCGATAGACGATGGCCAGGTAGGTTTTCCGGTCCATGGGGTAAAAGCCGAGGCGCATACCGAAGCGGTCGGAAAGAGACAGCTTTTCGGAAACCGCCTCATGAGGGTGAATTTCATTCCCTGAGATATTGTCGTCCAGGGACTCGGGCATAAGATGACGACGGTTGCTGGTGGCATAAATGAGGACGTTTTCCGGGCGCGCCTCGATCCCACCCTCGAGAACCGCCTTCAATTCGCGGTAGGAAACTTCCACCTCGTCAAAGGAAAGATCATCACAGAAAAGGACAAAACGGTAAGGAAGACCGCGCAAATGACGAGTGATTTCGTGCAGTTGCCAAAGATCCTCCTTGCGCACCTCGATGATGCGCAACCCCTGGCCGGGCAAATCCCTGAGCAGACCCTTGATCGCAGAGGATTTGCCACTCCCCCGCTCCCCCCACAAGAGCACGTTGTTGGCAGAGAAACCTTTGACAAACTGCAGGGTGTTGCGGTTGAGGAGCCCCAGGTTGCGGTCAATGCCAATCAGGTCACGATGATCCACGACGTCCGGGTGTTCGACGGGATGAAAATAACCGCTTTGGCCGTTTTTCTGCCAGCGAAAGGCGATAACCTTGTCGATCAGATCGACAAGAGGCACGGTCTTCACCATCTGGGAAGAATAAAGGGTTTCAGTCAAATCAAGGAAGCGGTCGAGACGCTTCAGCAGATCGGATGTTTTCAGATGGGAATTTTCTGAACTCATAATCACTCAAAAAAGGGCAAGGCGAAGCCATTCGGCAAAAAGATGCATAGTACAGGTGGATTAATCCTTAAAAACCGGTTAAATTTACCATGCCCAAAAGAACAGGAAAAGAGCAAATCGAACCCTCAACTTGAAAGTCGCCGTAACCGTTGAAACCGCGTCAGATTTTGGACATGTTCGCCGTCACCCAGCCCGGCCTCGAAAACATCTGTGCTCGGAATTTGGTTGAGTTAGGAATAGAAAACGTCAAACCGCTTGAAGGCGGGATTGAGTTCCAGGGTGGTTTACAGGAACTCTATCAGGCCAATCTCTGGCTTCGTGCCGCCAGCCGGATTCTGGTTCGGGTCGGCACTTTTAAATGCCGCGATTTTCCGACCCTCTACAAAAAGGCACTGCAGATTCCCTGGGGCCGTTTCATTCGCCCCGGAACACGGTTCAGGGTCCAGGCCTCCAGCCATAGTTCACGACTGCTTCACAGCGACCGTATCAGCGAAACCATCGAAGCGGCCATCAGCCACAGCCTGGGAATTTCCCAAACAACTTCAAACGGACCGCAACAGACCGTTCTCGCCCGTCTCGACCAAAATCATTGCCTTCTTTCCGTGGACAGCTCGGGTGATCTGCTCCACCGGCGCGGTTACCGGGAGAGCGCTGTTGCCGCCCCCCTGCGGGAAACCCTGGCCGCAGGCATATTAGGGATGCTCAATTGGCACGGCGAGATGCCGCTTCTGGACCCCATGTGCGGTTCCGGGACTTTCCCCATCGAGGCCGCCCTGCTGGCAACCAACCGGCCTCCGGGGGCTCGCCGCAGCTTTGCCTTCATGAACTGGCCCCATTACCGTCCGGGCCTCTGGAACAGCCTTCTGGAGGCGTCCACTCGTCAAATCCGGGGACCCGCCAGCTCGATTTTCGCCTCGGACAGAGACCCACGGGCCGTGGAAGCAACCCGTCACAATGCCGGCAACACCCAGGTGGGGGAGGAGATCGATATCCGCCAAGCCAGCCTCTCTGAGCTGGAAGCACCTGCCGAAACGGGGCTGATCTTGTGCAATCCTCCCTACGGCAAACGCATTTACGAAGAAAATGATCCCATAACCTTTTACCGCGAAATGGGGAAGATTTATCGTCGAAATTTTCGCGGCTGGATCCTGGGCCTGGTCTGTCCCCCAGAGCTAGCCAAAGCCACCGGCCTGCCTCTCGAAAAAATTGCCGGATTCCGCAACGGTGGAATAAAAATTCAGCTTTTCAGGGTGTTATTATGAATTTATTGTTGTATTTTTTACTTATCTGCATTATAAAATTAGATCTTTCCTGTTTGGTCAACAGGATTATCAAGTAAAATCGACCTGGAAATGGGGTGAGTTTTTTTTGGAAATACATGTCGTCGACAATAATGTTGAAAAGGCCATTCGTGTCCTCAAACGTAAGCTTCAGCAGGAGGGGCTGTTTCGCGAGATGAAACAGCGCAAGTTCTACGAAAAACCGAGCGTCAAAAAGAAACGCAAGGAAAAGGAAGCACAAAGAAGACTGCGTAAAAAAATGCGCATGATGAGACAAGACTGATCAGGCCGACTTTACAAGGCCATTGATTTCAAAGGGCCGGTGTTTTCACCGGCCCTTTTTTATTGCCGCGCAATAACTCAGCTCAATGGATTTATGCCGTCCATTTGGCCCTTGGGCCGGGCGGAGCAAAGCCCTTCTCAACAGGCTGAAGAGCCACATCCTCGCTCCGGAATTGATTTCAAATCCCCAAAGGAAAAATCTCACCGCGCACCTCCCCATCAACAAAGATCAGGCGCCCGACCGTCAGCGGACAACGAAAACGTTTGTGCCCGGCGCTGCCGGGGTTCAGGTAAAGCACTTCGTCCCTGGTTTCCACCTCCGGGTTATGAGAATGTCCTGAAATGACAACGCTGATTCCAGCCGACCGTGGGTCAAGATCGAGCCAGGCCAAATCGTGCAAAAGGTAGATCAGGCGGCCCTCGATTTTAACGGCCTCGGTCCATGGCAGGTTCGCAGCCCAGGGCGCCCGGTCGGTATTGCCCCTGACCGCGACCACAGGGGCAATACTTTGTAGTTGGGAGAGAACTTCCTCACTGCCGATATCGCCGGCATGGAGAATCAGACGGCTGCCCTGCAAAGCATCCAGGGCCTCGGGCCGCATGAGACCGTGGGTGTCAGAAATAACGCCAATCACGATCTGCCCCCGTCTCCCGTGACCGCCTCTGACTTCACAAATGATTCTCCGGCATAGCTGTTCCAGCGCACGATCTTCTCCATTGTTTTGCGTTGTTTGGGCTGATCCGCTGGGTCGGCGGCATAACCCAGGGTGATAATGAGGCCGACCCGGCTCTTTTGCGGGATGCCGAGCAAAGTGCGCGCCCCCTTTTCATTAAACCAGCCGAGCATACAGGTCCCCAAACCTTCAGCGGTCGCTTGCAGGCAAAAATGCTCGGCGGCAATACCGAGATCAATCCAGGGAAAATCCCGTTTTTTGACAACTGCGCCCAGGCTTGAAGTCCAGTTGGGTTTTTCAACCACGACCACCACATGCACCGGCGCCTGCCTGGCAAAACGATTGAGGGGCAGCCAGGAATCATTGGTCAAATCCGCCAGGGCGTTTTTCATGTGCGACTCGTCGACCACAATAAATGTCCACGGCTGGGCATTGCAGGCCGATGGGGCCAACCTGGCAGCCTCCAGACAACGTAAAATTTTCTTTTTTTCCACAGGGTCGGGTCGATAGGCCCTGACGCTGCGGCGCTTCCTGACCAGGGATAGGAACTCGTCGGCTCTCATGAGATGTATCCTATAATGTTACTATTCACCCTGCAAGTTTATGACTTCACCGCACTTCACAAAACGCAGAAAACCATCCTGGGGCATGACCTGCAACCGTCCCGACACCAAATGGCACCTAGGAGTCTGTCGAACTTAGGCATGAATCTACTGTGAAAAAGGTAAATTGGTCCATATTTCCGCAAATTTTCGACAAATAGTCCCGCTATTCGCTCTCAAATTTGCAAAAATCTGCTCTCAATTTCCCTTTTTCTCGTTAAGAGCCCCCAAGTCCGACAAACTCCTAGGCACATCGTTGAATAAAGCACCCTACAGTATTAAAGGAGTTGGGCAAGAGAGGACCAAACGCCCAAAGATGGCAACAGTTCATCTACCGGAAAGGGTCGAAAGCTTTTTATTCTCCACAAGCCCGTTTAGAGGGGAAAGATTTTTTCCAGCGGAACAAGTGCATCGGCGGAACGTTGAAAAGCTCCATCTCGGTTTCCGGTATGCCGAACGCTTTTTTACCGAGATCAGCCACCCGTTTGCGAAACTGGTAGGCAACAAAATAACCTCCCGGAGCCAGAGACGCCCAAATGGCCTCCAGAATCCGTCCCCCCCGGCCCGGTGGCATAGTGGAGAAAGGAATCCCCGAGACCACGGCATCGGGGCAGGAAACATCGTAATACCTAAGAACTTCCTGCAGTTTTTCAGCACTTCCATGATGAACGATAAGACGGGGATCATCAACGCTTTTGAGGAGACTCACAAATTGAGGATCGATTTCAATGGCAAGAAGCCTGGCATCATGGGGCAGAGCATCAAGAATGGCACGGGTCGTCCCGCCTGTCCCCGGGCCTAGTTCAACCACCAGGCGAGCCTTCTCCACCAGGGCGGCAGATACGATCCGTTTTTCAAGATATCGGGAACTCGGAACGATGGAACCGACCAGTTCCGGATGACGGAGAAAACCTTTTAAAAAAGCCAGTCCAGATCTATTCCATCGCCCGTTCCCTCCTTTAATGCCATTTTTCATAAGTATCTTCGCCCTCCAATAAGCACGCATTTTTATTTTGAGGCCATTCACCCTGGTTTTTTTTCAAGCTTAACAGAAATTTTGTTTCTTTCTTTTCCCGGAAAACTTCAATTTTTGAAACTATTCAGCGCAAGGACTCGTGTCGCCCATGGAAAGGGCATCTGGCGCCGGGGTTCCGTCCCCGGACGACGCATTACTCTTTTAACTTAATACTATCAGTTTCACCGGACCGCGGTCTTCATGTTAGCCCTGATTATTCATAATTTATAACAAAAAATTTTGCAAATGCTGGACGGGACCTCGGCCAACTGGTAATATTGTTATTGGTTAATTAACTATTTGATTTTTCTTTGTTTTTCAGCACTATAACTGAATTCTTCTACTTGAGGACGGCATTATGAGCGACAAGGTACATTACTCGGATCTGGGTCTCGAAAATACCAGGGCAATGTTTGCCAAGGCCGTTGATGGCGGCTACGCTATCCCTGCCTACAACTTCAACAACCTGGAACAGCTTCAGGCCATCATCATGGCCTGCGCGGAAACCTCCTCGCCGGTTATCGTCCAGGTCAGCAAGGGTGCCCGCAATTACGCCAACAGCACCATGTTGCGCTACATGGCCATGGGCGCCGTGAAAATGGTCAGGGAGATGGGCTCGCAGATACCCATCTGCCTCCACCTCGATCATGGCGACACCTTTGAACTGTGCAAGTCCTGCGTCGATTCCGGATTTTCTTCGGTAATGATCGACGGCTCCCACCTCCCCTACGATGAAAACGTCGCCCTGACCAGGCAGGTGGTCGAGTATGCCCATCAGCACGACGTCTGCGTCGAAGGGGAACTGGGCGTCCTGGCCGGCATCGAAGATGAAGTGCAGGCTGAAAAATCGACCTACACCCAACCTGAGGAAGTTGTCGACTTCGTCTCCAAAACCGGAGTCGACTCTCTGGCTATTTCCATCGGCACCAGCCACGGCGCCTACAAATTCAAGATCAAGCCCGGCGAACCGCCCCCGACCCTGCGTTTCGACATCCTTAAACAAGTCGAAAAGGAACTTCCCGGCTTCCCCATCGTCCTTCACGGCGCATCAAGCGTCGTCCAGGAATACGTCCAGCTCATTAACCGGTACGGCGGCAAAATGGAGGGGGCCATCGGCATCCCGGAAGACCAGTTGAGGAAAGCTGCGGCCAGCGCGGTGTGCAAAATCAACATCGACTCCGACGGCCGCCTCGCCGTCACCGCCAAGATCAGGGAGTACCTGACCAATAACCCGAGCGAGTTCGACCCGCGCAAATACCTGGGAGAAGCCCGCAAGGAACTGATCAAGCTGGTCAAACACAAAAACGAGACCGTTCTCGGCAGTGCCGGAAAAGCCTGAAAATATCACGAAGAGATTAAATGGCCCGATCCATTTTTGGACGGGCCATTTAAATGACTTTTATTTGGCGACTCGCAAGACACATTTTCCTAGAGTCAAACGGAGATTTAACCCCTCCGCCCGGATCCCCCAACTAACACCAAGAGTCAAACGGAGACTTGACCCCTCTGCACAAACGGAGACTTGACCCCTCTGCAGACCCCTCGACCCATTGTCTTAACGGTCAATCGGATGGAACGGGAGGGCTGGTGCGGCACAAACCGGGCAAAAAAACGAAAAGCGATAAGTCACGCTTTCCGACGGGGGTTTTTGTTGACAAAGGGGTGTGTGTGCATTAGAAATTTATTAAAACAGCTACTCGGTGGGGTCGATTTAACTCCGTAACGCCACTGGAGTAGCGACTCCGCAAAAAGCGATTTCTTTTCAACAACGTTTTCTAACTCCATAACGGAACCGATCCTTTTCACTAAACGGGCAAGGAGGTCAACTATGGCAGCTGTTTCTCAGAAAGATTTCACCGAGGCTCTCTCTACGGGTCGTCCTCCCAATATCGTAAAACTTTTTCCCAATTCAAAAGCACTTATCGTCAGCGGCAAGGCCATCGACAGAGCTCTCATGGCAAAGGGAAAAGCGATGACCATAGCCGCCAACGGACGCAACCTGCTTGTCGTTCGCGGAGCCCTTGCCGCCGCCCAGCGCGCCAACGCCGCCATCATCCTTGAAATCGCCAAATCTGAGGGGGGCGCCGGGGCCTATTGCGCCGTAAACTTCTGGAACCTGGCAAGGATTGTTGATTCTCTCGCCAACGAAATGGGGATCACGGTACCGGTAGCAATCCATGGGGATCATTACGGAATCAAGGGCGACTCCGACGTGGAAAAAGCCAAGATAGAAATTCCATCCCTTTTCGATGCGGGTTTAACCTCCATCGCCATCGATGCCTCCCACCTCCCGGACGAAAAGAACCTCCAGGCAAGCATCGACCTGGCGGGTTACGTTCCAGCGTGGGCGGGCCTGGAAACGGAGGTCGGGGAGATCAAGGGCAAGGAGGGGTTATCCACCGTGGAAGAAGCCCTTTACCTGATCCAGGGGCTTAATGCCCATGACATCTTCCCCGACTGGATTGCCCTCAACAACGGGACGACGCACGGCATCGAGGAGAGCGAAGCGGGGATCCAGGTGGAACTCACGGCCAGTATTCATCAGGCCCTGAAACCGTACGGGGTCTCGGGCGCCCAGCATGGAACTTCTGGAAACAGCAGCGAGAGGCTGCGCAGGATCACCGCCGAGACCGCCACGACCAAAGCCAACGTGGCTACGGCCCTGCAGATGATCTCATGGGGAGTCAAGGTCAACGATTACGGAAACGCGCAGCTGGATAAAAACGGGGAGTTTCAACGCGCCCCCAAAGCCGGCGTCACGGACGATATGTGGGACCAGATGGTCAAGTACGCCCAGGAGAAAGGATGGAAAAAGGGAGACTACAAGAAATTGAACCTTCCTTTCGAGAACAAACTTCTGGGTCAGTCGCGGGATATCCGGGAGCGGATGGCAAAGTCCGTGGAAGATTTTGTGTATACCTTGCTGACCTCTGTCTTCAACGCAGCCGATACGGCGCCCCTGGCGGTGGAAGCCATCCTGGCGGCCGGCTCCTACGACCTTGGGGCGAAGGTCGGGAGGATAGAGGATCCAGCACAGTGGGATGCTGAAGGGATAAAGGCAAAAGCGGCGGCTCTGGATGCGGATAAAGGCCCGCAGGGGGATTTCGCGGACTAAAAAACGGTCCAATATTCAATATTTCATGGCAATAAAACGAAGGATGCCCGGTCTTGAAAAAAAATATTAAAAATTGGTCTGCATTACATTTTCTGGCATCTTTGGGCTCAGGGGGGATGGTGGTTACTTTTTTTATGTACCTGCTGTTTTGGGTGCCTCATCCCGGCAGGCCTATTCCGGTCTTTACTGACTGGTTTTCTCATATACAAACAGCCGGTACAAGCAGGCAGGGTATGATTCTGCTCGGGCTTGCCGGCATTTTAGCATTCGGCTGGCTTCATTTCAGATGGCTGATTTTAAATTTCAGTCAATACCGTAGTTTTAAAAAAAACGGAGGCATTGAGAAAATCACCGGTACCAACGCCCACACGCAACTCATGGCGATACCCTTGACTTATGCTATGAGCATTAACGTGTGTTTTATAATTTCAGCCATTTTTATCCCCCATTTATGGGGAATCGTTGAATGGCTTTTTCCCTTTTCCATACTTCTTTTTTTAATAGTTGGTATATGGGCCAGTCGGATTTTCCTAGCTTTTTTCAGCCATGTCCTGCAACACGGAAGCTTTGATCATACGGCCAACAACTCACTCAGCCAACTTCTGCCCAGTTTTGCCTTTGCCATGATCGGTGTTGGTCTCGCCGCCCCAGCTGCAATGAGTCACAATAATATCGTAATCGGCATCAGCTACCTGTTATCGATTTTCTTTACCACAGGTGCTTTGTTCCTGGGCATGATCAAATTGGTTATCGGTATGAATGACATGTTCAAACATGGTGTCTCTCGAGCCTCATTACCAACACTTTGGGTGGTTATCCCCATATTGACTACAGCAGGTATTGCAATGATGCGGTTAAGTCATGGTCTTCATACGTTGGAACTCGGCCATGGAGCATCAAACTTTATTCTACTGGCCATTATTTTTTCTATTCAGATAGTATTTTTTCTTTTGGGTTGGGCTGTCATGAAACGAATGAATTATTTCCATACACTTCTCAATCACGAGGAAAATTCACCGGTTACGCTGGCTCTTATCTGCCCCGGAGTTGCTTTTGTTGTCATGGGCCATTTTGTGGTTAACAAGGTGATAGTGGCAAGCGGCATTATCAGTAAATTTGGGGCGGTTTACATTGGGCTTTCTTTTTTATTGATAGTTCTGCAATTCATTACGGGGTGGTTATTAGTAAGGCTTGCAGGCGAACAGTTCAAATATTCAGAGTAGAAAAAATTGGGCCATTATTCTGGCAGGTCTTGCCACCGGCATAGGCAGCGCCCTGGCCTTTTTTATGAAGACCACCAATACAAGGTTCTTGTCATTGGCCCTTGGTTTTTCAGCAGGAGTTATGATCTATGTATCCTTTGTCGAGATTTTTTTTAAAGCCAAGGAGGAGTTAATCACGGTCTTGGGTGAGGGGCCGGGTACATGGGCGACGGTCGGGGCATTTTTCGGTGGGATCGCACTTATTGCTTTTATAGATTTACTTGTTCCAAACTATGAGAACCCCCACGAACTTCATTCCATTGAAGAGATGGAGCAGGGAATCGAAAAACTTCCTCAGAACCAGTCGCACGATTTTGCCAAACTTCACCGTATGGGGCTTTTTACTGCTTTGGCCATCGGCATTCACAATTTTCCTGAGGGGCTGGCGACATTTACCGCAGGCCTGACCGACCCTCAACTTGGAGTGGCCATTGCTGTAGCTATCGCCATCCATAATATTCCCGAGGGAATCGCCGTCTCTGTCCCCATTTATTATGCCACCGGCAGTCGGCGAAAGGCTTTCAGGCTTTCTTTTCTTTCAGGCCTTTCCGAACCAGTCGGAGCTCTGGTGGGATACCTTATCCTTCTGCCATTTTTCTCGCCGGCAGTTTTCGGAATACTCTTTGCCGGCGTAGCCGGAATTATGGTTTACATTTCATTGGATGAGTTATTACCGGCGGCGCAGGAATATGGTGAACATCATTTTTCTATTGTCGAACTTATCGGTGGCATGGCTGTCATGGCTTTGAGTCTTCTCATGTTCATCTGAAAAAATGTTTTGGGGCTGGAAGGAAGAAAAAACCAAAGCTTTGGCTAAAGAAGGACGATTGGAATAAAATTGAATCCAAAAATTGCCCCCAAAAAGAATAAAAATGGTTTGTCCCAAAATTAATCGGGCCATTTTTTCTTTCGGTAGAATTTTTGGTACACATTAGCAATTTGCCAACCCCCTTTTTGTTTTTGTTTGCGGTGACTTGATAATGGAGCCCTGCTTATTTTCCTTTTGGAACCAACGTTTTTTGGCGCTTTCCCTGCCCAAAAATCAAAAAAAGTTTCCAGATAACCTGCCGAAGTTGCAACTTTTACCACCTGTGATAGCGTTCCTTAAAGATATTCTGAACAAGGTATGCAAACAAATATTTTCACCTGCAATTTTTACAGGCTAAAAAACCTGAAAGGAGGAAAGGAATGGCGGAAAAACCCAAAGCTGGTTGCGCCCGGCCAACCGGGGGGCCGGTCGGCCAGAAAAAACCAGCACAAGCAGATGACAAAACTCAACCACAAGAGGAGGTAAAGAAAATGATCCAAGTTGGAAAGCCTGCGCCCGATTTTTCCGCTCCTGCTTATCACAAAGGTGATTTTACCTCTGTGCAACTATCGAAATTTCTTGGCAAATGGGTGGTGCTGTGTTTTTACCCGGGTGACTTCACCTTCGTTTGAGCAACCGAAATAGCGGCGGTCGCCGCTAACTGCGATAAGTTTCGGGAACTCGATGTTGAGATATTGTCGATGAGTGTTGACAGTGTTTTTGTTCACAAAATGTGGAACGACAACGAACTGGTAAAAATGGTTAATGGGGGCGTGCCTTTTCCCATGCTTTCAGACGGCGGTGGGAAGGTCGGAGCCGCCTTTGGAGTATACGATGAAGACGCTGGAGTTGAAAACCGCGGCCGGTTTATTATCGACCCGGACGGGGTTATCCAGGCCTACGAGGTGCTAACTCCACCCGTGGGCAGGCATGTTGCCGAGACCCTGCGGCAGATCCAAGCCTTCCAACTGGTAAGGGCCACAGGAGGAGCCGAGGCTACTCCTTCGGGCTGGAAACCCGGGAAAATTACTCTCAAACCCGGCCCTGATCTTGTGGGCAAAGTATGGCAGGTATGGAAAACAGACATGGAATCTGATTAGCCCAAAAGGCCAATAGCCGGAAAATTTTGGTTTCTATTCGGATGTCAATCATGCTCTCTTAAATAGCCGTTCGGGGGCGTTTTCCAGGCCGTCACTGCACTTATCAAACGAAAAAAGGGATGGAAGCTTGCTTCCGTCCCTTTTTTTCTCCTGGCCCTGATACCCTATAAACGCTCCAGCACACCTTTCGCATCCGCAACCACGCGGGATGCACTATTGCGTTCTATTGATGATCCACCCCTATCATAATGTTGGAGGCCTTGATCACAGCATAAGCATCCTTCCCCTCCTTGAGACCCAAATCCTTCACCGCTTCTTTTGTGATAATGGAAGTGAGGCAGTATCCCCCGGGAAGTTCAAGAATGATTTCCGAATTGACTGCTCCTTCGATGACTTTTTTCACTTTCCCCTTGAGGCAATTGCGCGCGCTCAGTTTCATAGTGTTCCTCCTTTTGTTTTGCCCTGAATTTCCATTTAACTAATTTTAACAAGGGAAAGGCATACTGCAAAAACCTTTTTCCCCGGCAGAAAAAATCAACAGGAGGTAGATTCAATACGCTGAATTCATTTTTCTTGAGTTTTTCCCGACACAGAACCCCCTCGCCTTTTCTCAAGCAAAAGTCGTTATCCGCTCAGAAACCAGTTTCAACAGCAGGTTCTTCTACCTCGCTGCCTGTCAATGGCTTTCGCTCTGAATACAGGGTTATCGGCCTGGCCATAATTTGATCATATCAAATTTGTACATTTACAATTTTGATGAATTTTCATTGTCTTTTCCCGGAATCCAGTCCATTTTTTAAAAGCCTGAGCAACAATTTTTCCTTCGGCGCTTATGGCAGAAATTGACGGCAAAGAAGAGAACCATGCTTCTCATTCTTTAAGCCCTACAATTCCTCAACATAAGTATTGGAGGTGCTATCTGGCTGTAATCAAATGTTTTTTTAAAACAAAGCTATCGATTTTTTATATTTTTTATCGATATTATTTGATATTTCGAGATATTTATTCTGATCATTTTAAAAGTGGGCCAATGCAGGTGGGGCGGGAAAATATAGCCGGGGGAAAAGAACACAAAAGGATTTAACAGTTTTTCCTTTTCCTGAGCAAACAACCTCCCGTAAAGGGCATGGATTTTTTCCGACCAAAGGCTTAGATTTAAAGATAAGAGTTTAACCTTTCCGTTTTGATGTGCCCAATCCTTTACTGCCTGAAAAACAGCGTGCCGAAGATGCGATACGAAGGTCCAATTTACAGGCCCCCCAGCGAAGCGGACTCCCTTTTGATACAGGCCACCGTCGGCTGTCCCAACAATTGCTGTACCTTCTGCATGGTCTATAAAGATGGAATCAAGTATAAGGTTCGAGCGGTAGAGGATATCAAGGAAGACATGCGGGAAGCGGCAGAAAGACAGGGCGAGTACGTACGAACGCTCTTCTTTCCTGCAGGCAATACCATCGCCATGAAGACTGAAGAGTTATGTGAAATTTGCCGGTATGCCAAAGACCTTTTTCCCCATCTCGAACGTATAACCGTCTACGGGTCTTCCCAATATATCGCCCCCAAAGGGCCAGAGGGCATGAAAAAGCTTGCAGAAGCGGGCCTCTCCCGGATTCATGTTGGCCTCGAATCAGGCGACGACGAGGTCTTGAGACTCATTCAAAAAGGAACCGACAGTCAAAAACAAATTGCGGCCGGTAAATACGTCATGGAGGCCGGGATTGAACTGAGCCTTTATGTCATTCTCGGTATCGGCGGAAAAGAAAGGACCCACCAGCATGCGGTGGAAACCACCAGTGTCCTCAATCAGATTTCCCCGGATTTCATCCGCTTGAGAACGTTTGTTCCCAAGATCAATACGCCTCTCTTAAAAGAGGTATTGGATGGGACTTTCGAAATGCTGTGTCCCCACGACGTTCTCCGGGAAACGGCCGAAATCATCAAACGTTTGAACCTAAACTCCTATCTGACCAGCGACCACTATACCAATTACATCAATATCGAAGGTCAATTGCCGGCCGCCAAAGAACCAATGCTGCAGAGCATCAAAGCCGCCCTCCAGAAAAGCGAAGACCAGTTCCGGCCGTTCTTCGTCGGCGACCAATAAATATGTATTAAATTTCGCCAGTTTTTTGCCCGAAGTGACAATCAGCGAGGGGTTAAAAGAATTTTAAAGAAGGAAAAGGATATCCCGCTTGCTGGGGATATCCTTTTCTCTTTCTCTCTTATGGTGAGAAAGGCTCCTACCAGGTGCCTCGAGTACAGCTTCGAGGCAAAAGGCGAAGCAGGGCCGTTTCTTAAAGTCCTTTTAATTTCTTAACGTTTTTGCAACAATTTCTGCCGCTTTAACAAGAGGGAATCCTGCAGGAGAAGCTGTCAATAAGGGTTGTGTTCCGATTTGAGTCATAATTAAATCATGGACTGTCATGTGGTTTTGAATGGCAACACCGATGGTATTAGTTAATTGGCCGGCACATTTGCCTCCGAGTACTTCACCGCCAAGGATAACACCTGATTGTTTACATACAATAAGCTTGACTGTTTCTTTGTGGGCGTCTTCTAACTTCCCCGGATGGCGGTTGACGCCTGTAAAAGAACCAGCAACAATTTTGAAACCTTCCTTAATTGCTGCTTTCTCTATTAGACCTGCTACGCCATATGCTGTTTCCCCAATACATGTTGAGTAAATACCAACGGTTCCTTTAAAAACACTGAAAGTATTAAGTTCATATAAATTCAATGCTGCTATACGGGCTTCCGTACAAGCAGTTGATGCAAGCATAATCCCACTCAGTTTACCAGTTGCAAAGTCAACTTTTTCTGCGCAGTCACCAGCTGCGAAAACATCTTCAATAGATGTACGACGATATTGATCCGCTTTTATAAATCCATATTCATTAAGGGCTAATCCCATATCTTCGGCTAAAGATGTATTTGGTTTATAACCCAATGACAATATAACGGCATCAGCTTCTATAGAACTCCCGTCATTAAAAGTAACACCTTCTACTTTGCCATTTCCAGTAATCGATTTAATTCCACAATTAGTTTTAACATTTACTTTCCGATTAACTAATTTTTCTTGAGCATCCAAACAAAATTCATCGTCAAATGTTGCACCTAGAACAGTAGGTAAAATCTCTACCAATGTTATTTCTTTTCCAATTTTATTTAATTCATCGGATACTTCTACGCCAATAAAACCTGCGCCAACAACAACAATCTTTTTTAGTCCGGCAAGTTTTTCTTGTATATGATCAAGGTATATTTTATCTTTAGGAATTGTATAAACGTTTTCTAACTCTGTTCCGTCTAGCCAACTTGGAATTGTCGGCGTTGAACCTGTTCCCACAATTAACTTTTCATAAACAAGTGTTTCCCCTGATTTGGTCTGACATGATTTTGCTTTTGCATCTACTTTCACAACTTCATCAACAAGAATATCTACACCCAATTTAATTAACCCATCATCCGGCAAGATATTATTGTCGCTAGACCCTGTCGTTCCATAAATATATGGAATACCACAGGGAATCATAACCTTTCCTTCTTTTCTAACAACGGTTACTTTTTTGTCCGGATAGTTTGACTTGGCTGTCATTGCTGCTACCAGTCCAGTTGCACTACCACCGATTACCAATACATCTGTCTTTTTCATTCTACGGCCTCCAAGTGATAAAAAATTCTCGGCCCCGACAGCCTCCCAAAATGAATTAGTTAAATCCTCCACTTCAATAAAACCCCTGTCAACAAAAAAATCCCCCAAGCCCGTCAAATTCACCTTGGGCTTAACCGGGGGAGATAATACCTATTGGGATGATGAGCGCTGAAATCCATATCCTGAAAAAATGGGGGGGGCATCCCGAATGGCGCTAGTATAAGGGGTTGTCGCACGATCTTCGTTCCGGTGTGGGCACTCTTTCATTTCACGTCGTGGAGAGGTGACCCTCTGGTAAATTTCGGGTCGTCGTTTGACACACCGGGGTTCCTTCTCCCCGGTCTTTGTCGTGCCGGAGTATTGTTTATGGCCTCATATAAGTCACTGATTAACCGAAAGCGTTCTTGGATACTGATTTTGGTCCGATAACGCATGGGCGGCGTGGGTAAGAAAAATGAAACCAATTTTTCGATAAACAGCGATTATGTTTCCCTTTTCTGGCTTGTCTCACCCCCTTTTATCAGCTTCAACTCCCTTTCAAAGCATTGCGGACATATCCCGTGTGAGGCTTCGGCACCGGAAATGTCTCTGACATACTTCTCGACCGTGACCCACTCGCCCGTTTCCTCGCGAACCTTTTTGCAGTAACTGCAGATCGGATAAATTTTGCTTAAGCCATCGATAAAATGGTCCCGGCGATCTATCTCCTTCTTGTCTAATACAATGCGAAGAGACAGTTCGATCATCCTCTTAATCTGATGAATCAGTCTGATATGAAGGTCATTATGAGCGTTCTCCTTGTTGTCCAAAAAACAAACAGTCCCGAACTGCTCTCCATCAGGGCGCTCAATGGGCATACCTACGTATGAGACCATGTCCAGTTCGACGGCAGCGGCATTGTTTTTCCATTCAATATCTTGCCGTGCATTTGAAATCAGATTAAGCCCCCTGCTTTTTAGAGTGTGTTCACAGTACCAGCCAGAATCGGGATACCGTGACATGAGCTCTACCGAATAAGGATTACCTGCTGTCTCACTGGAAAGAAAAATTTCAATTTCATCACCATCGACACGGGTGATCAACCCCGCAGGCACACCAAGAAGTTCAGCCGCCTCATCAAGCAGGTTCTGCCACTCTCCCATAAAGTCTTCGCTAATATTTTCTCTATTAAATGGATTTCGTCCCATACTTACATCTCCTGGCTCTATTTGTAATGGACTCTTTCTGCTTTACGTTTCTGTTAATGTTCCTCCTCTAAAACACATCAGGGCATTATTCATAGACGCAAGGTTCTTAAAAAAGTTTTCAAAAACTCTGCCTGAAAATATTCAGGGGAACCGAAGGGCCTAATACTACCTTGAGCCCATCCGGAGTTGCGCCACCGAACTTAATACTTTCCGAATGTACCCATTATATCAGGTAAAAAATTATGCTGAATGATTACACTTTGCTTAAAAAATCACAGACCCATTTTGGCTGCTTTTTAAAAAAAAGGGCTCCACTTCAATTTAATCAACTCTGTTGGACAGGAGGATCTGAGCGACGTTTTCCGTAAATAAAAAAGCCGGCTCGCAAACGAGTCGGCTTTTTTGCTCAAATGGAAGGGATGCTAATTCTTCACCCTCATCAACTGCCGATTGCGGAACTTATGCAGCATATTGGGGTGATGAACGCTCATATCCATGTCTTTGGTGTGGCAGAGACGGCAGTTCATTTCGGAACCGATAGGAAGGTTGTTGGCCTGGTACTGCATAGGCGGAATATTGTCACGTTCCTGGCCGTACATGTTGGTGGCGGGGTAATTGGCGTGGGTGGAGCCGTGACAGGATTCGCACATCAGGCCCATGTTGTCGGTACGCAGGCGGAAAAGTTCGCCCGGACCGGCTGTCCAGGTATTAAAGCCATTGACATCCTTTGAAGCCGGTTTCTGGAAATCAACATGGCAGTTGAGACAGTCGGGCTCATTGATCCAGGGAATCCTGCCTTTGACCTCTTCGACGGACGCCACAACCTTGGGTTCAAGATGGCGCATCAGCCTGTCCACATCCTTGCCATGCTCCTTTTCATACTTCAAAAGGCTCAAAGCATGATCCGCCAGGGTGCCGTGACAACTGGTGCAATCGAGGTTCAAGCCGGCATGCACGCCGCGCAAACAGCCCGTGGGACCGGTGGCGGAGGCGGGATGGCACTTGAAACAGGCGTCGGTGCCACGATCGGTCAGGTAGTTGGCGTGCCAGCCGTGCATAGCGGCCGGGAAATTGGGGATTCCCTGCTGGCCCTTGGTGCCCAGAACCGGGTCGGCGTGGCAGCTTTGACAGAGCAGCGGCTTGCCGGCCCTGGCTTTTTTCAGTAGATCAGTGCCATTGATACGGTCGTGAACGCGAAGCACATCCGCCGAGGTTTCATCGGTAAAACCGGCCACACCGGCTACCCGCCACTCGCCTCCATGGCAGTTTTTACAGCCCATCTCCGTGGAAGTCGGGGCAACGAAGCGGCCGGTCGCGAGGATCTTGCCGGTTTTCTTGTCGACGGCTTCCACCGTGAAGAGCGGATAGGGATTGAAGGAGCCGTCGTCCGGATAGGGAACCACCGGAACCAGCGTCGCTTCAAAAGCCTTGAGTTTTTCGTTCAACTCCATCTCGCCGTCGGTGACAGGATTGCCGGAAACACCGCTGTTAAGAGGCAATTTTTTGCCCAGCAGAGACTCGGCAAATTCCCAGAAGCGCACATGCTTCGAAGGATTCTCGAACCCTTTTTCCACCCGGTAATGCAGGGTCACCCCTTCGGTGACGATCTGCGGGCGTTCCCCCTTGCGCACCAGCTGAGCATAGAGATCATTGGCCGGAGGCAGAAGAATCCAGTAGGGATCGCTGTCCGAGATGCAGTGCATGCCCAGGTTGTTCCAGGCGAGCAGAACATACTCGTCGTCAGCTTTATGGGGTGGAATTTCATAGGCGGGCGCCTTCGGCTTGTAATCCACCCCTTGAGGAGCTTTTTGGCCATGCAGACCCTCGACGATATAGGCCGCCAGGGCCTCGCGTTCGGCGCGGATGCCGAAGAATTGGGGCATGTAATTGTTGATTTTGCCAAGCCCGTTAAGCATGGAATCCATACCGAAAACGCTGTTGAACTTGGCTGTGAGAGGCAGAATGTCGTTCATTACGCCGCCGATGGAATGGCAGGAGGAACACTTCAGCTGAAATATATCCTTACCCGCCTCAACCCTGTTCTCCGGGGTTATGGCTTCGAACCGGGTCCATTTGGCACTTTTGAGAACCCCTCGTTGATTGATGGAGACGGCATCAGCAACCCGGATGGAATTGGAATACATGTGACCGTGCACCAGGTACGGCCGCCGCGCGCCTTCGCGGGTGAATTCAAATGCCCCCATGTACAAAAGACCGAGAAACAAAAGAAACAGGGCGGCGGATTGCTGCAAACCACGGGGCAGACGGATGCTCATGGCCAGCACAGCCAGGAAGATGACCGGGGAAAGGGTGAGGAACCCGTTGATATAAGTACTCATTTCCGGAGAAACCTTCAGCATGAGGGTGCGGGTCTCGGCCGGAATTGCATACAGGTACCAGAATGCGGAAGCAAGCATGAGGATAAACGGCAAGGGCATCAATTTTACGGCGTAGCGCACCATCTTCTGCCGGACTTCGTCGTCTTTCAGAAAAGCAGCGGTAACGATGGCGAACAGGGAGGCGAAGACCAAAGCGATGAAGGTGCGGAAAAACACGGACGGCCAGAAAGTCGGGTTGAAAAAGCCGCTCCAGAAACTGCCATTTTGCAGCCAGGCCCCGGGGGTCAGCATGAAATCGATAATCCCCGTAATGATGAACAGCGACATCCAGGCGCAGATGAAATATATCCAGCCGATAAGCAGGTGCTTTTGCCGCGCCATCTTGCCAAAGGTATAGAAATAAACGAAAAGGGCGACGATTTCACCCACGAAAAAGACCCATTCCGTGGCCCATCCGAAGACGAAATTGTGGATCAGAACCGACGTCGCCGCCGGCGACAGAAGGGAGATGGTAAACCATATTCCAACCCCGGTGAGGCCACCGAATACCATGGTCAGCAGAAGAAAAAACTTGGTGTGCTTGCGGGTGTAATCGAGGATCGGCTGTGAATTTTCCCGGTAGCCCTTCACTTCGCAAAGGACCAGGAAAAGGCCGCCGCCAACGGCAAAATGAGCGACATAGACATGCACGACGGCCACCAGGGCGATCCAGAAACCGCCACCCAGGATCGTAAGTTCCCAGATTGGATAATTCACTTAGCCTCCTGTTTGCACTTAGCAGCCAGATTGAGCATGTAAGCCACCAGCCCCAGACCAAGGACAAGGGCAATGAGAAAGACAATCATGGGCGAGTACTGCGGCACCAGGGTCAAATCGGACAGCTGGAAATAGGGCTTCAGAAAAGCCGTCCGCACCAGGTCGCGGACAATGGCCATGAAAACAACCGTTACGAAGGTGGTTACTACTGCCGGCCAGACGCGGCGGGTGAAGCCGAAAACCAGGGCCAGAACCGCCCCGGCCAGACCAAGGATAAAAATGGCGGTGTTGAGCCCTGCCCCACCCATGAAACTGAACATGATCTCCCTGGGCAGGGTGATCAGAAACCAGAAGCCGATAATGATCTGCGCCACCGTGGCGTAAGAAAACCATTGCATGCCCTGAGAAATCCTTTTCTCTCGCTCCGGTATGGTTTTGCGCAGCTTGGCGAGAAGGGCCTGAAACAGGCCGCCGAGGGCCACGGATGCGACGACAAAATGCAGGTAGCGGGGCCAGAGAGTGGGATCGCCAAGATTCAGCATAGTTCCGGAGCGGTCAGCAAAGTAGCCCTGCCAGCTTTCCGGCACCAGCATAAGGGTCATGTTGTTAGTAAACATGAAAGCGACGACCAAGCCGAGGATAGCCGTTAAGCCAATAAAAAAGGTCCTCGCGCCAGGCATTTTGTCAAAGCGGAAGGCATAGCCATAGGCGCTGTAATAGAGCAAAATGAGCAACCCGATGACCGACAGCCAGTAAACGGCCATAAGAACCGAACTGACATAAATGAATTGTCCATAAAGAACCTGCAGGAAAAGAAAAGGAGCAACCCCAAGGTTGACAGTGAAGGCGATGGTATAAGGAAGCTTTTTTGAAATGTCCCTGCTCAGCCAGGCATCCGTTTTTCTCAGATCACTGACAAAAGCCATGATGGCCGACCCAAGCATGACATTCATGAAAAGCAGGTGCAGGACAAAGGTAAGAATCAGGAAAAAGTAGAGCCACCCCCACGAAACCGGAATTGCATCAGCCACCGGGATAAGGTTTTCCACGGTCATGGTCACGTTCCTTTCAAGGGGAAGGGATTAACGCGGATTCACTTTCTAGAGACTCGGCCTTTTAGCTAACCGGCAACCGAAGAAGCGACCAAAAAAAATCATTTCGACCCGGTGTTTGCCCCCAGAGTATTTTTTCGAAAGGCCAGTTTTTCAAACAAGTTTACATAAAATTTTTATAGCTTGAAGCAAATTTGTCAATTAAAAGATAAGAAAACTTTTACTTATTTTTTCCAATCTCAAAACCAGAAAACATATCGGTGGCAATTTCCAAAAAAACTGCCTCCCCTCATACTCCTTTGGAGATTACTTCTTCGGCAGGGTTGCAATTTTCCATCAGAAAATCAGTTTCGATTGACGTCTACCCGACCTTTATATTTTCCGTTCAATTTTTTATTGTATTATTTTATTGAACAAAAATTGTTAACTATCTATTTTAAAAGTTTTACTACAAATCGAAAAAATCCGGTTGAACTTCTCAAGGGGAAAAGTGAGCTTTTAGTGAATCCACCCCAGAAGGATGGCTTCCAAAGCCAGGCCGCCAACCAGAATCCAGAGGGTTATACCGAAAGCCAAGGGAGAAAATCCAACCTTTTTCAGCAGGGATTTACTCAAGCCAGCACCGATAAGAAAAAGGGTTACCACCAGACCTTGTTTGGCAATGCCGGACAACAGACGCCAGAGAGCCCCCAGTTGGGGAAAAAGGGTGTGAATCACGGCGGCTGCCACAAAGCCAATGATAAAGACCGGAATCTTGGCCCGCTTGTCCGATTTGAGACACAGCGCAGCTCCGAGGGCAACCGGGGCAATCCACATGGCCCGGGTCAACTTGACCGTGGTGCCGACAGCCAGGGCCTGGGGGCCATAAGCAGCAGCCGCGCCCACGACACTGCTGGTATCATGGATGGCCAGGGCCGCCCACTCTCCGAACTGAACCTGGCTTAAATGAAGAAGATGTCCAATAAAAGGAAAAAGGAGCAAAGCTACAGCATTCAGGGAGAAGACGGTAGCCAGGGCGACGGCCGTTTCGTCGTCTTCCGAATTCAGCACCGGGGCCATGGCGGCAATGGCACTGCCACCACAGATAGCCGTACCAAAGGCAATAAGGGCAGCTGTTTTTTGGCCGGTGGGAAAAATTTTTCGCAGTAGCGCTCCCAACGCCAGGGTAAACGTGATCCCGATAAGGGTATAAACGACGGAATCCTTCCCGACGGTCCAGACCTCCCCGATTCCCAATCCGAATCCGAGCCCCACAACCGAAAGCTGCAGCAGTCTTTTGCTCCAGATAGAGGACTTCAGCGACAGCGGATTCCCCAGCAGCAAACTGAAAAGAATGCCAGCTGTCAAGGCCTCGGTAGTGGTGACAAACGGCAGTGCGCAACAACCCGCCAACAGTAAAAAAAGTGCTTTTTTGACTTGCTCTGTCGCCATAAATTATTCCCTCCTTTCAAAACAGTTGTTGCAATATAACAAAGCATCTATATAATAAAAATTAAATATTTTTTACGTTTTCCATAAGGTTTTTTTATGTCAATTACCTTGCGAAAGCTTTCCGTCTTCGCCAAAGTCGCGGAAACAGGGAAAGTCACACAAGCGAGTGAACTGTTGCTGGTGAGCCAACCTGCCGTCAGCATGGCTTTGGCGGAAATGGAACAAGAGGCTGGCGGGCCACTTTTTTCCCGCCAGGGGCGTCGGCTTCTCCTTAATGACCGGGGCCGTTTGCTGTTGGAACCTGCGCAGGAGATACTGCGCAAGGTTGCCGATTTTGGGAATCTGCTGGAGACATCAGACCAAGAGCCGAGAGGGCTTTTGAGGACGGGAGCGAGCACCACCATCGGCAATTATCTTCTGCCTTCACTGATGGCCCGTTTTTCCAAACTGTTTCCCAAAGCGCGAGCATCCCTTCAGGTTGGAAATACGCAGCAGATTGAACGGGCGCTCGAACAGGGAGAAATCGATTTGGGCCTGGTCGAAGGGCCTTCCCACTCCTCGCTTTTACAAACTATGCCCTGGCGGGATGACGAACTTGTGGTTATTGCCGGCATGGGACATCCCATGAGCAGGAAAAAACCTGTGACGGACGAAATGCTTATTACTACCGACTGGATTATGCGTGAACCAGGATCAGGAACCCGGGAAGTTTTCGAAACGGCCCTGACAGAATGGGGGAAAAGTATTCAAATCAGTTTGGAACTGGGGCACACGGAAGCCATCAAGAAGGCTGTTGAGGCCGGTCTGGGGCTGAGCTGCCTGTCACGGCTCGCCGTCCAACGGGAGTTGGAGAACGGCTGGCTGGTGGAAATCGGCACACCCCTCAACCTTAAAAGGTCTTTGAAAATCCTGCTGCGGAAAGATACTTCCCGGACCCGGTTGCTGCAATCTTTTCTGGATTTGCTGCAAACCGATGCGGCTGAGCAACTATAAATTATTAAAAATTTTTATCGATAAAAATCAGTAATTTTTGATAATTTTTAGCTAAACATAAGATTCAGAAATTACTCCTTTTAAACAATTTTCCCCTTGATTTTAATTATTCTGGAGGTTCCCCGAACACTCCCCCGAATTAAATCGGTTTTTTTATTACAGTTTGAGCGTTTCCCTCCGATATAAAGAGAGGGACAGATACCATCCAAAAACAATCCTTAACGAAAGATGGACAAGATGGCCATTTCCGGAACAGAAACCGTGAGTACTACTTTTTCCGGCAAGGTCGCGGGAGAGACCCAAAGATATTCAAATAAAGCGGAGAAAGAAAACACATTCAAGGTCGTCTTTGAAGAAATAATGGAGAACGGCCTGCTCAAATATGCCGAGAAGAAAAGAAGAGAAAAAATGAGGGAGGAAATCCTCGGCAAAATGGGGTTGAGCGAAGAGGCCTTAAAAGAGCTGCCGCCGGAAAAAAGGATGAAAATCGAGGCAAGAATCAGCGAGGAAATCATGAAAAGACTTGCAGCTGAACATGAACTGAATAAAAAAGGGGATAATGCAGGAGAAAATCAACGGCAATCGCTCCTCTTTACCTCCGCCTTTCTGGACCGGTGAGGTATAAGGGTACGGACGATTCTAAAAAAGAAATAGATTTTTCCCCTTTTCCATAAAGTTATTCAACAATTAACCAACACCACCCTGCCACTCAAGAGTTAAGTACCCTGTTCCCGGAACTCCCAGAACTCCGATGCTGAGAAAAAACTATCAAATAACAAAAAAGATTATCAAAAAGGGTCCTGACTAGTTAAGCACTTCTAGAAGTGTTTAACTAGTCAGGACCCGAAAATTATATAGCCAATCACCTTGCATAATAACCACAAAAAAAGCCGGCTCAAAAACAAGCCGGCTTTTTTTCTCTAGCGATTCCAATAAATTACAGATGCGACCATTTGCGCTTTTCGCGCTCATCCATAACCTTGTAGGCGCAGTATTCTCCGCACATGGTGCAGGCGCCGTGTTCTTCATTGACGCCGGAAGAGTCCCGCAGGCGCCGGGCTTTTTCCGGGTCAATGGCCATTTTGTACTGACCTTCCCAGTCGAGGGCCTTGCGATAGCGGCTCATGGCCAGGTCCTTCTCCAGGGCACCGGGAACCCCTTTGACGATATCCGCCGCGTGGGCGGCAAGGCGGCTCGCCATAACCCCTTCGTGAACATCTTCGATACCGGGCAGGCAGAGATGCTCGGTAGGTGTCACATAGCAGAGGAAATCGGCACCGGCAGCGGCGGCAATGGCCCCGCCAATGGCGCAGGAAATGTGATCGTAGCCGGGCGCGATGTCGGTGACCAGAGGGCCGAGGACATAGAAAGGCGCCCCGTGGCAGAGCCGTTTCTGAAGCTGGATGTTGGTTTCGATCTGGTTCAGGGGAACATGGCCGGGGCCCTCGATCATGACCTGAATGCCGGCGTCCCAGGCACGCTGGGTCAGTTCACCGAGAAGGATCAGTTCGTGAATCTGGGCACGGTCGGTGGCATCGGCAATAGCACCGGGACGGAAACCATCGCCCAGCGAGAGGGTGGCGTCGTAGGGGCGCACGACTTCCAAAAGACGGTCATAAAATTCATAGAGCGGGTTTTCGGCATCGTTGTGAGCCATCCAACCACAAGTGAAAGAACCACCGCGGGAGACCACCTCCATGATGCGGCCTTCACGATCCATTCTCTCGACCGTACTGCGAGTCACGCCACAGTGGACAGTAATAAAATCAACGCCATCGTCGAGATGCTTGATAATGCCATCGAAGATTTCATCGACGGTCATATCAACGATCGCCTTTTTCTTGCGGGTAACCGTATCTACAGCTGCCTGATAAAGGGGCACACTGCCGATGCAGGCATCGGTTTCTTTTATGATGGCCTGGCGGATTTCATCAACCGGACCGCCGGTGGAAAGGTCCATGATGGCATCAGCTCCGGCCGCTACGGCGACCCGGGCTTTTTCCAGCTCTTTGTCAATGCTGGTGTCGTCCTTGCTTGTCCCGATATTAGCGTTTACCTTGGTGCGAAGGCCCTTGCCAACCGCCAAAGGTTTGCCATGGGTATGCTTGATATTGTGACAGATGATAGCGGTTCCCTCGGCAATGCGCTGCCGCAGAATTTCAGGATCAACATTCTCTTCCGCCGCCGCAAACTTTACTTCCTCGGTGATTTTTCCCTGGCGGGCTAACTCCAACTGCGTCATAAAACTTGTCCTCCTCTGTTTTACGAAAATGCCTTTTCGTATTTTTCTTTTTAAAATTAGTGGCTTAAAAGCATTCCGAAAACAGAGATGCCCTGAAATGGAGCTATCCTAATTCAGGGCACGCAAGTTTTTCTTTGATTTTCCAAAGAAAACCAATTAGTATTCGCAATGCCACACACCCAATGCCGGGGTCTTGGCCCCCAGCCAACCCCGGCGCCTCTATATTAAAGCAAGACTTCTTTTTATCCTCTCTTTCAGATATCCAGTTTCAAAGAATGGAAAGCCGCCCGGAAATGATTGACCGGCCCATGGCCGGAACCAAAACCGGGAGCATGCCGAATAGCCTCGGTAATATATATCTTGCCTTTTTCCACTGCCCGCACCAGCGGTACCCCTTGGGCCAGGAAAGTGGCGATAGCTGCCGAATAGGTGCACCCCGTCCCGTGGGTATGGGGGGTATCGAAGCGTTGCTCCCGGAAACGGTAGACTTTGCCGTTGGCCAATAACAGATCGACGGAATCCCCTTCGAGGTGCCCCCCTTTAACAAGAATGTTGCGAGCCCCCATGGAATGAAGCTGGAAAGCGGCTTTTTCCATGTCAGCTTCTTTTTTGATGGTCATCCCGGTCAATACCTCGGCCTCGGGGAGATTGGGGGTGATGAGGTAAGCCAGGGGCAGAAGCTCATCGCGCAGGGCGGCTACGGCATCGTCCTGCAGCAGTGATGCGCCTCCTTTGGCAATCATGACCGGATCGACAACTGCCGGCAGTGAATATTTACGGATATTTTCAGCAACGATACGGATAATTTCGGGCGAAAAGAGCATGCCGACCTTCAGGACATCAGCGCCGATATCTGAAAGAACGGCTTCGATCTGATCCTGAATGAACTCCGGAGGTGCCGGATGGATATTGCGCACACCCAGGGTGTTCTGAGCGGTCAGGGCGGTTATGGCGCTCATACCAAAACTGCCCAGCAGGGTCGAAACCTTGAGGTCGGCCTGAATCCCTGCCCCCCCTCCGGAATCGGACCCGGCAATGGTCAACATGCGGCCCCGCGGAAAGGGTTTAAGGCTGTTAAAGCTTAGTACGATCTCTCGGGCTGCCAGAGCCGGATCGGGATCGCCCATAACCGCCGAAACCACGGCCAGGACATCCGCCCCGGCGGCGAGAACGCTGCGGGCGTTTTCACTGCTGATCCCACCGATGGCGACGATGGGAATTTTTACCGCTTTGCGGATTTCAGCTAACCCTTCCGGACCGATCACAACCGCATTTTCCTTGGTCCCGGTGGGGAACATGGCGCCCACACCGATATAATCGGCTCCGTCCGTTTCCGCCTTGGCAGCCAGTTCAACAGTCCTTGCGGAAATGCCGATAATTTTGTCCTTGCCAAGGAGGCTGCGGGCCTCGCCGAGGCTCATATCTTTCTGGCCGAGATGCACACCGTCGGCGCCACAGGCCTGGGCCACCTCGGGGGTATCGTTAACGATAAAAAGGGCTTTGTGTTCCCGACATAAAGTGCACAGCTTTTTGGCTACGGCAATCCGCTCTTCGACAGACTTGTGCTTTTCACGATACTGGATCATGCGAGCGCCGCCGGCCAGAGCCGCAGCAACCTTGGCCTCCAGTTCGCCTTCACCACCAGTAATAACGTAAAGTCCTGTAATCATAGCGATTTCCTTAATCCAAAAAAATAAAAATGCCGTGAACCTATTAGGTCCACGGCATACAATGAGTATATTCCCTGTTGCGCCGCTTCCCTACGCCGGTATTATCCGGATCAGGTTCCAAGGGTCGTCTGCTTCTGGCAGAACTCTCAGTGTCCCATGTAGACACTCCCCGCTCGGGCTTTTGAGGTAAGCTACAGGAGTCGGTTGTTTTTGTCAATAAGTTTCAGTTAGATTGATTTATGGGCATTATAATTACCTGGGGTTTTTTTTAGGATTTTGTTAATAATAAAAAAATTGATTTCAATCCTCCTTATAAAGAAAATTTGCGATCCATGATGAATGCTTTCAGACCGACATTTGTTGAAATCGACTTGGCGGCGCTCCACCATAATTTCGAACAGGCCAGAAAAGCCGCGGGCCAAAACAAAAAGATCATGACCGTGGTCAAAGCCGACGCCTACGGGCACGGCGCCGTGCCCCTGGCCATGGCGCTGGGCAAGTTTGGCGCCGACATTCTCGCCGTAGCCTTGACCGAAGAAGGCATGGAGCTTCGCCGGGCCGGTATCACACTGCCAATCCTGCTGTTCGGAGGCTTATTCCCCGGCCAGGAAGAAGCCATTGTCCGGCACCGGCTGACCCCCATCCTTTTCGATCTTGAGACAGCCCACAACCTCAACCGGGCTGCGCAAAAGGCTGGACAGCCTCAGCCCTTTCATCTCAAAATCGACACCGGCATGTCGCGGGTCGGCTTTTCGTGGCAAGACCTCGACAAAGTATTGAATGCCTTCAAAGACCTCCCCTTTCTGCAAATGGAAGGCGTGATTTCCCACATGGCCCTCGCCGACGAGTTTGAAGAACCTTTCAACCAGGTACAGATCGAACGTTTCGGGAAGGCCTGCCATAAGATTCGCGAAGCCGGATTCGAGCCGCGCCTGCGCCACATCAGCAACAGCGCCACCCTGTATTCCTGGGATGTGCCGGAATGCAACCTGGTGCGGCCGGGCATCACCCTCTATGGTTCACAACCCTCGGCGGGGTTTTACAAAAAACTCGATCTCAAGCCGGTCATGAGCCTGCGCAGCCAAGTCGCCATGATCAAAGAGGTGCCGCCCGGCACCGGCGTCTCTTATGGGCACCGCTTCGTCACCGACAAACCAACGGTTCTGGCGACCATCCCCATCGGCTACGCTGACGGCCTCAACCGCCGTCTCTCCAACTGCGGGGAGGTTATCATCCATGGCCAACGCGCCCCCATTGCCGGAACCATCTGCATGGACTGGACAATGATCGACGTCACCCACATTCCGAATGTCAAGGTCGGAGATGCGGTCACCCTCATGGGGCCGAGTGGGGACGAGTGTATTTCTGCCGAAGAATGGGCCGAAAAGGTCGGGACGATTTCCTACGAAATCTTCTGCCAGATCAGCAAACGGGTGCCCCGACATTACATAAACCAGCCTTGACGGCAAGAGATTTTCTGGTTTAACTCCCCCTTGCAACGTAGCCGGAGCGAAGGGGCTATTTTAAAATCAGACGGGCAGTTGAACGGTTTTTGCGAATCCTGACCGTCTTTAAAATAGCCTTGTAGCGAAGGAAACCCGAAGGGCAAGTTGCGGGGTGTCCTTTTTCTGCTTACTCTTTTTAGACAAGTAAAAAGAGTAAGGCGCCGTCCGGGGGCGCAACCCCGGTATCACCGAATGTACAAAAATAACAAGGCTCAAGACTAGCGATATGAACCACAAAACCACTTTTCTCGCCCTCGATCTCGGCACCACAACCCTGGCCGGCTATCTGCTCGACAGCGAAAATCGAATTCTGGCCAGAAAGTCCATTCAGAACCCCCAAAAGGCCCAGGGGCTTGACGTCATCAGCCGCCTTGAAGCAGCCTCCAAGGGCAACGGCAGGAAACTCCAAACTCTGCTCGCCGATGGCATCAGGGACCTCGTAACCGCCCTTGCCCATGATGCAGACGTCAGGATTGATTCAATCCAGGCTGCAGCTGCAGCTGGGAATTCCGCCATTTCCGCCCTGCTGTGCGGCAGGGACGTCACGCCCCTGCTCCTGCCCCCTCACCGCCTGCCGTCTGCCGAGGGAATACAAATCCGGCCCTCGGATCTCGATCTCGGGCTGCCGGCACCGCTCTTTCTCTTTCCCCTGGCCGGCGGCTTCGTGGGCGGGGACCTCGTGGCTTTTCTCTATGCCCAGGCTCCGGAACAAACTCCGGCTATGTACCTCGACATCGGCACCAACGGCGAACTGGCCCTTTTTACCGGAGAAAAGTGGCTGGTCACCTCGGTCGCCGCCGGGCCTGCTTTTGAAGCGGCGGGCATCACCTGGGGCATGGCTGCTGCGAACGGCGCCATTGAAGGTGCTTATTTGGCCGACGACCGCCTGCGCATCACAACCATCGGCAAAAGCCCTCCTCGCGGCATCTGCGGCAGCGGCGTCGCGGAAATCATCGCCGCCGGTCTGAATAGTGGGCTTGTGGAGCCGACCGGCACTATCCGCCGGGCTGAGGAAATCGAGACCAACCTCGCCTACCACATCAGGGAAAGCCTGGAGGGGCGCTCTCTCAGCATCTTCCGGAACGCCGAAACGGATATTTATCTCTCCCAACAGGACATCCGCAGTTTTCAGCTGGCCAAGGGCGCTATCCGGGCGGGCATTGAATGCCTTTTGGCCAAAGCGGCACTGCAACCGGCAGCTATCCGCCGCACCTACGTGACAGGCGCCTTCGGTCTTTCCATCCGCAAGGAGGTTCTGAAAACAGTTGCGATGCTTCCGCCAAAAATGTTAGATAATGTTGTTTTTGTCGCCGACGGCGTTCTGGAAGGTGTCCGCCACTTCCTCTTCGCCCCGGACGGCCATGCCGAGTTGCATAAACTGGCTAAAGCATTGGTCCCATTCCCCCTTTCGGGAACGCCTGCTTTTGAAAAGGCTTTTTTGCAGGCCCTCGACTTTTAGCCCGGTTTTTTCATGATTATCATTGCTGATCCGGGCTAGCACCAGCGCAAATTTCGCCTTCCCGGCATGCCGTCCATGAAATTGCTATCATAATGATTTTATTGACCATCATAGACGAGGGCAGCGGTTGAATAATTAACTTCCAGCCTTTCAACCTCATCCTCGATTGAGAAAGGAGTGTCATTGATGCCTGGCATAAAAAGAGCTCTTTTGAGCGTTTCCGATAAAAACGGCATTGTTGATTTTGCCACCGGCCTGGCCGAGCTCGGCGTAGAGCTTCTCTCCACCGGCGGAACGGCCGCCCTGCTCCGCAAGGAAGGCCTCAAGGTCATGGATGTTGCCGAGTTTACCGGCTCTCCGGAAATCCTCGGCGGCCGGGTCAAAACCCTGCACCCCAAGGTTCACGGTGGTATTCTCGGCATGCGCGCCAACCCCGAACACCTTCGCCAGATGGAGGAAAACAACATTGAAACCATCGATATGGTGGTAGTCAATCTCTATCCTTTCGAAGCTACGGTAGCGAAGCCGGACTGCACTCTTGAAGACGCCGTGGAAAATATCGACATCGGCGGCCCCACCATGCTGCGCAGCGCGGCCAAAAATCACCGTGACGTTGCGGTTGTAGTCGATCCTGCCGATTACACCCCCATCCTCGATGAAATTAAAAACCACGGCCAGGTCGGCGACCAGACCCGCTTCAAGCTTGCCGTCAAGGTTTTCCAGCACACGGCCGCTTATGACGCCGCCATCTCCAACTATTTCGGCTGTCTTCTCGGCGAAGAAAAAGAAGAATACCCGGCGACCTATACCGTGCAGTTCAAAAAGGCCCAGAACCTTCGCTACGGGGAGAACCCCCACCAGAGCGCCGCTTTCTATGTTGAAGCCCAGGTCTCGGAACCGTCCATCGCCACCGCCCGTCAGATCCAGGGTAAGGAACTCTCCTACAACAACATTGGCGATACGGACGCCGCGCTCGAATGCATCAAACAGTTCACCGAAGGACCGGCCTGCGTCATCGTCAAACACGCCAACCCCTGCGGAGTGGCTTATGGGGGGAACCTGCTCGATGCCTACAAGCGAGCCTTCTTCACCGATCCCGAATCGGCTTTTGGCGGCATCATCGCGTTCAACGGCGAACTGGATGCCGCCACGGCCAAGGCCATCGTTGACCAACAATTCGTCGAGGTAATCATCGCTCCCCAGGTCACCGCCGATGCGGCGGCTGTTGTCGCCGCCAAGAAAAACGTGCGGCTGCTGGAGTGCGGCCAGTGGAGCACATATCCCGCCAGGCGTCTCGATCTCAAGCGTGTCAACGGCGGCCTCCTGGTTCAGGATGCCGACCTGGAGCTGCTGTCCGAAACACGTGTTGTCAGCGAACGCCAGCCGAGCGCCAAGGAAATGGAGGATATCCTCTTCACCTGGCGGGTGGCCAAATTCGTCAAGAGCAACGCCATCGTCTACGGCAAGGACCGCATGACGATCGGTGTCGGCGCCGGCCAGATGAGCCGGGTCAACTCGGCGCGCATCGCTATCATCAAGGCGGAGCAGGCCGGGCTCGAGGTCAAGGGGGCGGTGATGGCGTCCGACGCCTTCTTCCCGTTCCGCGACGGCATCGATGCCGCCGCCAAAGCCGGGATCACCGCCATCATCCAGCCGGGCGGCTCGATCCGGGACGAGGAAACCATTAAAGCCGCCAACGAGCACAACATTGCCATGGTCTTTACCGGCATGCGGCATTTCAGGCATTGATAGAAGGTCATCAGACTGAAGACTGTTGGCTGTAAGAAAAATCTTTTACCTTCAGCCTTCTGTCATACTCCCTTCAACCGGTTCACCAATAAAGGGATCAAACTAATCATGAAAGTTCTGGTTATCGGCGGCGGCGGCAGAGAGCACGCTCTGGTCTGGAAAATCGCCCAGTCGCCACTGGTGGATAAGGTTTTTTGCGCGCCGGGAAATCCCGGCATTGCCCAGCAGGCGGAATGCATCCCCCTCAAGGTAGATGATCTGGAAGGACTTCTGGCCTTTGCTAAAAAAGAGGCCATTGATCTGACCGTCGTCGGCCCCGAACTGCCCCTGACATTGGGCATAGTCAACCTGTTCCGCAAGGAAGGGCTGACCATTTTCGGTCCGGAACAGCAGGCAGCCCAGATCGAAGGAAGTAAGAATTTCTCCAAATCCCTCATGGCGAAATACGGCATTCCGACCGCTGAGTTCGCGGCCTTCAGCGACTATGACCAGGCCGTGGCCTACGTCCGCAGCAAAGGGGCGCCCATTGTCGTCAAAGCCGATGGCCTGGCCGCCGGCAAAGGGGTCTACGTGGCCCAGACCGAAGTCGAAGCCCTCGAGGCCCTCAAGGAGATCATGCTCGACGACGCCTTTGGCGAAGCCGGCACGCAGGTCGTGGTCGAGGAGTTTCTGAAGGGCGAAGAAGCCTCGTTTTTTGCCTTTACCGACGGCAGAAATATCCTTCCGTTGGTCTCGTCCCAGGACCACAAACAGGTCTTTGACGGCGATCAGGGCCCCAACACCGGCGGCATGGGCGCCTATTCCCCCGCACCGGTGGTAACACCAGACCTCTACGAGGAGACCATCCGCCAGGTCATCGAACCGACCATCCGGGGCATGGCTGCGGAAGGCTGTCCGTACAGCGGCATTCTCTTCGCCGGGCTCATGATCGACAACGGCAAATTGAAAGTCCTCGAGTTCAACGCCCGTTTCGGGGACCCGGAAGCCCAGCCTCTGCTCATGCGCATGAAATCGGACATCGTACCGGTATTCATGGCCTGTGCCCAGGGACGCCTCGAACAGCAAGCCCTGGAATGGCACGACAAAGCCGCAGTCTGCGTGGTCATGGCATCGGGGGGTTATCCCGGTTCCTATGAAAAGGGGTTTGAAATCAGCGGCCTGGATGAAGCGGCCGAAATCGACGATCTCATGGTCTTCCACGCCGGAACACAACTCAAAGACGGCCGTGTCTGCAACTCCGGCGGCCGCGTTCTGGGCGTAACCGGCCTCGGCACGACCATTGCCGAAGCCATTGAAAAAGCCTACTCCGGAGTGCATACTATCAATTGGCAGGACGTCCGCTACCGCACCGATATAGGGCAAAAGGCCTTGCGCAAACCTTAGTTTTAAAAAAAGGTAATGCCGTTCGCTATAATGGGTTTGCACCACCCATTTCAGGGGACGTATAAGTAAAGTTTTAAGTTGAAAGTGTTAAGTTTTAAGTATTTTCCCCCCTTGTACCGCAGCCGGAGCGGAAGGGACATTTTGAGAAAAAGACGGGCAGTTGAGCGTTTTTTGCGAATTCTGACCGTCCTCAAAAGGTCTCTGGGGCGAAGGGAACCCGAAGGGCAAGGTGCCGGGGCGTCCTTTTCTTTGCTTCTTTCTTTTTGACGTAAAAAGAAAGAAGGCGTCGTCCGGGGACGCAACCCCGCTGCTGCAAATCTTTAGTCTACGGTAAATGCCCTTTTAATGGGCGGTACGACCCCATTTAGCAGCACACTGGAATAGTCAAAAAACCAAGGAGCATGACAGTCATGACGCAAAAACCTGAAGTCGGCATTCTCATGGGCAGTGACAGCGACTACCCCATCATGCTGGAAGCGGCCCGGGTTCTGAAAGAGTTTGAGGTTCCTTTCGAAATGACCGTATCGAGTGCCCACCGCTCGCCTGGCAGGACCTCACGCTACGCCCGTGAAGCTGCAGAGCGGGGGATCCGCGTTCTCATCGTCGGCGCCGGTGCGGCCGCCCATCTGGCGGGGGTGATGGCAGCGGAAACCCAGCTGCCGGTTGTGGCCGTCCCCATCGATTCCTCGGTTCTAAAGGGGCTCGACGCCCTTCTGGCCACAGTACAGATGCCCTCCGGAATTCCGGTGGCAACCATGGCCATCGGCAAGGCCGGAGCCCGCAACGCAGGACTCTTCGCCATACAGATTCTTGCCCTCAAGAATCCCGCTCTGGCGGAAAAATACTCCTCCTTCCGCAAAGACATGGCCGACGGCATTGAAGCCAAATCCCAGGCCGTGCAGGAACGCCTGAACAAGGACTTAGGTTGAAATCCCCCATACCTGTGCTAAAAGAGATGGTTGAATCCGAATAAAACGGGGAGATTAACCTTGGGGAAACCTAAAAACAGTCTTTTTCAGTATCTCGGTTCCCTGAGGCTGAGCATTCCCCTCCTTTTCGTCATCATCACCATGGCTGTGGCGGGTTCCCTCATTCCCCAAAACCTGACCGGCGAGGCTTACCGCAAACTATTCAGCCCTATTGCTTTCAAAGTTCTCGACAAGCTGCAACTTTTTGACGTTTTCCACTCGGTCTGGTTTATTAGCCTGCTGGCCCTGCTGGCCCTCAACCTGATCCTCTGCTCCTGGCGGCGCTTTCCCATTGTCTGGCAAATGGCCCGAAGCCGCACAGCCCCTTTACCGGCCAAAACCTCATCCCGCATTTTTCAGCAACAGTTTCAAATACCTGCCGAAAGCAAGACCGCTGCGATAGCCCGCCTGAAAACCAGCCTGCAGCGCAACTTTGCATCCCCCCGTGAAATGACTGAAGATGAAAACCTCTGCCTTTTTGCCCAGAAAGGAGCCTGGTCACGGCTGGCCGTTTTCGTCGTCCATGTTTCCATCCTTCTGGTCCTGGCCGGCGCTCTCATTGGAGCTGTCTGGGGCTATAGAGCTTTTGTCACCATTCCGGAAGGAGAAAGCGTGGCGCAAGTCCGACTCAGTCGCAGCGGAGAGGTCATTCCCCTTGGATTTGAGATCCGTTGCGACAAATTCAACGTCTCGTTCTACGACAACAGTTGCCGCCCGAAAGAATTTAAAAGCCTTGTTTCGATATTCGATGGCGGAAAAGTTGCCGCCGACCATCAACCGATCATTGTCAATGCCCCCCTGACCTATAAGGGAACCAGTTTCTACCAGTCGAGTTACGGCCCTGTCGGCAACCCCACGCTGCGCATCATTGCCCGCAACCGGGCTACCCAAAAGGAAACGACTCACCTGATCACCTCCTCTGAAGCGGCACCTTTACCCGGTAGCGGGTTTTTTCGGGTTGTACGTTTTTCTTCCTGTTTTCAGAACATGGGACCGGTGGCAATCATCGAAGTTGATCCAGGTGAGGGCGAACCTTTCATTCTGCCGGTTTTCCGCAATGTTTCCGACATGGATCAAGCCCACAACCGCGGTCCCTTCAGTTTCACGCTGAGCAGCTTTGAACAACCCTGGTACACCGGACTTCAGGTCAATCGCGACCCCGGCCTCTGGTTTGTCTGGAGCGGCTTTATCTTTATTTCTGCAGGACTGCTCATGGCCTTTGGGTTCTCACACCGACGGATTTGGGTTTCGATATTCGAGCAAGACAACCGTGCCATTATCCATGTATGGGGTGACAGCCAGCGCAACCCCATCGCTTTTGAACGCTTTTTCCTTCATCTCTGCAAAATTTTGGAAGCCGATCTCGCATTGCCGGAAGAGGAGGGAACATGACCAGCATTCTCCTCTTCAATATCACCACGGTTTTTCTTTTTGCCGGCATGGTCCTGCTTTTCATCTACCTGGCCTGCCGCAAACCAAGGGTTTTTCAGGCCGGGTTTGCTGCCGCCATAGTCAGCCTGGGGGTCCTTACCGCGGGCATTGGTCTGCGCTGGTACGAATCCTATCAGTTGCTGGGTGAAGCAGGACACGCCCCGCTATCCAACTTCTATGAATCGATGATTTTCTTTTCCTGGACTATTCTTCTCATCTACCTGATCATCCATCTTCGCTACCGTCCCCGCCTGCTCGGCGCCCTGGTCCTGCCCCTCGCTTTTTTCGCCCTGATCGGCGCCCAGTTGAGCGACGCCAGTTTGAATCCCCTTATCCCCGCTCTGAAAAGCAACTGGCTGACCTATCACGTCTTCACCTGCTTTCTCGGCTATGCCGCCTTTGCCATAGCCTGCTGCGCGGCCATCGCCTACCTCCTGAAAGTTCACCAGGAAGATTCGGAAAACACCCCCGTCCCGGGAAAGAACCTGGCCAGCATTTTCCCACCGGCCCAAGTGCTGGAAGAGATCAACTACCAGGCCATCATGGTCGGTTTCCTGCTGCTCACCCTCGGCATCATCACCGGCTCGGCCTGGGCTCACCGGGCCTGGGGCGCCTACTGGAGCTGGGACCCCAAGGAAACCTGGAGCCTCATTGTCTGGCTTATCTACGCGGCCTTCCTGCATGCCCGCATCAGCCGCGGCTGGACCGGGCGCAAAATCGCCTGGCTCTCCATTGCAGGTTTTGCCGCCACCCTGTTCTGTTACCTGGGGGTCAACTTTCTGCTCTCAGGCTTGCATTCCTACGGAAGCATGTGAGGATATAAAGGAAGGATATCATTCCGAGTCGGCGGACGACTCGGGCTGGTTCTCAGAGGCTGGATGGGAGTTCTCTTCGGAAGGACGGATAGTCCCGAAACACCAGAAAAGATCCCGGATGGAATCACCTTCAAGGCGGGCATTGAGTTGCTTGAGAATGCTACTTTTCTGCAGTTGCAGCTGCTGCATCCAGACGGCATGATCAACCCGCACCTCGAGAACATCCCCGCGCACACGCCAAGGCTGGGAATGGGCGGCCAGGGTGGGCCCCACCAGATCAGGCCAATCCTCGAAAACGGAAAACCTTCGGATCTGGCGTTCAAAGCCAGCTTCCTTTAGAAGCCCTTGCAATATCGAGCCGGCCGGATGAGGGTTAGGTTCAGAGTTTTTACGTTTTTCAGCCATGAACAAAGCTTCTATGAAATTTTTTGGGCCCATGATTTTACTCACCCATCTTAAGGGCGCATGGGACAAGTTTTCGGTACGCGAAACCTTAGCTCCGAAACATTTACAAAAGCCAATGGCTACCTACTGAAGTCTACCTTCGACATTTCGACTCTGTCAAGGAACGCCCCAAAACTTTTCTATTTTGGCCGAAACCGTCGACAGTGAAATTTTATATTGAAAAACAAGCTGTTTGAGCCTCTGGAAGCCAGCTTTTTCCTTGACAAAAAAAATCTCCTTCAATATATTTGCTCTTTTCAATAAATGGGTCAAAGCTAGCCAAATGTTCGACAATCTTTCCGAAAAACTTGATGCCGTTTTCAAAAAACTACGCAGCCGCGGCCACCTCACCGAGGAGCTCGTCGGGGAAACCCTGCGCGAGATCCGCCTTGTTCTGCTGGAAGCGGATGTCAACTTCAAGGTTGTCAAGGATTTCATCGCAGCCGTGCGTGAGCGCGCCACCGGCCAGGAGGTTCTGAAAAGCCTCACCCCTTCCCAGCAGGTCATCAAGATCGTCCGCGATGAGCTGGCCAACCTCATGGGTGAAGGCAAGGACAATCGCCTCGATCTTTCCGCCCGGCCGCCCGTAGCCGTCATGCTTTGCGGTCTTCAGGGCGCCGGGAAGACCACGACCTGCGGCAAGCTGGCCTTGAGGTTACGCAAGGAAAAACGCAACCCCCTGCTGGTTCCCGCCGACGTCTACCGTCCGGCAGCTATCCAGCAATTGAAAACCGTCGGCAAACAGCTCAACATCCCGGTTTTCGATCCGGGGAAAAGCCACAACCCGGTGCAGATCTGCCAGGACGCAGCATCTTTTGCCGAACTGAACGCCTATGACACCTTGATTCTTGACACGGCCGGTCGTCTCCATATCGACGAAACCCTCATGAACGAACTGGTCCGCATCAAGGAGGCCCTGACACCCAGGGAAATCCTTCTGGTCGCCGACGCAATGACCGGCCAGGATGCTGTCAACGTCGCGCAATCCTTCAACGAGCAGCTTGAAATTACCGGCGCCATTCTCACCAAGCTCGACGGTGACGCGCGCGGCGGTGCCGCCCTGTCGATTTTGGCGGTTACCGGCAAGCCGATCAAATTCATCGGTCTCGGTGAGAAGATGGACGCCTTGGAGATCTTTCATGCCGACCGCATGGCCCAGCGCATTCTCGGCATGGGCGACATCCTGTCTCTGATCGAAAAGGCCGAAGCCGCCATTGACAAGGAAAACGCCTCGGATATGGAGGCCAAGCTGCGAAAGGAGGGCTTTACCCTCGAAACCTTCCGCGACCAGCTTCAGGCCATCAAGAAGATGGGTTCTCTCGACTCCATTCTGAAACTCATCCCCGGCGCCGGAAAGCTCATGAAGCAGGCCGGGCAGATGCAAATCCCTGACAATGAGTTGAAAAAAATCGAGGCCATCATCAATTCCATGACCCGAAAGGAACGCCGCGATCACCGCATTCTCAACGGCTCCAGACGCCAGCGCATCGCCAAGGGGAGCGGCACCTCGGTCCAGGACATCAACCAGTTGATGAAGCGTTTTACCGAAACCCAGAAAATGATGAAGAAATTCCAGGGTCTCGGCCCCAAAGGGATGAAAAACCTCATGAAGCGAGGCCGGGGACTCCCTTTTTAGATTTTTGTTAAAATAATGTTTTATTCGTGAAAAAAAAGAACTGTTTCTCTTTTTTTCAGATAATGTTAAGTTAAGCGGTAATCTAGTCTCTTCAGAGTATCCAGGAGGAAAATTCATGGCAGTAAAAATTCGGCTGGCTCGCGGAGGAGCCAAAAAAAAGCCATTTTACCAGGTCGTCGTTGCA
>JAFGRU010000015.1 GCA_016934985.1 Deltaproteobacteria bacterium
ATAAAAGCCAATTATCCCGGTCAGACACTGGTCCTTGGACTGGATCGTCTCGATTACTCCAAAGGTATTCCCGAGCGTTTTTTGGCTTTTGAGCGTCTTTTGGAAAAATATCCGGAGTTGCGGGAAAAGGTCACCCTTCTGCAGGTAGTGGTGCCGAGCCGCACCCTGGTCCCCGATTATCAGAACCTCAAAGAGGAATTGGATCAGTTGGCGGGACGCATCAATTCCCGTTTTTCGGAGGGAGGCTGGACGCCGATCCACTATTTCTATCGCAGTCTCAACCGCACTCAGCTGCTGGCTCACTACCGTGCCTGCCAGATCGCTTTGATCACGCCACTGCGGGATGGCATGAACCTCGTGGCCAAAGAGTTCTGTGCCGCTTCGGTTGACCTGAACAGTGTTCTGGTTTTAAGTGAGTTTGCAGGTGCGGCTGAACAATTGGCGGAGCATGCTTTGCTGGTCAATCCTTTTGATGTGGACGGCACGGCGGATGCCATCAATTTCGCCTGTTGCATGGATGCCGAGGAGAAAAAACGGCACATGTTGCACCTGCGAAGCTCCGTTGAAAACAATGACGTCCATCGCTGGGTCAAGAGGTTTGTGCAACATATGTAGCGAAAAGTCAATCGGGCTTAGGCATGAATCTACTGCGAAAAAGGTAAATCGGTTCATTCCTCCGCAAATTTTCGACAAATAGTCCCGCTATTCGTTCTCAAATTTGCGAAAATCTGCCCTCGATTTCCCATTTTCTCGTGACGATCACCCAAGCCCGACAGGCTCCTGAAATTTTCCTTGTCTTTTTTAATGGTTTCTGTTAGATAGATTCGAGTTAATTTGTTTTGGTTTTTAAATCAGGATGTTTCAGTAATGCTGAAATCCAGCGGGCGGTTTTTTAATTTTTCCTTTTTTTGGTCCGGCTTTTATTTTAAGCCGTCTGCCCGGGGGCCTATGCGTTCTGAGAGAACCGATTAAACAGAAATGACATAGAGAAAACAACCGCCACGGGCAGACCTTTTCCGGTCCTCCCGTGGTTTTTATTTCGGAACCTCAAAAAAAACCGCCGGAGAGAATACCGGCGGTTTTTTTGTTTTCATGATTTGTTTACTGCCACCTGTTTCGCTTGGTTGTGGTAAAACACCAGCAGAGTCGAAAGGAGCTTGAAAGAATGATTATCGTTATGAAACAGGGCGCCGGCAAAGAGGAGTTGAAAAAAGTGACGCAGCGCATTGTAGAACTGGGTTACCATCCCCATGTCATTCATGGAGAAACCCGCAATGTAATTGGGGCGGTCGGAGACGAAAGGGGGAAAACCGTTTTGCAATCCCTTGAGACCCTGCCGGGGGTGGAGAGCGTCGTGCCCATTCTCAAACCCTATAAACTGGCGAGCAGCGAAGTCAGTCGGGTCCGTACGGTTGTCGATGTCGGGCGTGGGGTTAAGGTGGGCGGCAAAAAACTGGTGGTCATGGCCGGTCCCTGCGCGGTGGAAAACGAAGAGCAGATTGTCATGACGGCGCGGGCGGTTAAGGAAGCGGGGGCGACGGTTTTGCGTGGGGGTGCTTTCAAGCCCCGGACCAGCCCCTATTCTTTCCAGGGGTTGGAAGAGGACGGCCTGAAGCTTCTCGATACGGCCCGCGAGGAAACCGGCCTGGCGATTGTGACCGAGGTGGTCAATCCCAAGGATGCCGAACTTGTGGGGCGTTATGCGGATATCCTCCAGGTTGGAGCAAGAAACGTCCAGAATTTTGCTCTTCTTAAGGTTCTCGGCCAACTCGGCAAGCCGGTCCTGCTCAAGCGCGGCATGTCGACCACCATTCAGGAGTTCCTCATGAGCGCCGAATATATCCTTTCTGAAGGAAACCGCCAGGTGATTTTGTGCGAGCGCGGTATTCGCACTTTTGAGACGGCGACCCGCAATACTTTGGACATCTCCGCCGTACCGGTCCTCAAGGAGCAGACCCATCTGCCCGTAATTGTCGATCCCTCCCATGCTACCGGCCACGCCAGCCTTGTCCCCTCCATGAGTTATGCGGCCGTGGCGGCAGGTTGCGACGGCCTCATTGTCGAGGTTCATCCGGACCCTGAAAAGGCCGCCAGCGACGGCCCCCAGTCCCTGCGGCCGGATGACTTCATGCGGATGATGACAAAACTCAAGGAGTTTGCTAAGGTGGCCGAACGAGAGCTTTAACTTGGGAACATCTTCCCTGCGGGTGCTGCGAAGCCCTTGTTTCAGCTCTTATTTTAATTCCAAGGGAGCGTCGCCATGTATCTGATACCCCTTTCACAGTGTGAAAGTGTTGAGCTGTTGATTCATGCCCTGCGCATGGCGGGCGGTGAAGCTGATTGTTCCAGTTGCCCCGCCAGCCATGTCTGCATGAAGCAATGTCTCAGTATCGCCGATTCTATTGACCGGATGTTTGCCTCTGGCACCCTGCCCGGCTCGTCATTGTTCGAGACGGAGGAAAAGTCCGGAGATGAAAAAGGATCGGAGGAAGAAGGAAACAACGAGGTGGCGAAAAAGCCAGGCTTGAAAGTAATCAAATAAGATGCTGTCTGGCTGGTTGGTGCGCCGGCATCACCCATGGTGCTGAACATAAACCGTTTAAGGTTGTATTTCCCCTTACTGCTGTTGACAGAGGGAATGGTTGGAATTAAAATCAACCGTTTGCTCGTCCGAATCTGCGGGTCAGGTCTGAAAAGGTTGTAAGTGCTTGACCTGAATAAGTGTTTCAGAAATCTGATATGTACCCATAGGTTCATTGGTGATTTTTGGCAGACTTAGGAGGCCGGTGACTTGCGCTATTGTCCTCTCTCAACCTGCTGATCCAGAATAAAATCAACAAATTTTCGAAAATCCGAGGTGTTTGCATGAAAGTAATCGTTACCGACGAAATATCTCCCAATGGCCTTCAACTTCTTAGTGATGATCCACGGGTGGAGATGGACATTCGCCTGGGCCTTTCCGTAGAAGAACTGCATAAACAAATCGGTGACTACGATGCCATTATCACTCGAAGCGGCACGCGGGTCGATGCGCCTCTTCTCAACCACGGCAAAAAGCTCAAGATCGTCGCCCGGGCTGGGGTAGGAATCGACAATGTGGATGTCCAATATGCCAGCAGCAAGGGGATTATCGTCGTTAACGCCCCTTTCGGCAATACCAACTCAGCGGCTGAACACACCATGGCCATTATGCTGGCGGTATGCCGGAAAATTGTCGAGGCCAATGCCTGCCTGAAAGGGGGCGACTGGAAGCGCGGGCCCTTCACCGGCAGTGAACTCAAGGGCAGAACCCTTGGGATTATCGGTCTCGGCAAGGTCGGTGGGAGGGTTGCATTGCGTTCCAAGTCCTTTGAAATGGAAGTGATCGCCTGCGATCCCTACATTGCCAAAAAACGGGGGGATGATCTGGGCGTTCGTCTGGTTTCTCTGGATGAGCTGATTGAAGTTGCCGACATCATCACGGTGCATACGCCTCTGAACGATGAGACGCGGGGTATGATCGGTGCGCCCCAGTTTGAAAAGATGAAGGAGGGCGTCTACATAATTAACTGCGCCCGGGGAGGCATTATTGACGAAACGGCAATGCTGGAGGGCTTGAACAGTGACAAGGTCCGAGGCGCGGCTTTTGATGTCTGGTCGAGCGAGCCGCCGGACACGGACCCGGTTCGCAGTCTAATCGCCCACCCGCGCATGGTTGTGACGCCCCATCTCGGTGCTAATACCTTTGAGGCACAAAAGAATGTCGCGGTGGATGTCAGCCGGGAGATCATCAACTATCTCGACGGGCGCCCCTTCGAGAACGCGGTCAACGTGCCGAAATTCGACCCGGATCTCATGGAGCACATGAAGCCGTTTATTAACCTGGTGGATAAGCTGGGACGTTTTATTTCCCAGCTTGCCCCGGCTAATCCCAACAAGGTCACCTTCTCCTACAACGGCAAAATTGCCGAACACGACTGCGAGCCGCTCACGGTATGCGGTTTGGCTTCGTTTCTGAAGCGCCAGTCCGGGGAAGAGGTCAACATGGTCAACGCCAGGATGATTGCCGAGGATGCCGGAATTGCTGTCGATGAAATCCGTTCCACCGAATCCGTCTCCTTTTCCAACCTCATCACCATCACCCTGGACTCTCCTGATTCCAAGCGGACCATTGCGGGAACGCTTTTTGAGGGGATTCCGCGGATTGTCAAAATGAGGGATTTTCAGACCGATTTTCAGCCCGAGGGGCATATGCTGGTCATGTCCTACGAAGATCGTCCCGGTATGCTTGGGAAAATCGGTACGGTCCTGGGCGAGGTCAATGTCAATATCGCAGCAATGGTCCTGGGCCGGCGGGAGAAAGCCGGAGAGGCCATGGTGGTTTTTTCGGTTGACAGCCCGGTGGATGAACTGACCCTGGAAAAATTGGCGCAAGCGGTGGAAGCCAAATATGTTAAAGCCGTGGATATGAACGGTGCGGCCTGATTTTCCCCCCGAGATAAGGAATAATCAAAGTAATAATTCAGCTTATCAGCACAAGGACTCGCATCGCCCATTCCATGGGCGACACGAGTCCTTGTGCTGACTGGTTTCGATTAAAAGTAAAAAAGGGGAACATTTCGCAATGAAATGTTCCCCTTTTTTTTGAACAGAGCTGAAAGCCGGTTGGGTCAGATGGCCGGTTGATACCAGCCGCTTTTGATCAGATCCCGTCTCAGATTTATGCTTTGGCGGGATATAACCCCTTCGTACCAGAAGGGCTTGGCTTGGAAATAGATATCTTCAGGAAGATCGAGCCCTTTGCGCCGGTCGAGAAGCTGTTCATAAAATTTATGGTCTGAGTCCTCAATAACATTCAGTATTTTTTCAGCCAGGGGCAGGGGAACGGACTCAATCACGTATTGAATGAGGTCGCGGCATTTCAGGTTCTGGCGGTATTCCCACAACCCTCCTTCAAAACCTTGGGCGCATTCTTCCACGAAAATATTCCAATCCAGCATTAAATCGCCGAAATCTTCTTTGGCAAGGCCTTTGTAAAGCGGTTTTCCGGTTAGGATATCTTCGATCTGGTCCTGCTCTTTTTTGGAAAGGAAAAAAGATAGGCTTTCGTCTACCGGATACATCTCAAAAAGATCGATGAGGTCTGAGCAGAATTTCTGGGAGTCAAGATCCACGTCATTCAAAGGTTCCAGTGGACTCGGCAGGGATTCTTTGGACAGAGCAATGAGGGACAGGTGATCGTGGGTAAACTCGTCCGGGTAGCAGAGCAAAGGTTCAAAGGGAATGTTGTGGCGTCCCATGAGGTCCATATAACGAATATGGTTGCCGGTAAAACAGGTGAGGATTTTATCTTCGCTGTAAAAAAGCTCCAGTCCGAACCGGTTGTTGGCAATGCCGAAGCCGACGAAACCATCGTGGATAAGGCGCGGGAAAAAGGGTGTCAGGTCGCAAAGCAGATCCTCGACCGGTATATATGGTGAGTAGAAAGTAGCGGGTTGGGCGGCATTCTGTTTTGAGCCATGCTGATAGCATTCGAGAATCAAAAAGGCTTCATCAGGAAAATATCCGGCAAATTCGCGGAAAATTTTTTCAACCTTGGAAGCACCGGCCAGGGCACTGAAAAAATAACAGTTTTCGGAATCCTCCAGCTGGGAAAACATATACCCTTCCCGTAATGATTTTTGAATACGGGTTTTGTTGAGCGGCCTCATGCGGATGCCGGCGGGATTTTCGAAAAGAACCTTTTCCAAGACCTGGAATCCTTTCCTGGGAAATAGGGATCGTGGCAAATAGGAACAGACAGTTCTGCCAACATTGAAAAAAGCAACAGGCCCATGCCCATTGCGGTTCACTTTTTCAGTCTTTTTTCCTGCAAGATTCCCACCATAAAACTGTCATTAAATCAATTGGTGAAATGTGCCATCCGGGAAGGGGGTCGGTTGTCGCTTTTTGGAAGGCCCTGATTACAGTAGTAATTTATTGATATTCCGTTAAAATCAAACAATTGGCCTTGTTTCGGGGCAAGTGATTGGGTATATTCCTAAGATCTTTTTACCAGGGTCGCCAACCCGGTCTTTTCTTTTTCCAAAAGGGAAAAACCTTAAGGAAAATTTTTCTCAGGGTCGTTTTGTCGGCGGATAACAAATATTGTCGACTATTTTATTGTTATCCTGTTGTGTTTGCAATGCTGTTTTTTCTCCGTGGGAATTAAACTGTTTTTCGAGGAGGAAACATGAATCGCAAAAGATCCTTTGCCCTCCGCGTATTTTTGTTCTTTTCCCTTTTCCTTGCCGCCCCGGTTTCTGCCTTGGAGATCGGGACAACCGCCCCTGATTTCCAGTTGAAAACATTGGATGGCCGGGATGTCAGGCTTTCCGACTACCAAAACCGGATAATTTTGCTGAAACTGGGTACTGTCTGGTGCCCAAGTTGCCAGGAGGTGAGTAAGGAGATCTGTGGCCTCGACCGCTTGCTTGCAAAAAACAACATTGTGGTGATTGAAGTGTTTCTCCAGGATTCGGAATCCGGAATCAGGGATTATCTCAGGAACAGGGACTGTGGGGGATTTGAAAATGTCGTGGTTCGGGATGAGGGCCAGGTGAGGCAAGCCTATGATGTCTACCTGATTCCACGCCTTCTTTTCCTCGATGGGGATTTGCGGGTCCGCCGGGATGTTTCCCGGATATCAGGGCGGGAGATAGCGAAAGAGATCGAAAAGATCATGACTCGAAAATCTGAAGTTGCCGGCGGGGCCGAGTGACGGCAGAAAATATTTTCTGCATGGCCGTCAGGGGGCGACGGAGTGGCTGTTGAGAGCCTTGTCCCTGTGCCGGGAGTGCAACATTTGTGGATTATTTACCACAATGCCGCGGGCCGGCGGAGCCGGCCCTGTTTTGGCGCGTTGCCGGGGGCTTTTGTAAGCCCTTAATGATGTTCAGCTTTTTGGGGGGACGATGGATTTTTCTCTCTAAAATGATCGATTGGCACCTTTATTGTTAAGAAGTGTAAAAAAGCTTGAAGATTTTTGCGCCTAAAACCTGTATAGTAGGGACCTGAAATACCAGCCCGGACTCAAAAAGCGACGAAAGGAGGTGAACTTGATGAGAAAAGTAATCGGTCTGTTGGTCATGGTATTGCTTGCGGCTTCCCTGGCTGCCTGCAGCACGGCGAAAAAGGCTGAAGTCCAGCGTGTCAGGTGCCCGGCCTGCGGTTACGAATTCGATGCTCCTGCCCAATACTAGGGTGCGGGTGTCTTTTCCGTGGGTAGCGCAAAAAGCAGCAACCGTTTCCCGCAAGGTGGAAACGGAATTCTTTGATTTTCATTTTTTACTCAGGAGGCAACAGTGAAAGCATTACGTGTATTACTTATTTCCTTGGTGGCCCTGGCGCTGGCAATGCCGGCCATGGCCATGAACGTTACCACTTCCGGTAACATGTACCAGTGGTTCGGTTATCAGAACATGATGCCTTCCGAACAGGGCGATTGGACCGAAGATGCCAGCGAAGCAACCTTCCGCTATCACACCCGTGCGCGCCTGTATTTCAAGGCTGAAGACGACGAGAAGAAGGTTCGCGGAACCTACGGTTTCGAGATGGATCTTGAGAGCGGTATTGAAGGCGACCTCGGCGGCGACGCTGCTGGAAACGTAGAAACCCGTTTCGCCTACATCGATTTCGAACTTCCTTTCGATCCCGCCAGCCGCGTCTATATGGGCCTGATGCCTGTCGGCGCCGGCAGCGACTGGGTTTTTGATGACAACGCCATGGGCGTCAAGGTAGCTCGCAGCATGGGCCCCGTGACCGCCGGTCTGGCCTGGGTTCGCGCATCTGATGACGACGGCGTGGACGATGGCGACGATCAATGGTTTGATAACGACAACGCGGATGTCTTCCTTCTCGACCTCGGTTTCGACATCAACGACAACGCCAGCATGGGCGCCTTCATCTATTATGAGGATTCTAATGCTGCAGATCCCATCTGGCTCGGTATTGACGGCGCCATGGAAAGCGGTCCCTTCTCCGGCCAGTTCGCCGCTATCTATCTTACCGGCGATGAAACTGACGCTGTCGAATATTCTGCCTATCTGCTCTTCCTCGAAGGTACCTATTCCTTCGGCAACAACTATGTACAGCTCGGCTGGTACTGGGCCACCGGCGATGATGATGCAGGCGACGATGAAAACAATCAGTTCCAGGGCCTTGGCAATAACGCAAGCGTGACCAATACCTGGACCGGCTCCAAAGCTTTCTTCGAAGCTCTCGACCTCGAAGCTGGCGGCAGTGATGCTTATCTCTCCGACGCAGGTCTGGGCGCAAATGTCGCTTACCTCAATTTCGGTCATGAGTTCAGTGAAAAAGCCGATGCCCGCGTTGGTCTGGTTTGGATCAACTACGTTGAAGACGATGCCAATGGCGACTCTAATGTCGGTTGGGAAGTCAACGGCGAGTTCGGCTATGCCATCTCCGAAAACCTCCAATTCGCCATTGCTGCAGGTTACGTGCTGAACGGCGATGTTCTTGATGAGCTGGATGCCGACAATCTCTATCGCATCACCTCTCAGATCAAGCTTTCTTTCTAAGATTGTTGTTTCATAAAAGCTGTTGTATAATCAGCCGGGCCAGTGGCCCGGCTTTTTTTATAGCTTTTACCGCGGAGAACACAGAGATCGCAAAGAAGCGGCTTTTTATTTAATGTCAGCGTCCCTGGCAATTTCAGCGGTAAAAAAACAAGAGTTTCTATATGGGGAGGTCGTCTTGTCTGTGAAACGAATGGTGGTTTTTGGAATGGCCGTTTTCTTTGGCATGTGCTCTTCGGTTTCGGCTTTGATCGGCGAGGAGGTCGGCAAAGACTTCCAGCCCGTCTCAGGCTATGTGATCACGGCCATGCAGGGGGAATACCTTGTCGACCTCGACGCTTCTCAGCGCTTGGCCATCGGTGATATCTTCGCCGTGGTCCGGCCCGGTGAAAAGATCATTCATCCGGTGACCAGGAAGGTGATAGGCAACCTGGAAAAGGCGAAGGCCTATCTGCAGGTGACCCGCATTCAATCGGGCTATTCTTATACCCGGCTGTTGGGCAGCGACCAGGGGACGAAAATCGAGGCCGGTGACGTTGTGCGCCGCTTCCAGAATCTTCCGGCTCTGTTCTGGGACTATTCCGGCGCGGGTGAGGCGATCTTTGCCGAACTGCAGAGCGCTCTGCCGCATCTGGAATGGGCCGACTATGCCTCGGCCCAGGCCAGCCGGCCGCCGGTGCCCGCTCCGCCGGCTGAACAGCGCATTGCACTGACGTTCATCTATGACGGCTCGCGTCTTGAAGCTCGTGACCCCTATTTTCGTATTATCCATACTTATGGGACCACCACCGCACCCACGACAGCAGGCCGGGCGAGTTCCGCCACGCCGCTGGTGACCAACCGGGGCATGAAGCTTCAGCCCCTGCCCGCTCCCGTCCCGAATTATGCCTGGGGTTCCGTACCTCAGGCCCGCCCGCAAGGGACAGTCGTTTATCCGCAATCGGCGGCTCAGCCTGCGGGCGTCCCCTACAAAATGGATTCGCAGCCCCTCTACAGCCAGGGCGGTGTGGTTCGCTATTCGGCCGCGTTCCCCGGTTTTCAGAATGTCGGAGAGCTGCCCCGGGGTATCGTGATGAGCGATTTTGTTGTTGTCGACGGCCGCCGCCTGATGGCGGCAACCAATGGCAGTACGATCTATGTTTTCGATTTGAGCACGGGGTTGACGAAAATAGCCCAGGGTGCGCCCTCTTATTTTGCCGAAATCCTTTCGGTCAAATGGTGGAAGCCTGCCGCCGGTAAAGAACTCTACCTGGCTATGACCGCCTGGCGGGAAAAAGAACAGAAGGTGGTCAGTGCCCTGTTTGATATGGAGGGCAATAATCTTCGCCTATTACAGGAAAATATCCCTCATATCCTTGGCAGTGTCGACCATAACGGGGACGGCATGCCGGAGCTGCTGCTGGCACAGAAATATGACGGCAAGAAATTTTTCGGGAGGGACATATACCAATGTGATTGGCAGGACGGGAAACTGGAAACTTCTGCTCCGTCATTTCCGCTGCCTCTCGATTTTACCGTTATCGGCTGCCTTTATGCCGATATAACCGGTGATGGCCAGCCGGAGTGGGCCTATGTCCGTTTCAACATCCTCTTCCTTTATTCCGCTGACGGCCAAAACCGCATATATGAGTCACCCAAACAGATGGGGGGCAGCCTCTCCGTAGCTAGATTCAACCTGTTTGCGGAGAGCAACAGGGAAAATGAACAAAGTGAATTTGCGCCATTTGAAGTCACCCCCGTGGCGGTCGACCTGGATGGCGACAACGTCAAGGAACTGGTCGTGGCCTCGGCGGAAAAAATCGCTTATGGTGTGGCTGATGGCCTGCTTTCCGGTGTTAAGAGTAGCTGGCTTGGGGTGATCAAGTTTCGCGACGGCATGTTCGTCAAGGGAACCATTGGTGAAAAAATGGAAATCCCTCTGGCCGGGCTGACCGTGACGTCCAACGAGATTCTCTTCATCGCCTCACAGCCGAACAAGCTGTTGGGTGGAAAGGGGACGAGCTATCTGCTCTCTTTCCCTCTCAGGTAGTGGCTGAAACTTAACTTTTTTTGTTGAAAGGAAACCCTCTGCCCGGATCAGTCCGGGTGGAGGGTTTCTTTTTTCTGCGTGCTGTCGAGGATCAGGGCAGGTGCTTCTGCGGGGGGAATGGCATCCTTTTCCTGGGCGACACGAGTTGTTGCGCTGAATAGTAACAAAAAATTAAACTTTCCCGGATGTATCCGAAAGAAAATTTTTCAGGTAAGATTAAAAAATAAAAAGTGTAAGTCGGTTTATGAATGGACTGTGGCGGCTGAAGTGAATAATGATTTAATGCTCGATGAGGTAATCGTATGAATGAAACTCTAAGCGAGGCAAGGGCTTGGGACTTATCTTCTCTTTACAGCGGGTTTGATGACCCCCGTTTCGACGAGGACCTGCAGGAGGCAAAAAAGCGCGCCCATGCCTTCCGTCACGATTTTCGCGGCAGGATTGCGGGGGACAGCCTGTCGGCCGATGTTTTGAGCGCCTCCCTTCATGCCTATGAAGACCTGCAAAAGTTTACTCTCAAGCCTTATCTCTATGCTCAACTGCTTTTTCTCGGGGACAGCACTCCGGCGGCTCACAAAGCGCTTTTGACTAAAATTCGCGAGGCCTGGACGGAAATCATCGAAAAAATCCTTTTTTACGAGTTGGAGCTTTTGCGTATTGACGAGGAATTTCTGGCCGAGTTTTTCAAGGACCCCGAAGTCGGAAAATTCAGTCATTATCTCCAACGGTTAAGGAAAACAGCCCCTTACATTCTCTCCGAAGAGGTGGAGAAGGTTCTCAAGCGCAAGGATCTCACCGGGAAAGAGGCTTTTGTTCAGCTTTTCGAGGAATTGACCGCTTCGTTCCGCTTCCATTACCAAATGCCGAACGCCGAAGAGGCGACCGAGGTGACAGGGGAGGAGCTTCTTGGCCTTCTCCATCATCCGGATAGGAACGTCCGGGAAACGGCCTTGACAACGTTCCTGACCAAGTATGCTGAAAACTCGGTGGTTCTTTCCGCGTGTTTCAACAATCTGCTCCTTGATCATTTCAAGGAAGTCGATTTGCGAGGCTACCCGCATATTATGACCCCGACCCATCTGGCCAATGAAACGGAACCTGAAATCGTTGACAAAATGATGGAAGTCACGGAAGCGAACTACGGGCTGGCCAGAGAATATTTTGCCCTGAAAAAAGAGCTGTTGGGTTTGGCGGAGATGAAAAACACAGATATCTATGCTCCGCTGGAGCAGAGCTCTAAGAAATATCCTTTCGATGAGGCAGAACAGATGGTTCTGGATGCCTTCAGGGGATTTTCATCGGAAATGGCCAATATTGCCGAGGCCTTTTTCAGGGAGAGGCGCATTGATGCTTTTCCGAAGGCGGGGAAAGGTGGCGGTGCTTTCTGCATGGGCATGGTTCCCGGCCTGGCCCCTTATGTGCTTCTCAATTATACCGGCAATCTGAGGGACGTGGCTACTCTGGCCCATGAGCTGGGTCACGGGGTACACTTTTCACTGGCCCAGGCCCAGAACCTTTTTCATTATGATGCTCCTCTGCCTTTTGCTGAAACGGCCAGCGTCTTTGGCGAAATGTTGTTGACCCGCTATCTGCTTGACCGGGAGAAGGACACCCGGGTGAAGATCGAGCTCCTTTGTGGCAAGCTGGAAGATATTATTGCCACGACCTTCCGCCAGAATGTCTTGACCCGTTTTGAGCTGGCTGTCCACAAACTGCGCCGGGAGGGGCTGCTGGCACCGGAGGACTATTGCGACATCTGGTGGCAGGAGAATGCCAAGCTGTTTGGCGATGCCGTCGCCATGATCGAGCCCTACCGCTGGGGTTGGGCCTACATCAGCCATTTTATTCACTCCCGTTTCTATTGCTACTCTTACGTGCTCGGTGAGCTTCTGGTGCTATCCCTGTATCAGAAATATCAGGAGGAAGGGGAACTATTTGTCCCCAAATACCTCGATCTCCTGGCCCAAGGGGGGAGTCAGCCGCCCCGGAAGATGCTGGAGCCCTTTGGCATTGATCTCGCTGACCCCGATTTCTGGCAGAAGGGATATGATTTTGTCGGAAGTCTTTTGCAGGAGCTGCGGGAGCTGGTGAAGAGCAGTCAATAAGTTTTAAAAAATGTAATTTGCAGCTTTCCGGAAGGCGGGGTTGCGCCCCCGCAGGACGCCTTACTCTTTTTGCTTGTCCAAAAAGAGTAAGCAGAAAAAGGACACCCCGGCATCTTGCCCTTCGGGTACCCGTTACAGGGAGGTTCTTTTGAGGCCGGTCAGAATTCGCACACCCCGCTCAACTGCCCGGCTGATCTCAAAAGCCCCTCCCCGTAACGGCTGCGATGCAAGGGGAGTAAACCCAAAACCCAAGACGGGTGACAAGTGACGGGCCTGCGCGCTGTAGTGCTTCGGCACGCAAGCGGGTGAAGAGTAGCCCGTTAAAGCAGTTTGTAACTTAACACTTAAAACTTTAAACTGTTATGCGTCCCCCGAATCCGGACAGTAGTCAAAACCACAATGGCGGTGGAGCAGTGCAACTTTATCGCCGGTCGTGCCCTGCCATTCTTTCAGCAATCTTTCCGCAAGAGTTTCGCCGCTACGGGCGATCTCTTCGATTTTTCCCAGAAAGACAGTTTCATCCTCTCCATCTTCATTCAGTGTCCCCTGGCGTTTCAGTCCCATCCGGGCCAGTTCCAGGACTTCCAGGGCGAGTTCCCGCAGGGTTCGGTTTCCAAAGGGTGCCTTCAGTCCCATTCGCGAAGCTTTTTCGAGAAGCTCCTCGCGGCTTTCCCGGTTCTGATGACGGAGCAGTCCCCAGGAAAGTTCCCGGGCTTCCCGATCGTAGAGAATCCCTTTACAGAGAGCTGCAAAACTGAGGCTGATGCGGGGTGGGAGACTGTCCAGGGAGCGAATCTCGATCTGCGGCCGGAGACGGGTTTCGGGAAAGAGGGTCGACAAGTGCAAGGCCCAGTCGTGAAGGGTCGCCTGATGACCTTCAAAGCCCTCTTCCAGAAAGTGGCGGAAACGGAGTGGTTTTTTGGTGAGGTCGAGATAACTGTTGTCTCGAAAGATAAAATACATGGGGATATCGAGGGCATAGTCGATGTAAGTGTCGAAACCGGCCCCCGGTTTGAAAAGCTCGTGGATCAGCCCGGTCCTTTGGGGATCGGTTTTCGACCAGATCTCCCTCCGGGTGTTGAGAAAGCCCGTCGGTTTTCCCTCCATGATCGGTGAATTTGCGGACCAGGCGTAAAGGAGGGGGGCAAGAGCCTGGCAAATCCTCATCTTTGCCATGCAGTCGGCTTCGTCTTCATAATCGAAATTAAGCTGGATGCCTGCCGTCTGCTTCATCATCCTCTGTCCCGTGGTGCCGGCTCGCAGCATGTAGGGGGCCATGATGTTGTAACGGTTTTTAGGCAGCCAGTTGATTTCCTCGAGGGTGGAAAAAGGTTGCACTCCAAGTCCCAGGAAAGTCAGGCCCAGAGGAACCGCATCTTTGAGAATGGTTTCTATGTGGTGACAAAAATTGTTGAAGCAGCAGTGAACGTCAGGGCAGAGTTGGCCCGAAAGTTCCAGTTGACCGCCCGGCTCCAAGGTGATGGAAGAGAGCCCTCCCTGTAAGGCGATAAGGTGGCCGTTTTCTCTAACCCCTTTCCAGTGACCGGAGCTTTCGAGCTTGAGCAACAGCTTTTCAATGGCCTCGAAAGGCGCGGCTTTGGCCGTGCCGATATCGACCACTAATTTTTCAACTTCTACACCAATGCGCCAGTACTCAGGGGGTTTGCACCCCTGAAAAAAGTAGTCGAGGAGATCCTGACGGTTATGGATATACGTCCTTTTGACGTTTTTGACTTCACTCATATCCGGATGTCCTGTCTGGCGGATGATTGCGATTTGATGCCTTCGGCTCGCTAGCGGCGAGGCGGAAAAAAGTTGGAGCCGTTTTCTCAGCAACCCGTTATCCGGCTGAAATCAGGAGTTGAGATAGGCCGTGATACTTTCCGCAAGGGTGTGAAAAATTCGAACAAATTCCTTTTCATTGCGTTCCAGCAAGGTGGATCGGAAACCTCTTTCCGGAGTGCAGAAAGAGGAGATGGGAACCACACATATACCGGTCGAGCCGAGCAGATAATAAACAAAGCGTTTGTCCAGCGCGATGCCCGGCTGGTTCACCAGTTCTTCCACCAGTTGGCGAACCTCATTGTTTTTGATCGGCAGGGTCTGGGATTCAGTAAGACGCCCCTCTTCGAAAACCACGCTCATATAAAAGGCGCCGTTGGTACGGTTGACCTTGATGCCTGGAACCTCCTTAAGGATATTATAAGCGATGTTGGAACAGTTTTCATAATGATTGCGGCGCTGATCAAGATAACCGCCATATTCAGGGTGGCTCATGATCAGGGGGATGGCTTTCTGCGGCAGGGTGGTGGAGCAGACCTCGACCATCTTTGAATCGACGATACTTTGAATATAGCGTCTGAAAATGGGGTTTTTATCGGCGTTGTAAACCTCGATCCAGCCGCAGCGGGAGCCCGGCCAGGGGCAGTCCTTGCTGATGCCGCGCATGGCGATGGCTGGGACGTCGTCGATAAGGTCGGAGATTGGCCGGGTCGACTGGCCATTGTAGACCAGATGGCGGTAAATCTCGTCACAGATTATAAAAAGGTTGAATTCCTTGGCAATGTCAATCATTTCGCGGAGGATGCGTTCGGGATAAACGGCGCCCGTCGGGTTGTCCGGGTTGATGATCAGGATTCCGGAAATGGCCGGGTTGTACTTGACCGACAAATAGAGGTCGTCAAGGTCCGGATACCAGTTGTTGTCCGGGTCGAGGCGATAGGAAACGGGTTTCTGCCCGGCGTGGGAGCCTTCAGCCGAGGAGTGGGTGGAATAGGTCGGGGAGGGACCGATGACCCGGGCTTCACGGCGCAGCAGTCCGTAAACCTTTTGAATGGCGTCACCCAGACCGTTGAAGAAGATAATGTCTTCCGGGGCGACCTGTGCTTTACCGCGGCTGTTGGTCATTTCTGCGAGGAATTGGCGGGTTTCCAGCACCCCCTTTGTTGCGCTATAAGCGTAGGAGCAGTCCTTCATGGCAAGGTCGGCTACAATTTTTTTCATCCAAATGGGAATTTTTTCGCCTTTGGCTACCGGGTCTCCGATATTCTCCATGTTGATTTTCATGCCGAGATCCTTAAGCTTGTCTGCAATACTGACAATGGCCCGGATCTCATAGGTCAACTCTCTGGCACCGATATGAACGATGTTATTACGCATATGCTTTTCCCGTTTCTTCCGTATGTGAATAAAAAAGGCCATGGTCGTCCTGACCATGGCCTTGGTTTAAATAATTTGGTATTACAGCAATCAAGGCTCAGGGCAGAACACTAGAGGGTAACGGCCACCGCAGCAGCCGCAAAAGTCGCCGCCATTTTGTTGTCGGAGAGTATGCCCTGAGAGTTCATTGCTGTTCCTTTGGAACAAGGGATTAACATAATAAAAACTTTAAGTCAATGCTTTCTGACGAGTGGCTCTATAGGTGGTTGCAGGAAACCTTCAATTTCTTGACAAATTTCCTTCCGCAACCTCTTTTTGCAAAAACAAGGCCCTTCGTTTGAAGGGCCTTGAAAATTTCAAAGTGCTTCTCAGGTCTCCAGGTTAACCCTCGCGCAGGGCCGCATGCGCGGCGGCGAGACGGGCAACGGGAACCCGGTAGGGGGAACAGGATACGTAGTTGAGACCGACCTTGTCACAGAAGGCGATGCTTTCGGGCTCGCCGCCGTGTTCGCCGCAGATTCCGATTTTGATATCGGGGCGGGTCTTGCGCGCTCTTTCACAAGCCATCTCCACCAGCGCGCCCACCCCTTCCTGGTCGATGCTGACAAATGGGTCATGTTTGTAGATCTCGTTATTGACGTAGAATGGGAGAAAATCGCCGGAGTCATCACGCGAGAGGCCGAAGGTCGTCTGGGTCAGGTCGTTGGTGCCGAAGGAGAAAAATTCGGCGTCCTTGGCAATCTGGTCGGCGATGATGCATGTGCGGGGCAGTTCCACGCAGGCGCCGATGGAATACTCGAGCTTGATACCGTATCTCTGGATAATATCGTCGGCAACCTTGACGGCGGCTTCGCGAAGAAGATGCATTTCGGTATAGGTGGCTACCAGCGGCATCATGATTTCCGGGACAACGGTGAAACCGTCGTTCTTGGTCAGATCGCAGGCCGCTTCAATAATAGCCTGAACCTGCATGTCGTAAATTTCCTGGAAGGTCAGCCCCAGACGGCAGCCGCGATGACCAAGCATGGGGTTGGTTTCGTGCAGGTGGTCGACAATGCCGCGAATCTTGGCCATGGGAATATTCATGGATTCCGACAGTTCCTCAAGTTCTTTATCGGTGCGGGGCAGGAACTCGTTGAGAGGCGGATCGAGGAGGCGGATCATGACCGGCAGGTCTTTCATTTCCTTGAAAATGTTGTAGTAGTCTGAACGCTGCATGGGGAGAATTTTTTCCAGCGCTTTTTGACGGCCTTCGAGGCTGTCGGCCATAATCATTTCGCGCATGGCCTGGATGCGGGGGCCTTCAAAGAACATGTGCTCGGTACGCACCAGACCGACGCCTTCGGCTCCGAAATTCCGGGCTACGTTGCAGTCTTTGGGTGTGTCAGCGTTGGCGCGGACCCCGATGCGCTTGTATTTGTCGACCCAGCCCATGAGGGTGGCAAAATCGCCGGTGAGTTCCACCTGAACCGTCGGCACTTCACCTTTCATGACTTCACCGGCGGAGCCATCCAGGGTGATGATTTCACCCTTTTTCAGGACGTCGCCGTTGCGGGTCGTGAATTGCTGATTCGGATAATCGACCTTGATGTCACTGCAGCCGACCACGCAGCATTTGCCCATGCCGCGCGTAACAACCGCAGCGTGGGAGGTCATGCCGCCGCGGGAGGTCAGAATCCCCTGCGCTGCGTCCATGCCGTGGATATCCTCGGGACTGGTTTCCATGCGCACCAGAATGACCTTGCGGCCCTGGTTGGCGGCCTCTTCCGCTTCATCTGCCGAAAAGACAATCGCACCGCTTACAGCTCCGGGAGATGCGGGCAGCCCTTTGGCAATGATTTCCTTGGGTGCGTGCGGGTCAAGGGTGGGATGGAGAAGCTGGTCGAGCTGATTGGGGGAGACGCGCAGAACGCCTTCCTGGTCAGTGATAAGACCTTCGCGGACCATGTCGACGGCGATTTTGATGGCTGCCTTGGCGGTTCGTTTGCCGGTACGTGTCTGCAGCATATAGAGCTTGCTTTTTTCTATGGTGAACTCGATATCCTGCATGTCGCGATAATGTTTTTCGAGTGTTTCCTTGATATTTACCAACTGGGCGTAATTTTCCGGCATGGCCTCTTCCAGGCTCGTAAGTTCGCTGTCGCCGCCGTCCTTGTTAATGGGCTGCGGTGTGCGAATGCCGGCCACGACGTCTTCGCCCTGGGCATTGATAAGGAATTCTCCGTAAAAATATTTTTCGCCGGAAGCCGGATCACGGGTGAAGGCAACCCCGGTGGCGCAGTCATTGCCCATGTTGCCGAAGACCATGGCTTGAACGTTGACAGCTGTGCCCCAGTCGGAAGGGATGTTGTTCAGTTTGCGGTAGGTTATGGCACGGGCATTCATCCAGGAGCCGAATACTGCGCCAATGGAGCCCCACAGCTGTTCTTTGGGGTCTGAAGGAAAGTCGCAGCCGAGGGTTTCCTTAACCTTGGTCTTGAACTTGGAAACGAGATCTTTGAGATCGTCGGCGCTGAGGTCGGTATCGAGGTGAACACCTTTTTTCTCTTTTTGATCTTCCAGAATGGTTTCGAGGACATCACCTTCCATGCCCATGACGACATTGGAGTACATCTGGATGAAACGGCGGTAGGAGTCGTAGGCAAAACGGGCGTCTCCGCTAAGTTCGATGAGGCCCTGGACAGTTTTGTCGTTGAGTCCAAGGTTGAGGACGGTATCCATCATGCCCGGCATGGAAGCGCGAGAGCCGGAGCGGACGGACACAAGAAGGGGCTTTTTCGGGTCACCGAATTTGCGGCCGATGAGGGTTTCCACTTTCTGCAGATTTTCCTCAACCTGTTGTTCCAGATCCGCCGGATACTTGCGGTCGTTTTTATAGAATTCGGTGCAGACCTCGGTGGTGATGGTGAAACCGGGAGGCACCGGCAGGCCGATTGCCGTCATTTCCGCCAGGTTGGCCCCTTTGCCGCCCAGCAGGTTCTTCATGCTTCCCTTACCTTCGGCTTTTCCGTCGCCGAAAAAATAAACATGCTTTATAGCCATAATTCTCTCCTCTAAAAAAAATCAAAACCTCACAAAGGGCTGACGTCTCACATCAAAGTAAAAATTAATCCTAGTCCGCTATCTTTGAAAAATCCGCGATTCCCTCGAACAATCCGGCCACCGATGTCAGAAGGGCCAGGCGGTTGGTGCGAACCCGGGGATCTTCGTCCATGACCAGGACGTCCTCGAAAAAACGGTCGACCGGCCCACGCATTGCGGCAATATTTTCGAGGGCATCGCCATAGTCGCCTGCTTCTTTCAAAGGACGGACTTTGGTAGCGGTTGTTGCCACGGCGTCATTAAGCAGTTTCTCTGCGTCGGATGTAAAGAGTTCGGCATTGACCTCGTCCGGCACTCCGCCTTTGATAATATTCATGACCCGCTTGAAGGCAATGGCCAGAGGCTCGAAGTCCTCTTTTTCCCGGATGGCGGCCAGGGCCTCGACCCGCTTGAAGGCATCCAAAGGCTCATCAAAAGCGGCACTCAGCACGGCATTGACGACATCCTGGGCAAATCCTTGAGAGGTCAGAAGGTGGAAAAACCGCTGGCGGATAAATTCGATGACATCGTTGGCAACCTCCTCCTGGGGACGCGTCAACTTCTCTTTGAGAAGAGTCAGGCTGTGTCCGACCAGTGACTGCAGGGAGAGAGCAAGCCCGTTTTCGAGAGCGATGTTGAGAATGCCGATGGCACTGCGGCGCAGGGCAAAAGGGTCGGCCGTGCCGGTGGGGATGAGGCCGACGCCGAAGCAACCGCAGATGGTATCGATTTTGTCAGCAATGGAGAGGACGCTGCCGATAGCGTCGGAGGGCAGATCGCCACCGGCCTGGACCGGCAGATAGTGCTCATAAATGGCTTTGGCCACCTCAGGGGGTTCTCCCTGGAGCAGGGCGTACTCACGCCCCATGATACCCTGGAGCTCGGGGAACTCGTAGACCATCTGGGTTTCCAGGTCGCATTTGGCCAGAAGCGCGGCGCGGTCGACAAACTCAACGCTTTGCGGCGCGAACTGCCGGGCAAGTCCGAGGGCCAGGTCGCGGAAGCGCATGACCTTTTCAAAGCTGGTTCCAAGCTTGGCCTGGAAGACCACGTTTTTGAGAGCATCCAGGCGTTTCTCAAGGCGGCTTTTCTGATCTTCTTTCCAGAAGAACATGGCGTCTGCCAAACGCGCTCTGATGACCCTTTCATTGCCGCGACGTACCACATCCGGGTCTTCCGCCCGTGTGTTGGCTACAGTGATGAAATGGGGCAAAAGGCGGCCGTCGGTTCCGCTGACGGTGAAGTAACGCTGGTGCTCCTTCATGGTGGTGATCAGCAGTTCGACGGGCAGTTCCAGGTATTTTTCCTCAAAAGAGCCGCACACCGCGCTCGGGAATTCGACCAGATGGGCCACTTCGTCGAGAAGCTCCTCGTCGACATTGAGAGAACCGCCGAGCTGTTCGGCAATTTGCCTTATTTCACCGGCAATGATCTCTTTGCGTTTTTCCGGTTCGGGAATGACAAAGTGCTTTTCCGCTTCTTCAATATAGTTTTTTACGTCCGTGACAGGGAAAACCTCGGGAGCCATAAAGCGGTGGCCCCGCGACAGGTTGCCGCTTTCCAGGTTGCCGAAACTGAAAGGGATGACCTGGCCGTTGAAAAGAGCGACGAGCCAGTGTACCGGGCGGGCAAAGCGGATATCAAGGTCCTTCCAGCGCATCGATTTTTTGAAAGGGAGGGTATTCAGAATGCGCGGCAGCATCTCCGGAAGAATATTGGCAACGGGCTGGCCCTCAATCACCTTGTGGATGAAAAGGTATATGCCTTTTGGGGTCTCTTTCTGTTGCAGGTCGGAGATCTCGACGCCGTTGGTTTTGGCAAAGCCGATGGCGGCTTTGGTCGGATTGCCGTCAGCATCGAAGGCGATTTTCGCCGGCGGGCCGGAAACGTTTAGTTCCTGTTTTTCCTGCTCGATAGCCACGTTTTCAATGGCAATGGCGAGGCGTCTCGGGGTGGCGAAGGTGTGGATGGAGCCGAAGGCTATGTGGGCAGCTTCCAGTTCTTTGCGGAAAAGTTTTTCCAGGTCTTTCCTGGCAACGGTCAGGAATCCGGCGGGGATTTCTTCAGTGCCGATTTCAAAAAATAATTCAGCGGACATGCGATTCAATTCATTTTCGCTGGAAATTCAGGAAGGTTTGCCGATTCAAAGCTCCTCCTTGATTTCATTCAATAATGGGTAGCCCATTTTTTCTCTCTGTGCCGCGTAACCTTCTGCGCACAGACGGGCCAGATTGCGGACACGGCCGATGTAATTGGCCCGTTCAGTAACAGAAATGGCGCCCCGCGCATCGAGAAGATTAAAAGCATGCGAGCATTTCAACACGAAATCATAAGCCGGAAAAACAAGCTCATGTTCCGCCAGGCGTTGGCATTCCTTTTCGTACATTTCAAAACTTTTAAAAAGCATACCGGTATCGGCTACTTCAAAATTATATTTGGAAAACTCGACTTCGGTCTGATGGTGGACATCCCCGTATTTTATGCCTTTGATCCATTCGAGATCATAAACGTTATCGACCCCCTGCAGATACATGGCGATACGTTCGCAGCCGTAGGTGATTTCCACGGAGACCGGTTTAAGATCGATGCCGCCGGCCTGTTGGAAATAAGTGAACTGGGTTATCTCCATGCCATCCAGCCAGACTTCCCAGCCAAGGCCCCAAGCCCCAAGGGTAGGGGATTCCCAGTCGTCCTCGACAAAACGGATATCATGATGGGAGGGGTTGACGCCGAAACTTTTCAGAGAGTCGAGATAGAGATCCTGGATTTCCAGGGGGGAGGGCTTCATGATGACTTGAAACTGGTAGTAATGCTGGAGGCGGTTGGGGTTCTCGCCGTAGCGGCCGTCAGTGGGTCGTCGCGAGGGTTCGACATAGGCCACGTTCCAAGGTTCCGGGCCCAATACCCGTAAGAAGGTTGCGGGGTTGAAGGTGCCGGCCCCTTTTTCCACATCATAAGGCTGCTGGATGATGCAGCCCTGTTTTGCCCAGTAATTTTGAAGCGCCAGGATGAGCTCTTGAAAGGTCACGATGCCTCGGAAAGTCGAGAGGTTTTTAACCGGAAAAAAAGGAAATAGAATAAAACGCCAATCTTAATATACCGTGACATTAAGTATCGTGTTTATGGATTCATGTCAAGGAAAAATACCTATTGATTTCCACTATTAACAGAGGTTTCAGGCGCTTGGCAGAGGCATGCTGCGATCGAGCAGGGAGAGGGACTTAAGAGGGTGCAAGAGGTGCAGGGAGAGAATTTGTTCAAGAATAGCGTGGGCTTCCCGGGTGGTTTGTGAACTGAAGCGGAAACCTTCGAATAGAGTCAGAGGTGTCTGAAGGGAACGGGCCAGAGAACCTAAAGTCAAGAGACTGACTGAGAGAACCTTGCGGCCCGGAAGGCATTGGGGGCAGAGGCTGCCGCCGAGTTCGGCTTCAAAAAAAATTCCTCTGTCACTGAAAGTTATTCCGCACTTGGAACAGTGGAGGAAATGGGGCGCGTAACCTGCCAGGGTGATGAGGCGAATTTCAAACAACAGGCGGGCCTCCCAAGTGGGCTCATTGTGATTTAAATGGTCGAGGAGAGCTTTTAACAGGTCAAAGGCCTCCGGGTGAGGATGACCCTCCCCTATTAGCCCCTCGACAAGCTCACAGGCATAAGAGGCCAGACTGATGATGTCAAGATCCTGTCGCAGACCGAGGTGGAGATCGGTCAGTTCAGCTTCTTTCAGGGCAGCCAGGCCATCGCCGGTGGGCTCGGTCCAGTAGAGGCGCGCTTCGGAAAAAGGCTCCAGGGCTGCGCCGAAACGTTTCCGGCTTTTGCGGGCGCCGCGGGCGAAGCCTTTAAGAAGTCCGTGGTCGCGGGTAAAAAAGGTGACGATACGGTCCGCTTCGCCATAATTGAGATGACGGATTATGATGGCGGGGTTGTTCAGGATTCTCATTTCAAGTTCCCCGGAAAGGGGCGTCCCGGGACTCAGTGCAGGTAAGTCAGGAAGAGGGTTGCCGTCGCAAAATAGATGACAATGCCGGTGATGTCGTTAGCGGTCTGTACGAAAGGTGTGGACGCGATGGCCGGGTCGACACCGATTCTCTTGAAAAAAGCCGGTGCCAGGACCCCCATGGTGGCGGCCACGGTCATGGCTGTCGTCATGGCCAGGCCCACGACCAGCCCCAGGTACATATTATGGTGCCAGACAAAAGCCACGACGCCGATGGTCATGCCGCAGACAATCCCCATGATCATGCCGACCCGGATTTCTTTGAAAAGGACTTTGCGAATGGTGCTGAAGTCGATGCGGCCGGTAGCAAAGCCGCGCACCACGATGGTTGCCGACTGGCTGCCGACATTTCCGCCCATGCCGGTAATGACCGGGATAAAGGTGATGAGGGCGATGACCTCTTTAAGGGTGATCTTGAATAGCCACATGAGGTAACCGGTGACTACCCCCCCGAACAGGTTGGTGATCAGCCAGGGAAGGCGGAGCCGTGCGGTTTTGAATGCCTTGTAGGTGTGAAAAGCTTCTTCTTCGCTGGCGCCGGCCATTTTGTAGATGTCTTCCGTTGCTTCCTGGCGCATGACGTCAATGACGTCATCCACGGTGATGATCCCCATGAGTTTGTTGGCTTCATCGACGACTGGAACGGCGAGGATGTTGTATTTGGCGACCAGATGGGCGACTTCCTCCTGGTCCATGTCGGTGCGGACACTGATCACATCCGAGGTCATGATGTCTTTAAGCTGGTTGCTCGGCGGGACAATGAGAAGCTGCCGCAGGGAGAGGACGCCGACCAGGTGGTTGTGTTCATTGGTGACGTAGAGATAAAAAACCATCTCCACATGCTCGGCTTTTTGGAGTTCCTCAATTGCCTCCTTGACGGTCATGTTTTCCCGCAGGGAAAAGATTTCCGTCGACATGATGCCGCCGGCCGTATCCTCTTCATAAGCGAGAAGCTGCTCGATCTCTTCGGAATGCTCATCCTGCATGATGCTGAGGATTTCTTCGGCCAGTTCTTCCGGCATGTTGCGGATGATGTCGACGGCGTCGTCGTAGGGCATTTCCTGGAGAACTTCGGTTATGGCTTCCTTATCGATTTCTTCGAGGAGCCGGGCGCCTGTGCTGTGATCGATCTCAGAAAGAACATAAGCCGCAGTTTCGGAGTTTTCGATGAGGTTGAAAAGAACTCTTTGTTCTTTCATTTCCAGGTAGCGGAAAAGACAGGCAATATCTGCCGGATGGGTTTTATCGATTACCTTGGTCAGGTTGGGAAAGGCACCGCGCCGGATCAGTTTTTTGACTGTGTCGAGAAGAATCTGGAGCTTCTGATCCATGGAGTTTCTCCTCCCCGAGTCACGGGAAATAATCAGAAAAAAGGGATATTTAAACAAATAATACTAGGGCTGGCCCCTGGGATTGTCAACCCATATTTCCCGCGGGAAAAAAGATGCGCCGTATGAAAATCGACTTTCCTGTCAGCTTTCGCTAAAGGGTGTCGCAACAAACGGTGAGGGGGAGAACGGTGAGGGAGACGTTTCTTCTGAGGCTTTCGTTTCGCTCTCAGGGTTGTAGACAAATTCCCAGTTCTGGTAGGTTTCGGCATTGGCAAAAGCCTCATAGCCTTTGTCAAAACCCTCTTTTTTGAAAGGGGCTCTGGTGCTGGTGCTGCGGACGCCGATAATCCTTTTGGCATTGTTGCGGATGACGAACCATTCTTTGCCGGTCATGGGGTCGGGGTAAAGCTTGCGCAGATGGCGAACTGTGTGCAGGGCGCGGGGGTCCTTGAGTAGGTCTTTAAGCTCGCCGGGAAGGCTTCCTTTCTGCCCGACATTGTTGCCGACGAAGTAGCTTTCAATGGCCTTGCGGTATTCCTCTCCGCGGAAAAGGAGTTCCTGCTCCCGGGCGCGCTGGGTAATGGTGTCCCAGGTGGTGCCGGCAATGCCCGCACCAAGACCCATGATCACGACCAGGATCAAAACAATGAGGAGGGCGGCCCCCTGCTGGTTTTGTAATGGCGGCCTGAATAACCGTTTGTGGCAGAGACTCATGGTAAAACTCTATGAACTGCTTTAACGGGCTACCTGTCACCTGTCATTTTTATAAAGTCAGGTTGTTTAGTCCGGCGGCTGTTGGGTTAGGGGTTTAGACTGAAGGCCGAAGACTATTAGGTAAACCCTAATACCTCTCTCTTCGGTCTTCGGCCTATCTACCTGTTTTTCTCCCCGAGACAGGGTTTCAGGAACTTCCCGGTATGAGACCGTTCAAAGGCTGCTACGGCTTCGGGGGTGCCGCAGGCGATAACCTCGCCCCCGCGGTTGCCTCCTTCGGGGCCGAGATCGATGATATAGTCGGCGGTTTTGATAACATCAAGGTTGTGCTCGATAATCACCACCGTATTGCCCTGGTCGACCAGCCGTTGGAGAACGCGGAGAAGTTTCTCGATGTCGGCGAAATGGAGGCCGGTTGTCGGCTCATCAAGGATGTAAAGGGTTCTGCCGGTGGCTCTTTTGCCGAGCTCTTTGGACAGCTTGATGCGCTGGGCCTCCCCTCCTGAAAGGGTGGTGGCGCTTTGCCCGAGCTTGATGTATTCGAGGCCGACGTCGCGCATGGTTTCCAGTTTGTGCCTGATTTTCGGAATGTTGCCGAGGAAATCGAGGGCCTGGCTGACCGTCATGTCGAGCACTTCGGCAATGTTTTTCCCCTTGTAGGCGACCTCCATGGTTTCGCGGTTGTAGCGTTTTCCCTTGCAGACCTCGCAGGGAACGTAGACATCGGGCAGAAAGTGCATCTCGATGCGGATGATGCCGTCCCCCTGACAGGCTTCGCAACGCCCTCCTTTAACATTAAACGAAAATCGTCCCGGTTTGTAGCCCCTGATTTTCGATTCCGCCAATTGCGAAAAGAGTTCCCGGATATCAGTGAAGACACCGGTGTAGGTGGCGGGATTTGAGCGGGGCGTGCGGCCGATGGGCGACTGGTCGATGTTGATCACCTTGTCGAGGAATTCCACCCCCGTGAGCTCGCGGTGTTTGCCCGGTTTTTCCTTGCTCCGGTAAAAATGGCGGGACAGGGCGTTGTAGAGGGTGTCAATAATGAGGGTCGATTTACCGGACCCTGAAACGCCGGTCACGCAGGTCATAATTCCGAGGGGAATATGGACATCGATATCTTTGAGGTTGTTTTCCGTGGCGCCCAAAATGGACATCTGACGGTTGCTGTCACGGCGCTGTTCCGGCACCTTGATGGAGAGTTCTCCGGAAAGGAATTTGCCGGTCAGAGAGTGAGGGTGGCGGCAAATCTCCTCGGGGGTGCCTTGGGCGACAATTTCCCCGCCATGAATTCCAGCCCCGGGCCCCATGTCGATTACGTGATCGGCGGCAAGAATGGTATCTTCATCATGCTCGACAACCATCACCGAGTTGCCTAGATCCCGTAATTTCTGGAGCGTTTCGAGAAGTCGTTGGTTGTCCCGCTGGTGTAGACCGATGGAAGGTTCGTCCAGGATATAGATGACCCCGACCAGGGAGGAGCCGATCTGGGTGGCGAGACGGATGCGCTGCCCTTCGCCGCCGGACAGGGTTCCGGAGGAGCGGTCGAGACTCAGGTAATCAAGGCCGACCCGGGTCAAAAACGAGAGACGCTCACGGATTTCCTTGAGAATGCGCCTGGCGATCTGCTGTTCCTTGGGCGGCAGCTCCAGGGTTTCAAAAAAACCTTCGGCTTCGGCCACACTCAGGGTGGTCAGCTCACGGATGTTTTTGCCGCCGACGGTGAAGTGCAGGGATTCGCGCCGCAAGCGCGCGCCATCGCAGGTCGGGCAGGGCATGATATTCATGTATCTTTCGAGGTTTTCCCGGATTATTTCCGAATCGGTTTCCCGGTAGCGCCGCTCCAGATTGGGGATGACCCCCTCGAAAGGTTTACTGAAGACATGCTGGCGGTTGCCGTTGTCGAAATGGAACTGGACTTTTTCCTTCCCGGTGCCGTACAGAACGATTTGCCTGAAGTTTTCGGGCAGTTCGCCGAATGGGGGGGCAAGGTCGAAGCCGAAATGGGCGGCCAGGGCTTCGAGCATCTGCTGGTAATAGAAACCGGTACGGCTGCTCCAGGGGGCAATGGCGCCCTTGTTCAGGGGCAGGCCGGGATCCGGGACGATGCTGTCCGGATCGAAGAACCTGCGGATGCCGAGACCGGCGCAGTCCTCACAGGCGCCGAAGGGGTTATTGAAGGAAAACATGCGTGGGCTGACCTCCGGGAAGGAGACGCCGCAGTCGGGGCAGGCATGTTTTTCCGAAAAAATGAGGGTTTCCCCCTGATCGATTTGCACCTTGACGATGCCGTCGGCAAGCTTCAGAGCGGTCTCCAGGGAGTCGGCCAGGCGCGAAGCCATGCCCTGTTTGACGATGAGGCGGTCGACCACCACCTCAATGGTGTGCTTTTTATTTTTGTCGAGTTCAATATCTTCAGTCAGTTCCCGCATATCGCCGTCAATGAGAACGCGGACGAAACCGTCGGCCTGGAGTTTTTTCAGCTCGCGACGGTATTCACCTTTGCGGCCCCTGACTAAAGGGGCAAGGAGAAGAAGGCGGCTTTTTTCGGGCAAACTGAGAACGCGGTCGACAATCTGCTCCACGGTCTGGGAAGAGATTTCCTTGCCGCAGACGTAGCAATGGGCACGGCCGACGCGGGCGTAGAGAAGACGCAGGTAATCGTAGATTTCAGTGACGGTTCCGACCGTGGAGCGTGGGTTGCGTGAGGTGGTTTTCTGTTCGATGGAGATGGCCGGAGAGAGGCCCTCGATGCTTTCCACATCGGGCTTCTCCATCAGTTCCAGAAACTGGCGGGCGTATGCGGAGAGGCTTTCGACGTAACGACGCTGCCCTTCCGCATAGATCGTGTCAAAGGCGAGGGTACTTTTCCCTGATCCGGACACGCCTGTTATAACCGTCAGGCGGTTGCGGGGGATGTCAAGATCAATCCCTTTCAGGTTGTGTTCCCTGGCCCCTCGAATGCTGATTTTTTCAGGCATGATAGGATTAGAGCTAGAGAAGGATCTCGATGCGGGCTTCCTTTTTCAGATTTTCCGCCCACTCCTTGAAACGTTCTTCCATGCGCTGGTCAGTCAATTTCTTTTCAATGCTGGAACGGACCTGTTCGAATTTATTGATTGCGCCGGGGTTTCTTTCCTCCAGGTAGAGGAGGCGAAGGGTGTCGGGTGTTTCCAGAATCTCGCTGACACCCCCCTCGGGCAGGTTCTTTACCGCATTGGCGTAAACAGGGTCCAGATCTTCAAAACGGATTTTACCCAACTCTCCTCCAGAGATGTGGTCTTCGCCGGAGGTAGTACGGAGAATATCGCCAAAACTTTTCCCACTACGCAGCTGTTGCTGTATTTCAAGGGCCCGGGACCTGATTTTTTCACTTGCCAGTGGGTTGTCAATGGAAAAATCGAGATAGCCGAGACGAAGGAACGGCTCTTGACGATAGTCCTCTTTATGGTTGCGAAAATAGTCAAGAAGTTCTTGCTCCGTTACAACAACCTTTCTCCGCACATCCTGGCTTACAAGCTGAAAGCGGAGGAGCTGCATGCGCATCTTTTCCAGATAATCCTCGAAGGTCATACCCTGATTGAGGAGAGCTGCTATAAGTTGTTCGCGAGTCATCCGATTGCTTTTCTGCACGTCCTGAATGGCCGATTCAACCTGGGAGTCGCTGACCGTGATCTTCAGTTCTTTAATCCTTTGTTTGACGAGGGTCTCCTCAATGAGGACGTTGAGGACCTGGCTGCGGGCCTGATCCATTTCGGACTCGGGGAGGTTTTTGAAATTTTCTTTGTACAAGGCCAGTTTTTCATCGAGTTGGTTGGTGGTGATGACCTCGTCATTTACGATGGCTGCGATGCGGTTGACGATGACACCGCCGGCCAGGCCGGCACTGAACAAAAGCAGAATCAAGGCGGCGGCCGCCGAATATTGCCATTTCATGTAATCCTTGACCTTTCAATTTTGGGCCTGTTGAGGTCCCCGGTGCGTGTGATTCAGCAGGGACCAGTCGATTTCGATAAAGGCTCTACTGCGAAGCCGTACCAGCCAATTATTGTAGGCGGTTTCCCTTTTTCGTTCAAGTAATATGCTTCGGATTCGGGGTCGAGTTTCTTCCAGCGATGGCTTAGTCGGTTTCCTGTGCTCTTCCACCAGGAAAATGTGAAAGCCGTAAGGGGTTTGGACGATGTCGCTGATTCTTCCGGGTGTCAGTTTAAAAACCACCGCGTCAAACTCCTCGGGCATCTGGCCGCGAGGGAAAAACCCCAGATCCCCTCCCTGGGCGGCGTCGGGAGAAAGGGAATGTTCGCGGGCCACTTCTGCAAAAGATCCCCCCTGGCGCAGGAGGGACAGGACCTGGCGGGCGTTTTCTTCGCTGGATAGCAAAATCTGCCGGGCCCGCACCTCTTCTTCGCCTTTGAAATCAGCAAAATTGTCGCGGTAATAGGTTTCGACCTCCTCTTCGCTGACCTGCAGTTTTTCATAAACGGCCCGCATGGCCACTTCTTTCAGGAGCAGGCGTTGTTTCTCCTCCGCTTTCCATTGCTCGGCCGTTATCCCTTGGTCATCCAGCAGGGTTTCCCTTTTTTCAGGAGGATACTCGTTCCAGAAAGCCTGAAACGATTTTTCCACCATCTGGTCGGAGATGCTGATGCCGAGACGGTCGGCCTCAGAGCGAACCAGCGCCCGGTCAATCAGCTCGGCAATGAGAGCCCTCTGCATTTCGGATTTTTCCTCAGGCGGGAGCTTCTCCCAGAGCGGGAAGCTCCTTTTGAACTCCGCTTGGAAGTGACGCAGTGAAACATTTTTGTCATTGATCCGGATCAGAGTTGGCGAGGTCGGGGCCTGTTCTTTCTGGCAAGCCCCGGCCAGAAAAATCAGGCAAAAAAGAAAAAAGGCGCCAAGATGTTTTGCGGTGATGCCGGACATCGGAAAACACATCCATGGTTGAGGGGGAAGGTTAGGGGAGATGAGGGCGAAAAAGAACGGGAGAATTGGTAGTTAAAAAGCCACTCGGCTCATGATGGGAAAAATATCACAGCTAAAGAAATGCAAGCAATTCTTTTTTGGCTGTCTGGTGGCGTTCCGAAGTCTCCAGACGGCCGGTTCGCACCAGCAGCCGGTAATCGGGTGTAACGGTGTAGCGGGCCGCCTGTTTTTCAATGAGGGCGAGAATTTTTTCCGGCTCAACCGGGGTCGAAGCGTGAAAGGCGAAAATGATCTGGCGGCCGTCGTATTCCGCCAGGGTGATTTTGAGACGCTTCATGAGGACTCGCAGCTTCATAATGTCGATAAGCAGAAGGGCCGGGTCAGGCAGCTTGCCAAAGCGATCGCGGAGTTCGTCCATGAGGGCGTAAAGTTCTTCCTCATCGGTGGCGGCGGAGAGTTTTTTGTAAAAGATCAGGCGCTGGTTCGGGTCGGGAAGGTATTTTTCCGGCAGGAAGGCGGAAAGCCCCAGCTTGATTTCGGGATCGATCTCTTCTTTTCGGGCCAGCCCCTTCATTTCCTGGATGGTTTCTTCCAATAGTTCGGCATACATTTCGAAGCCGACGGCGGCCACCTGCCCCGATTGGCGGGCGCCGAGCAATTCTCCCGCACCGCGGATCTCGAGATCGTGGGAGGCGATGGTGAAACCGGCGCCAAGCTCCGTGAGATCCTGCAAAACCTTGAGGCGCTGCCGTGCTTCCTTGGTGACAGCGCCGGCGGAGGGAATCAGCAGGTAGGCATAGGCGCGCTGGTGGGAGCGCCCGACCCGTCCGCGTAGCTGATAAAGCTGGGAGAGGCCGAAACAGTCGGCGCGGTTGATAACGATGGTGTTGGCGCGGGGAATGTCGAGGCCGTTTTCGATGATAGTGGTGCAGACGAGGAGGTTGGTTTTTCCTTCAACGAAATCGAACATGACCTTTTCCAGCTCTTTTTCCGGCATCTGCCCGTGACCGATGGCAAGACGGGCTTCGGGAATGAGGTTGCGGAGAAAAGCAGCCATAGCGTTGATGGTGTGCACACGGTTATGGACAAAAAAGACCTGGCCTCCTCTTCGCAGTTCCCGCAGGATGGCCTCACGGATCAGGCCATCGTCAAATTTGGTGACGTACGTGCGGATTGCCTGGCGGTCGACCGGCGGGGTGCTGATAATGGAAAGGTCCCTGAGTCCACTCAGGCTCATGTGCAGGGTGCGGGGAATGGGGGTGGCTGTAAGGGTCAGCAGATCGACTTCAGCGCGGAATTTTTTGAGTTTTTCCTTGTGTTTGACGCCAAAGCGCTGTTCCTCGTCGATAATCAGCAGACCCAGGTCTTTGAAGTGGACGTCGCGCTGGAGAAGACGATGGGTGCCGATTAGAATGTCGCTTTTGCCTGCTGCGGTTCGCGCGAGGATATCCTCCTGCTCGCTTTTCCCCCGGAAGCGCGAAACCATATCTATTACAACCGGGTAATCCTTGAGGCGTTCTCGAAAGGTTTCCAGATGCTGCTGGGCCAGAACCGTGGTAGGAACCAGAACGGCCACCTGCTTTCCATCCATGACGGCTTTGAAAGCGGCGCGGATAGCGACTTCCGTTTTGCCGTAACCGACGTCGCCGCAGATGAGGCGGTCCATGGGTTTTGCCGCCTGCATATCCTTGAGCACATCCTGGATGGCCATGAGCTGATCTTCGGTTTCATCGTAGAGGAATGCGGCTTCGAACTCGCGGAACATCGGGTCTGGCGCTGAATAGCGGAACCCTTCGCTCATCTCCCGGCTGGCATAGATTTTCAGCAGTTCTCCCGCCAATTCCTCGACGGCTGCCCGAGCTTTTAGAACTGCTTTCTCCCAGGCGTTTCCTCCCATCTTGTCGAGGCGTGGCCCATAGCCTTCGGCGCCGATATATTTTTGAATTTTTTCGATGCGTTCGACAGGGACATAGAGTTTGTCACCGCCGGCGTATTCGAGATGGAGGTAGTCGCCTTCCACCTGTTTGGTTTTGAGGTGGACCAGGCCGTGGTAGCGGGCGATGCCGTGATCGGCATGAACGACGTGGTCGCCATCCTTGAGTTCAGAAAAGGAACTGAGAAAGTCTTTGGCCGTTCCCTTACGGCTGCTTTTGCGCCGCGTTCTTCCGCCAAAAAGCTCTTCCTCGGTGATTATGGCGAGCTTTTCCTCGGGGAGGCGAAAACCGGCAGAAAGTTCGCCGAAAACTATGGACAATGTTGCCTTTTTTTGCGGGAGGGGCCCTTCTCCAAAAAAATCGGGCACCAGATCCCGGTTCTGAAGGATATCCCTGAGCCTTTCCGCCTGTCCCTGCTGATGGCAGACGAGAACGATGCGCCAGCCTTCTTTGAGCCATTTTTTTACGTGCTCGGTAAAAACCCCAACCCCGTCATCGATGCTTCTCAATTCCTGGCGCAAGTCGTGGTTGGCAAAAGTCTGGAAATGAAAAACCGGATATTCCTTTTTCAGAGGGGAAATGTCCAGGGAGGAGAAATCAAAGCGCTTCTGTCCCGTCAGTTTTTCCTCAACCGCACGCCAACTCAGGTAGAATTCTTCCGGAGCGGCATAAGGGAAAGCTTTATCTTGGGCACGCGCCGCCCCTTCCTGTATCAGGGAAGCAAAGCGCTCAAGCTCCTGGCTGACCTCCGGTGGGTCGAGGACGATCCAGCGACGATCGCCGGCATAGTCAAAAAATGAGTCAAGTTGTTCGTAGTTCAGTGGGAGAAGGGCTGCACAGCCGGGAAACATGAGTCCTTCGGAGATGTCTGTGAGGATGGATTCCCGCAACGGGCGTGGCAGGCCGAGCTCGTCACAACGTTTTTTCAAGTGTTTTGAGAAAATATTGAGATTGGCGTCGGTGAGAATCATCTCCCTTACCGGGATTATGGTCAAATTCTGCAATTCTTCCCGGGAGGTGCGCTGGCTGATCGGGTCAAAAGGACGCATTCTTTCCACCAGGTCGTCGAAAAATTCAACCCGAACCGGTTCTGAGGTGGTCGGCGGAAAGATATCGAGGATATCGCCGCGAACGGAAAAAGTCCCCCTTTCCTCCACCAGTGACATGGTGTTGTAGCCAAGCCTGAGGAGGAAATTCAACAGCTCCTGACGTTCGTATTCCTGGCCCGGTTCCAGGTTCAGGCGCAGTTCATCAAGAATCTGGCGCGGCATGACCAGCTGCATAAGGGCTCGCGCCGGCAGTACAGCGATTCGGGCTTTCCCTTCCCGGAGAGCGGCAAGGGAGACCATGCGGGCAGCTTCAATTTCGAGGTGGGGGTTGAGGGGCTCGTAGGGGTTTATGCCCCAATGGGGAAAGAAAAAGACCTCTTCGCGGAGTTTATGATGGAAGTTCAGATCCTTGTAAAACTGTTCAGCTCTCAGGTGATCGGGTGCCAGGACAATGAAATTTTCATCCGTGCCTTGTAGAAGCCTGGCGGTCAGGGCGGCCCCGGCTGAACCTTGCAGGCCGAGAAACTCTGCATGGCGGGCTTGGGTCGCTTCTTCAACCGGAAAATTTTCAATGGAGGGTTGAGTGATGTTTCTGGCCAAGGGAACAGGGTCCTCCTGCAGCCGACAACCGGTCAAAGTTGCGGGCGATACCTGGTATCAGTCTACACGGGGGACGGCCAGCATTCGTTCCAACGCTTTTTTTGCCGGAGCCCGAATTTCTTCCGGTACGGTGATGACCGGCTTCATGGTTGCCAAACTTTTCCGGACGTCCTCCAGGGTTGTCAGTTTCATACTTTTGCAGACCAGCCTGTTGGAGGCCAGGATGAATTCCTTGTCCGGGTTTTCCCGCCGTAGCTGGTAAAGAAGCCCCTTTTCCGTGGCAATGATGAATTTCTTTTCCGAGCTTTTGCGGGCATAGTTAAGCATACCACTGGTTGATTGGACATGGTCGGCCAGTTTAAGGATCCGCGGTTGACATTCAGGGTGGGCGAGAACCACGGCGTCGGGGTGGGCGGCCATGCAGATCTCGAGGTCTTCGATGGGAAGCTCGTCGTGAATACAGCAGCAGCCGTCCCAGATATGAGCAGTCTTATCGGTCTGGCTGGCGATATATTGCCCGAGGTTGCGATCAGGGGTCAGAATGACCTCGTTATCTTCGAGGGACTGTACGACCTGGAGCGCATTGGCACTGGTGCAGCAGATATCGCTCTCGGCTTTGACGGCCGCAGTTGAGTTAACGTAAGTTACGACCGGAACGCCCGGAAACTTTTCTTTGAATTTGCGTAGCCCTTGTGGGGTGATGGAGTCCGCCAGAGGACAGCCGGCGTCAATTCGGGGAAGCAGGACGGTTTTCTCCGGAGAAAGAATGGCGGCGCTTTCCGCCATGAAATAGACGCCGCAAAAGACAATCACTTTTTTCGATGTCTCTGAGGCAGCAATGGAGAGGCCCAGGGAGTCGCCGGTAATATCGGCCAGTTCCTGGATTTCGTCAGGCTGGTAGTTGTGGGCCAATATGATAGCGTCCTGCTCATCGGCCAGTCGGCGAATTTCTTGTTTGATCTCTATATGTTGACTCATTTTTTCATCCTGTGTCTTTAAATTTCACCAATTCTAGTGGAAAACCTTGAGCTCTGTCAAACGGATATACTCGACAGGCTCCGAGAGGAGGAAATGACGCGCCTGTCATTCAGATGGTCTTTATCAATTTTCCAGGACGAAATTTTGGATAAAAACGGCAGGAGTTACCATGGGGAAGAGGGGAAAGCAGATTTGAATAGCCGAGACGGTTCAGGAGCACCGTCTCGCGTCCTTAACCTGCCCGGCCAAGTGGCCTTTATGGGATTTGTCGTTGGTTTTATGCAGCAGTGCGGCAGAGTTGTTGACAGAGGTTATCGTATTCTTCCTGGCCGGAAAGAAAATGTTCTATTTTGATTCCCATGCCGGCCTCTTTGGTAACCCAGAAGAGAAATTTTTTTCTTTCCTGGTTCCATTGTACGCTTCCCACCAGAGTAATGATCCGCCCCTCTTCGACACAGATTTCTATTTTTAGCAGCGTTGATGGCGGATAAGAACGACTGCTTCGTAAAAAAAATCCGAAGACCGACAAATCGTCAATAGAGCCGCCTGCCGAACAGCTTTCGACTCCAAATCTGGCTTTTAAATCAGTGGGGAACCTTTTCCCCCATCGCAGGTTGTCCATATTTCCTCAAAAAAGAAAGGCTATAACTGCATTCCTATAATAAAATTATAGCCTTGGAATTTTAAAAAGGAGGGATTATCCGAAAAAAAACGATTTATATATCCATTTCAATCAACGTATGGTCCCCAACGTTTAATTTCCCGAGCTTACCTGTCAGACGGACATCTTCTCCAAGCAGGCTCTGATTTAAAAGAACGTTTTTTAATTCGGCTCCGGCATTGACGATACTGTCCCGGATAATACACGACTCGATTAAACATTTGGGGGCCAGGGAGACATCCGGGCCGATGACGCTGTTGCGCACTACGGTGCCAGGGCCAATGTGGACCGGGTCTATTATGACCGAATTGTGAATTTCGCCTTCTATATGGCCATTTTCCTTGAGGAGAAAGCGGTTGGTTTCCAAAAGGGAATCCGGTTTACCGCAGTCGAGCCATTCGTCGATTTCAGGTGCCCTTAATCGAAGGCCATTTTCTATCATGCGCATGAAGACTGCCGGCAGGTAATACTCCCCTTTAACAACTTCTCCGGCATGGATGACCTCTTCAATGGATTTCATGAACCGGGCCCCGTCCTTGATGTAGTAAAGCCCGACCTGGGCCAGCCTTGATATGGGTTTGTCCGGTTTTTCCACCATGTCGACAATAAAGCCCTTTTCCAGTACATTGACGCCGAAGCGCTGATAGTCTTCGACCTCACTGGAATAAATGAGACCGTCACAGTCCTGGGCCAATTCAGGAATTTTTTCCAGATCGGTCACAAAAATGGTGTCGTTGAAAACCACGAGCACATCATCTCCCGGGTGAATGCAGGGGGCTGCCATCCATACCGCATGTGCCGGCCCGAGACGCTCTTTTTGAACCGTATAGGAACACTTGAGGTCAGGGAAGTTCTTGAACATGAATTTTTCGATCTGATAACCATTCTCATCGGTGATAAAAATGAATTCATCAGGCTTCAGGCAGGTCAGGCGGTTGATGATGTGCTCCAGTACCGTTTTCCCGGCGACCTGGACAAGAGATTTGGCTTTGGTGTGGGTGTGTGGACGCAGGCGGGTTCCTTTGCCGGCAACGGGCAGAATAATTTTCATTTGTCCCCCTTGAAATGACTTGTCAAAAAAACCGGGTTTGGTTAGCTTGGTTGAGCTTAGCCGCTTTTCAGTTTAAAGCACATTATTAAAAAAATGCAAGGTCTGGGCCGAGCGGTGCCCTGGTTGTTTTGTAAATGTTCAGCACCAGTAATTTCGTAGATAACGGTGTTGAATATGGAGCTTTTTATTTGAGGCAGATATGAGAGATCACTTGGTCAGGGTCCTTTCAAAAGACGGTTCTTTGCGGGCCAGTTTTGCCGTTACCACACATTTGGTCGAGGAGACCAGGCTGCGGCAAAAGACCGATCCCCTCGCTACTATCGCCCTGGGCCGACTGGTGACGGCTGCGGCCTTATGCGGAAGCCTGTTGAAAGATGACCAGCGTCTGGCCATGATCGTCGAAGGGAGCGGCCCTCTAAAAAAATTGCTTGCTGAAACCGATGCTCATGGGAAGGTCCGGGCCTCGGTCAAGGTCCCTCTGACCGGGTTTGCTCCGGATTGGAACAAATACGCTGTGGCCGATGCCGTGGGGCGGGCGGGTTTCCTCCATGTTGTCAAAGACCTCGGTCTCAAGGAGCCCTATCGCGGCATGGTCCAGCTCCAGACCAGCGAAATAGGTGAGGATCTGGCCTATTATTTTGCGGTCTCGGAACAGACCCCTTCGAGCGTGGGGCTGGGTGTTGCCTTGGGGGAACAGGGTGAGGTTGCCAGTGCCGGAGGTTTCCTCATCCAGGCTCTTCCAGAAAGCGACGAAACCATACTGGAAAAACTCGAAAACAACCTGATGGCGCTTCCTTCGCTGACCTCTTTGCTTGCAAAAGGGGCGGCCAGCCCGGAAAGCATCCTCAAAACCATCTTTGGCGAAATCCCCTTCACCGTTCAAGGTTCCACGGACGTAGTCTTTCGCTGTACCTGTGGCAGACGCCAAACCCTCAACATTCTTGCCTCACTGGGCCAGGAAGAACTGAGGAAGCTGGTGGAGGAGCAGAACGGCGCCAAAGTCACGTGCGAATTTTGTAAAAAAGACTATTCTTTCGGAAAAGTCGAACTCCTCAAATTGGTCGAAAAACTTGACTGAAAACGATCCGCAGGTTTTACGGGAAGTTCTGGCCGTCAACCTTGGCTGTGAAAAGGGGATGCTTTTTCAGGGTGTCCAGCAACAGCACGGTTGCCCAGCCGTTCACCATTCCGGTGGCAATGGCAAAAAGCACGAAAACCGGGAACAGGTTCCAGAGCCCACCATGGCGGACCAGAAGAAGCCAGGCGACAAGAAGCTGCCCGGCGATGTGTCCAACGGCACCGAGGACTGAAACCCCGATGGGGCTGATAAGACGTCCGCACAGGGTTTTTGCCCCGCTCATCATGCTCATGGCGACCAGTCCGCCGGAAAGGGAGAGAAGAAAGCCGGGTGAAAACAGGTTGCCCAGAAGCAGGGAGCCGATGAAAATCCGTGCAAGAATGACGATCCACGCGGCCCTTGCACCGTAGAGAAACAGGGCCGTTAAAGCCAGGATGTTGGCAACGCCGAGGCGCAGGCCGAGAACCGGGGAAGGCAGAAGTGCTTCCAGGGTGTGCAGGGCCACAGCCAGGGCGATAAAGAGGGCGAGGAATATCTGTCTGCGGATCGCCTCAAGCTCAACAGGATCAACGGCTGAGGATGTCGTATTCTGGGTCATCTCCTTTTTCCTCTCCGGAAATTCGAATCAGGATCTGGTTGGGAACACAGGCAATGACCTCCCCGTTGCGGTGAATATGCCCCATGGCCATGCAGATCTTCCGGGGGCAGTCGGAACGCCCGATATAGACCTCGTGATCAAGGATTACCATGAGCGTTTCGCCCACCGGTCCGGTAAAGACTTCCTCCCTGTCCCTGTCGAGAGGGGCCGAAAAAATAACTTTCCCATGCTGTTCGACGATCACCAGGTTGCCTTCTTTTTTCTGGCCGGCGAAAAAAAAAGAAAAGCCCACTCCTGCAAGCAAAGACAGGACGATGAGCCAGTCAAGGAACGTCATGCGTGAAAACAGGCTTTTTACTGCCATTCCACAACCTTGTCAAAACCGGGTGTGGTGTGGTTTTTTCCATCTGCTCCAATAATCAGCCCGGCGGCGGAGGGAAATTTTTTCAGAAGATCAAGGCCTTTTTCCGGCCCGAGGACGAAAGCGGCGGTGGCCAGGGCATCGGCCAGGGTGGCATTTTCGGCCAGGACGGTGACGCTGCGGCTCGCCTGCGAGGGGTAGCCGGTGCGCGGATCGAAAAGGTGATGGTAACGGACACCGTCTTTCTCGAAGAAACGCTCATAATCACCGGAGGTGACCACCGCTACATCTTTGAGAAAAAGTTTTGCTGCGAAACGGCTGCTGTGGCGGGGATCCTGAATGGCAATGCGCCAGGGCTTCCCCTTACGGTCACCCAGAAGACGGATATCGCCGCCAGCATTGACTGCCGCATGTTTGATACCGTTTCCCGCCAGGATGTCAACGGCCCGGTCGATGGCAAAACCCTTGGCAATACCGCCCAGGTCCACGGTCGTTGCAGCGCTTTTCTTTTCCACGCGGAGACCATCGACTTTCAGGGCGTCGGGGCCGGTCCCTTTGAGGGCCTCGCGGATTTCTTCCACTCCCGGGACCCGTGGCTGGTCAGTTTCAATCCCCCACAGGGATTTAAGATTACCGAGGGTCATGTCGAACGCCCCCCCGCTGGCACGGGCCACCTCCAGTCCCAAGGAGATAATACCGGCAACCTCGGGAGAAACTTCCGCGCTGCCGGCAACCGCCAGACGTTGCAGATCACTTCCTTCCATGTAGAAACTGGTTAAAGCCTCAATCCGTTTCATTTCCCCGAAAGCGGCGTTTACCGCTGCCGTTGTCCGGGAGCCCTCTTCGCCGAAAGCGGTGATCTGGACAACCGTGTCCATTATTATCTGGCTTTTCTGGACGACTTCCGGTTTTTCGAAAGGGCACTGTCTGAGGCCGATGATTGCCAGGACGATAAGAAACAGAAAAACGATGATGGGACGATTAAAAGGGAGCACTATTCCTCGACAATCTCCCCGATGAGATCATAGTCGGAGGAGTCGGTTATCTTAAGATTGACGATGTCGCCGACCTGGGCCTGGCCGGAGGTAATGTAGACCTGGCCGTCGATATCCGGCGCCTGGCCTATACTTCGCCCTTTGAGAAGAAGCTCGGTCTCTTCGCTGAACCCTTCCACCAGGGCAGGTTCGATACGGCCGATGAGAGAGCGGTTTTTTTTGAAGGAGACCCTTTTCTGCGCTTTCATCAGCTTTTCCTGACGGTTTTTTTTCACCCGTGGTGGTATCTGATTTTCCATATTCCCTGCAGGGGTCCCTTCTTCGCGCGAGTATTTGAAAACCCCGACGCGGTCAAAAAAACCTTCCTTGACGAAGTTCAAAAGCTCGCTGGACTGCTCTTCTGTTTCACCGGGGAATCCGACGATAAAAGAGGTCCTGAGAATAACCTCAGGGATGTGCCGGCGGATTTTTGTGAGCAGGGCGCGGATTTGGCGTTGGTTTATCCCCCGGTTCATCTGCTCCAGGATGTGGTCGTCAATATGCTGCAGAGGGATGTCAAGATATTTGCAGATTTTTTCCTCCGCAGCTACCACCTCGATGAGCTCGTCGCTAATGCCGGCCGGGTGGGTGTAGAGAAGTCGCAACCAGTGCAGCTCCTTGATTTTAACCAGTTCGCGCAGCAGTGTTTCGAGGTTCTGTTTGCCATCATCCTTGCCAAAAGCGGTGGTGTCCTGACCGATAAGGTTGATCTCTTTAACTCCATTGCGAGTCAGGTTTTCTACTTCCTCGACAACCGAGGCGATGCTTCGGGAGCGCAGCGTGCCACGCAGCTTGGGAATCACGCAATAAGAACAGTGGTTGATGCAGCCTTCGGAAATTTTGACGTAGGCCGAGTAATGGGGCGAGGATTTTACCCGGGGTGTTTGATGATCATAGAGAAAAACAGGTTCCCCCAAGGCTTTCAGCTTTTCTCCGCTCGCCTGGTGTTGCTCAAGAAGCTTGGCAATCTGGGGGCCGTCGTTGGTGCCGATAATAATGTCGACTTCAGGCAGCTCCCGAACCAGTTCGGCGGCATAGCGCTGGGAAAGGCAGCCGGTCACCACCAGCAGGCGGCACTTGCCGGAATTTTTATATTCCGCCGCTTCGAGGATGGTTTCCACCGACTCTTCTTTGGCTTCCTTGATGAAAGCGCAGGTGTTGACTATGATGATATGGGCCTGTTTCTCATCGGTTACAATTTCATACCTGTCTGCGGGAAGATGACCGAGCATGACTTCGGAATCGACCAGATTTTTGGGGCAACCGAGGCTGATGAGACAAACTTTTGATTTTCGCAAAGGTTTCCTTCCGGGTTAGCAATAAAAAAATAGACTACTCGTTTTTTTAGCTGAACAACTTTTGCCGAAAGCGACGCTCTTTCCGAAGAGGCTCGTGAAGAGTGCCTATAACATAATACAATCACAAAAAAAAGGCTAAACAAAACAACCTGTTGTCTAACGGGGCAGTGAAAGCTCAATTTTGGCTTTCGGAAAAGGTTAGAGCGCGGATTTCTGTGAAAGGCATGTGAATACGGTTTTTTAAAGAATCGCGCCACTCAGATCAGGAAACAGGTGGAATATTTAAACTTTCTGCTAAAAGGCTTGCTGTACATCCTCGGGTGTCAGGATCTCCGTTCCCGGTGGCGGTGAGAACCTGAATACATTGTCCTCCGGCTTCTGGTTGACTTGTGCCTCGGTAATCCTGATATGTGTCCGATCATTGTTGACATTGGTCAACAGCAGGGAACTGATGGGAAACATCGGCTGGTCCTTCTTGTTGGGGAGGAGCGTTGTTTGAGGAATGCTTAGAACGATAGTTTTGATCAGGGGGCTTTTCCCCAGGGGAATGAGTTCCAGAAAATATTCTTCGGCTTTTTCCGGTTGAGCCCCAAACCAGCGAATTTCAAAGAAACGCGACAATTCTCCGAGGTTGGTCAGAAAAAGCAGGGGATTGTTGCCTTTCTCCGGGGATAAGGCCTCTTTCGCTTCCGAACGGATAGCCTGCTGGTTATCGGGAACGTAGAACCAGATTTCCCGTCCGTCGGAAACAATCAGCTGTTTGTCCGGCTCGCTGTATTCCCAACGGAAAAGAGGCGATACTCGTTTCTTTTCCGAAGCGGGTAAAAATTTGAACTGTGCCTCACCCCTGGCCTGCTGGTGCTGATTAAGAGAAGCAACCTCTGAATCCTGAATGAATGTGAAGCTGAAGTCGGAGATCGCCGGCAGGGAATCCGCTTCTCCCCTGAACGGACTCTCGAGGGCATTGACCACCTTTTTCAAGGTGCTTTTGTCTGTTTCCGAAGCAATTAGCCCTTGGGGGATAAACAGAATGAAAAAGCAAACCCATATCCAAAAACGAATCATGAAAAACTCCTGAATAGTAATTTTCCTGGTAAGAACGAAGTAATGATCAATTTTCAGGAGTTTAGGGGAGGAAATGCAAGAAAAAAACTGTAAAGCAGGGTTGAGCGTACAAAAAAGCTGGTTGGAAAATCAAAAAGAAACAACACCGGGAAGGGGGTGGCGCTGCAACAGGCTTTGAATATCGAGAATGAAAAAAATGCGGCCATCCCCCAGAATAGTGGCACTACCGAGGCCTTTGATCTCGCGCAGGGGGGCTTCCAGGTTTTTGGCAAAGACCTCTTTTTTCCCGATCAGTTTGTCAACACCGATACCGATCTTGCGGCCACCGCATTCTGTGATAACCAAGGAAACGCTCTTTTGTGCTTGCGGTTTTTGAAAGGTAAGCAGTTCTCCAAGAAAAACAACGGGGGTGATCGCTTTTTCCTCGTCTTCTTCAGCGCGGCTGGGCGGCGTCAGGTCGACGGTCGGATTTTCACCATTTCCCCACAGTTCCGCATAGCGGACCTCCATGGTGTTGTAGACCTGGGTGATGGGAATACCGACTTTTTGCCCTCCGGCTTCAACAAGAAGGATATTGATAATCGCCACATGAAGCGGGATTTTGAGAATCATCTCGGTGCCTTGTCCCGCTGCCGATTGGATAACCAGACTGCCGCCGAGTTGGTTGACCGCCGATTTGACGATATCCATGCCTACCCCGCGGCCGGAAACTTTGGTAATTTTCTGTGCAGTGGAAAAGCCCGGATGACAGATCAATTGCAAAATGTCCTGGTGCTTAAATTTTTCCAATTGGCTATTGGTGGCCAGTCCCAGCCGGACGGCCTTGTCCCGAATTTCTTCAACATCAATTCCCTTGCCGTTGTCTTTGATTCTAAGGACGACAAGATCCTGCTCCCGGACAGCTGAGATTGAGACCTTTCCTTCTTTTTCGATTCCGTGATCGACAGCATTACGGATCAGATGGAGCATAGGATCGGCGAGAGCCTCCAGTACGGAACGGTCGAGTTCGATATTTTCCCCGGCCGTTTCAAGCTGGATATCTTTTCCGGTTTCGCGGCTCAAATCCCGGACAAAACGAGGCAAAGAGGCTGTGATGTGTTCCAGGGGCATCATGCGGATTTTTCGGACATGATGCTGAAGCTCCCCTATCTGTCGGCTCAGTCCTGTCAGACATTCCTCCATGGCTTCATCTTTTTTGCCTGCGCAAGAAGCTTCAAGGCGATGGCGGGTGGTAATCAATTCTCCGGTGATATTGTTGAGATAATCAAGCACGTCGGTGGACATGCGAACGGATTTGGGTAGCGGAGCCGGGGCCTTGGCCTGGGGTTCCTGCCCTGAAAGGGCAAAGGGGAAGGCCACTTTTTCAACCCCGGGAATATTTCCCAGGATTTTGCGCAGCACATCGGGAGAAAGGGTAGTCTTTATCTGAATCTCTAAACAGCATCCATTTGCTTTGCCAATAAAACGGGTATCCGTTAATTCTCCGGCGGAGGTCAATTTGATGGAAATCGATTCAACAGTTTTTGCGGATGATTGGATGCCTTTGTCAAGGTCAATGTGGAGAGTAATGGTTTGCAGGGGGCGACCAGGTTTCGCGGGCCGTTCTTGCTGCAAGGCGTTTTTTCGCAAGGTTGCTGTTGATTGGACGGTTTTCTGGCCCGCAAATTTTTTGAGGAAAAAATCGATTTCCCGTTCTTCCCTCTTGTTCTCCAGATCATCGATCAGGCTTTCCAGGACTCCAAAACCTTCAAAGAGCCACTCTGCCATCTGGGGGGCCAACTCCTTTTTATTTCGCAAGCTGGAGAGCCACTCTTCAAGCTGATGAGCCAATTTTGCCGTGCGGGAGAACCCCATGGTCGATGCCATACCTTTGATGGAATGGGCAGCACGAAACAGATGGCCCATTTTTTCCTCATCAAAGCCATTTTTTTCCATTTCAAGGAGAAGGCTGTTCAGGGTTTGGAGGTGTTCCCGGGACTCGGAAAAAAACAGCTCCTGATATTTACTCATGTCCATGTGAACAGACCTCGGAAAGGCAAATCATCGGCTATTGCTCTTGGGGTTGCATGAAATCTCCAGGTCGGCCGGAAGGTCGGGGCAACCTGTTATGCTGGAAAAATCTTCAGGTTTCTTTTGCTGTGCAAACGGTAATACGGATGGGGATAAATCGTCCCCCCTTCTCCTTTTGGCGAGAATGGTCGCGGTCAGGTGGTTTTTCAGGTCGGCAGGCTCAAGAATGCGAACAGGGCTTCCATCTTCCAGAGCCACAAGGCGGGAAACCTTTGACAGCAGCGAACTGGGGACACCGGGGAGGGCTTTGATCTCCGCCAGGTTCATTTTTCCTTCAATCTTACCGACCGCAAGTCCCAGGCGGTGATGTCGCAAATCCAGAACGATAATTCTGGAGTCCCGTTCCTGGGAAAAAACATCCAGGTAGGCCGTCAGGTTCAAAATTGGGATGATATGGTTGTGAAAATTAAGGGCGCCAAGGAATAAAGAGGGTGCGAGTGGAATAGGATTAAGCTCGGGTGATTCCACGACTTTTTGAATATGGTTAAAAGACAGGGCGAAAGCATCTACCCCGATTTTAAACGACAGCGCTTTCACCGCCGACCTCCTCTTCAAAGGTATGACTCAGGTGAAAACGGCTTACCATCATGAGAAGGTCCTCCGAAGTCCGGGACAGATTTACGGCAGACTGTGCCATTTCCTGCATTGAATTCGACTGCTGTTCAGCGGCAGAGGACACTTCCACCGTCGCCGACGCATTGTCGCCGGTTACTTTCGAGATTTCCTCGACGGTACCGACGATCCTTTCAGCTAAAGATTTCTGATTTTCGGAAAGACCTGAAATGGTTTCGGATTTATTCTTGGTTTCCAGAGCAGCCTGGATAATTTCGTTGAAGGATTTTGTTACTCCGTCAAAAGCATTGCGTCCCAAACCCATCTTTTTAAGGCTTTCCTTCAGGGAGTCCTGAAGTTTTTGATTTTCTTCCCGGATATTTTCAATGAGTTTTGATATCTGGCCGGCGGAGTCCCCGGTTGAATCGGAAAGCTTGCCAATTTCTTCTGCCACAATGGCGAAGCCACGCCCGTATTCTCCGGCACGAACCGCCTCGATGGAGGCATTGAGGGCCAGCAGATTGGTTTTTTGGGCGATGTTGGTGATCACATCGATAATGGTTCCGATTTTTTGGACCTTTTCGCCAAAGGAAAGGATCTGGAGATTGTTTCTTTCCACTTCGTCGAGGACTTCTTTCATTTTTGTCATGTTGGCCTGGGCAAATTCGCCTCCCTGCTGGGCTGTTTCAGCCGCTCCATTGGCACTTTTGGCTGCTTGAGCTGCGGAATGGGCAATAAACTCTGTCGAAACGGCCATTTCTTTGATCAACTGGGAGGATTGCTCAACCATCTGGGCCTGGGTCTCCGCACCGACACTGATGTGTTCTGAGGCGCTGGCTACCTCCACGGCCGAAGCGGTCATCTGCTCCGATGTAGCTGTCAGTTGAAGAGCTGAATTGGCCAAGTCGTCGGAATTGCTTTGAATTGACCTTACCAGTTCTTCGAGGCTGACCATCATGGAATTCAGGGAGTCAGCGAGATCGTGGGTTTCATCCTGGAAAAATGTTGGAGGCAGTTCAATCGGCTGGGAAAGGTCTCCATGGCTGAGGCGTTCAGCCGCACTGGTGAGAAGGCGGATATTGGTAGCAAAAGTTTTTGAAAAAAACCAGCCCAGAATCAGGCCCGTCAGTATGGCCACCATGGTGGTGAAGAGCTGCTGCCACTGTGGGGCAATTCCCAGAAGCGGAACCACGTAGCCGACCCCGACAATCGACCCGACGACAATAATGAATCCGGACACAAATTTATAGGCAATCTCAACTCTCATGCGCATCTCCTCTGAGGGGTCAACCCATCCGGGGATTATATTTACAACCTGGAAAGTCTTGAGCTTTGTCCTTGTTTTAGCGGAGACGACACAGGGATGAATTCAATGGAGCATCAATTCAACTATGTGGACGGTCACTTAACATATCGTTGAAAAAGATATCCCCCGCCTTTGTCGTCAGCAGGAACTTTCCGCTTCCAGTTCAAAACTGATGAGGGAAGAAGCAAACATCAGTCCAAGCTTTCGAAGCTTATTTAAGTGTTTGAAATTACTAATTAAAAAATAGATTTTTTGGTTTCTTGTGAGGGCAAAGGGCCTTTTAATGCCTGCAGTTCCTGACAAAAAAAGACCCTTGAAAAAAAACCATGGGGGGTATCAACGGAAGTGATTAAAACCACCGCGGGATGGAGTGTAGAGAACGCCGTTGGCATCCCGGACTTCGAGCTTCAGGTTTTCCCCCGTAATTCGTCCGACCCGGGTCAGGGGAAGAGCCGTTGTTTGGGAAATTCCGGTCAGCAGATCCTCTTTGGCCGGGGGGACGGTGAAGAGGAGTTCGTAATCCTCGCCGCCTGCCAGAGCGAGGCGTATGAGTTCCGGTGCCTTTTCGTGCTCAATTCGGAAAGATGGAGAAAGGGGTAGCAGTGTTTCTTCGACCAGAGCTCCTGCGGCAGAACATTCAAGTATGTGGCCGAGATCGGCCAGCAGGCCATCGGACAGGTCAATCATGGCCGAGGGAACGTGGGCGGCAGCCAGGGCCGCGCCGAGAAAAGTCCTGGCCTGGGGGTTAATGTGGCGATCGATAAGAAAAGAGTCAGGGCTGCGGCCGTTCTGGAGCAGGTGAAGTGCCATGGCGCTGTCGCCGAGAGTGCCGGAGACATAGATGATGTCTCCCGGTTGGGCTCCTCGACGTGCCACATAATCGTTTTTCGCCACGCTCCCCTCTACGGTTACGGAGATGACAAAGGGCCCCGGGGAGCTGCAGGTGTCGCCCCCGACCAAGGTAACTTCGTAGTCCTTGCAGGCTTCCAGGAAACCTTTGATAAAACTGTCCAGCCCCTCAAGGGGAAAATCTTTTGGAAAGCCGAGGCTCAGGTAAAGATGGCGCGGTTGCCCGCCCATGGCGGCAACGTCACTGACATTGATGGAGACGCTTTTACGCCCGAGATTTTCAAGGTCGGTCCAATCACGGCGAAAGTGGATATCCTCCACCAACATATCGGTGGTTGTCAGGAGAACGTGGCCCGGCGGCAGGTCCAGAACGGCACAATCGTCTCCGATGCCAAGGTGGATGCCCTGCCCGCCTGTGACACCTTGCTTGATCCGTTCGATGAAACCGAATTCACCCAGGTCTTTCAGCTTCATGGCTTGTCCTCCAGGGTTGCCTGTAGGACTTCGGTCATGTTCTGCACTGGAATAATGTCGACCTTGCGCAGCAGGTTCGGCGGAATTTCTACCAGATCCTTTTTGTTTGCCCTGGGAATAACGATAGTTTTTATGTCGGCTCGAACTGCGGCGAGGATCTTTTCCTTGAGCCCTCCCACCGCCAGTATTTTGCCGCGCAGGGTGACCTCGCCGGTCATGGCCACCCCTGTTTTAATCCCCCGTCCGGTAAGGGCCGAAATGATGGCCGTGGTAATGGTTATGCCGGCGCTCGGGCCATCTTTGGGAATGGCTCCAGCGGGCACGTGGACATGAACATCCTGCTGAGCAAAAAGGGAGGGATCGATTTCCAGTTCCTTGGCGTGGGCTCTGGCAAATGAAAGGGCGGCCTGAGCGCTTTCTTTCATGACATCCCCCAAATGACCGGTAAGGTTCAGTTGCCCTTTTCCTGCCATGACACTGACCTCGACGTAGAGGACATCGCCTCCGGTTTCCGTCCACGCCAGGCCGGTGCAGACGCCGATCTCATTTTCCCGGCGCTCTTCCTCGGGCAGGAATTTGGCCGGACCGAGGAATTTTTCTACGGAATTCTCGGAAATCGAGAGGGGCTGTTTTTTCCCCTCGGCAATGATACGCGCCACCTTGCGGCAGATGCTGCCGATTTCCCTTTCGAGGTTGCGCAATCCCGCCTCGCTGGTGTACTCGGAAATGACTTTCAAGATGGCTTTGTCCGAGAAATGGAGGGAATCTTTTTTCAAGCCGTTGGCATCAGTCTGGCGGGGGAGTAGGTAGCGCTTACAAATGGCCAGCTTTTCGTCGGCGTTGTAGCCCGAAAGACGGATAATTTCCAGACGGTCTTTAAGGGCCGAAGGAATTGGGTCGATGATATTTGCCGTAACAATGAACATTACTTTGGACAGATCAAAAGGCAGGTTGATGTAGTGATCCGAAAAAGCATGATTCTGCTCGGGGTCGAGGAGTTCGAGTAAAGCAGCGGACGGGTCCCCGCGGAAATCGGCGCCTACCTTGTCGAGTTCGTCGAGCATGAAAACGGGGTTGTTGGTGCCGGCCTGTTTGATCCCCTGCATTATTCTGCCCGGGAGGGCGCCGACGTAGGTGCGTCGGTGCCCGCGAATCTCCGCTTCGTCACGAATACCGCCAAGGGAGATGCGCGTGAACTTGCGGCCGAGAGCCCTGGCAATCGACTTGCCGAGGCTGGTTTTACCGACGCCCGGCGGTCCCACAAAGCAGAGAACCGGTCCGCGAAGTTTTTTTGTCAGCTTCCTGACCGCCAGAAATTCGAGAATCCGTTCCTTGACCTTTTCCAGATCATAATGATCCTCGTCAAGGATCCGGGCGGCTTTTATGATGTCCAGGTTGTCGCGCGTGGAGTGGCTCCATGGCAGGCTGACGAGCCAGTCGAGATAGGAATGCAGCATGGAATATTCGGCTGCTTCGGAATGCATCATCTCCAACCGGCGCAACTGCTTTTCGGCTTCCTGATAGGTTTTGTCAGGCATTTTTGCCTCTTCAAGGCGTTGCCGAAAATCCTCCATGTCCTCATTTTTAATGTCACCTTCTCCCAGTTCGGTCTGGATGGCGCGCATCTGCTCCCGCAGAAAAAACTCTTTCTGGCTTTTGTTCATCTCTTCACGGGCCTGATTCTGGATGCGGTTCTGGACCGTGAGGATCTCTATCTCCTGACCCAAAAGGACGTTCAAGCGGCTCAATCTGGCATATGGGTCAAGGGTTTCCAGCAGTTCCTGAACATCCTCAAGTTCAAAGTCCATGTTGCCGGCAACCAGATCGGCAAAATTGCTCGGTTCCCGCACATGCTGGATGATGGAGTTTATTTCGTTCGGAAGGTTTTTCCCTAAGGAAATTAATTCTTTGACCTGATCTTTGGCCAGTTTGATCAAGGCTTCGCCTTCGAGGGTCAGATCGCCCGGCTCAGTATCGAAAACAGTTTCTATGCGAACTTTGAAAAAGGGGTCGCGGCTCACGAAGTCGACAATTTTCCCTTTCTGGACTCCCTGCACCATGACTTTCAGGCGGCCATCGGGCAGTTTCAGGGTGCGCATGATCTGGGCAAGGGTGCCGATGGAAAAAATATCCTCAACTTCCGGGGATTCGATCATCTCTTTCTGCGTGGCCAGAAAAATCAGCCTGTCAGTAGCCAGAGCCTCGTTGATTGCGGCAATCGATTTTTCCCGTCCGACAAACAGCGGCAGAATCATATGGGGGAAAATGACGACATCTCTGACTGGAAGCAGAGGAAGGATATCGGATTCGGGAAGTTCTCTGATTTCGGTCATTTGAGAAGTTTCTCCTTAGGAAGAGATTTTTTGTAGTCTGTCGGCCTTGGGAGATCGTAACGGGAAAAAGGGAAATCCGTCCTCGATTTTCCTTTTTCGCAGTAGATCCCTGCCTGACTCCGACAGACTCGTGGATTTGTTGTTTTCTGGCAGGCCATCCCGTGCATCAGGATTTAGCCGACAATACATTATTCCAAAAGTCGAAAACAGAATAAAGAACTATGGCTTAAATGTCTAACAGATTCATCTTTAAGGCCCTTGTCCCGGTAATAACGAAAGCAAGCCGGGGAGGGAGTGATATAATTATTGTGTGAAAAGGCTCACAGACAATACTCAAGGGGGGGCTTATGGCAGGAAAACGCGACACTATTGCAGCGGGAAGTGTTCATAAATTTGGCATTAGCGACAAACAAGGACGGGCAAAAAGAAGCGATGATCCGTACCTGCCGGGAGAGGGGCTTCATGAGAAGGCGATCTGCCCCAAATGCAACTCTATCTACAAAAACAAACGCTGGTATCTTGCTGAAGAAGTTCCGGAGAATGAAAAACTGGACAAGGATTTTGCCCATGTTGAGTGCCCTGCATGTAAAAAAATTGCCGAAGGTTACCATCAGGGTGTCGTAACCCTTAAAGGGCAGTTTTTCTGGGAACACGAAAAAGAAATTCTTAATCTGATCCATAACGAAGAAAGAAAAACCCTGGCAAAGAATCCTCTGCAGCGCATAATGTCGATAAAACGCGAGGAAGATGCTTTGGTAATCAAAACCACAGAGCAAAAGCTTGCAGAGCACTTGGGGCGTGCCATTCACAAAGCCCAGCATGGCGATCTCAAGGTTTCCTGGGATGATAACCACAGCTTTTGCCGGGTAAACTGGGAAAGAAGAGCCTGAAATGTAAATTCGCTGTTTGCAGGTCCATTCCAGGGGATGCGAATTCCTGGTCCTGAGAAGTCCTGTGTCCTTAAGGCTTCTTGAGATTAAAACCTGGATCCGTGAGTTTTGGGCAGACAATAGCGCAGGTCATTGGCCTGCCTAGGCTTTTCCAAAATTACCGGTGAACCTATGGGTGCGCCCCAGGTTTTTGGAACACTTATTCAAGTCAGGCAGTTACACTCTTTTTCCACCCCAGCTCGCGGATGCAGATGGAAGAAAGGAAACTTTTGAAAAACGGCTACGGTTTTTTGGAACACACTGCTGATATGGGTATCGAGGCCGAAGGGGCTTCCTTGGAAGAGTTGTTTGCCAATGCTGCAAATGGTCTGCGAGACTTGATCTTCGGGGCTCTTCCCGCCCAATCCGAGTTGATCGACGTGGAGGTTTCTCTGGAAGGATTTGATGAGGAAGAACTTCTCGTCAACTGGCTCAATGAAATCCTTTTTCTTTTTGAAACCCGGCGCTTTGTTCCTATGGTTTTTCAGGTTCTGCAGGTCGGGAGGAATGGTCTGTCGGCCAAAATTTCCGGCATCTATTTCAGTGATCAAATTGGCATCCAACGGGAGGTCAAGGCGGTCACTTATCACCGCTTGAAACTGGAAAAAACGCAGAGTGGCTGGCGGGCTCGCCTGTTTGTCGATCTCTAACGGGGGGTGGGGTGACGATTAAGGTCGAAAAAATCGATTCCTGCCGCTGGCGGATTCCCCGGCAGGGGGGCATGCGCACTGAAGGTCTGGTCTTTGCCGACGAAAGAATGATGGTTGCCCTTCGCGAGGAACATGCCTTGGAGCAGGTCTGCAATGTTGCAACTTTGCCCGGAATTGTCGGTCCGTCTATCGGCATGCCTGATATTCATTGGGGATATGGTTTTCCCATCGGCGGGGTCGCGGCTTTTGATCCATCCGATGGGGTGGTATCCCCCGGCGGCGTCGGTTACGACATCAACTGCGGTGTACGTCTCATGCGGACCAGGCTTGCGGCCCCTGATATCCATTCCCGCCGCGAACTTCTGGCCAACCGGCTTTTCCAGAATATTCCATCCGGAGTCGGCTCCCACCGGCGCGACCTTAAACTGTCCCGCGACCAAGAGCTCCAAGTGTTGAAAAAGGGAGCCCGATGGGCTGTGGAAAATGGTTTTGGATCGGATGAAGATCTGGAAAAAATCGAAGAGAAAGGGACGCTGGAGAACAACGATCCTCAACTGATTTCCGACAGAGCTCTGGAGCGGGGCAGAAATCAGCTCGGCACCCTGGGTTCGGGCAACCACTTCATTGAGGTAGACGAGGTCATCGAGGTTTACGACGAAGCTGCTGCGGCCACCTTCGGTCTTGCTGAAAACCAGGTTACCGTGACCGTTCATACCGGCAGCCGCGGATTGGGCCATCAGGTCTGTGACGACTATTTGAAAGTAATGCTCCGCGCCAGCCGCGATTACGGCATCAACCTTCCCGACAAGCAGCTCTGTTGTGCACCCCTTAACAGCCCGCAGGGTGAACAATATCTTGCCGCCATGTCCTGCGCGGCCAACTTCGCGTTCGCCAACAGGCAGTTGATAACCTCCTGGGTCCGGGAGACTTTCGAGGAGGTTTTCGGACTGGGGCCAGCGGAGCTTGGCATTTCGGTCGTTTATGATGTCTGCCACAACATCGCCAAATGGGAAAATCATCATTTTCAGGGAAAAAAACGCCGTCTCTGCGTTCATCGCAAGGGCGCAACCCGTGCTTTCCCACCCGGCCATCCCGACATTCCTGCCGTTTATCGCAAGGTGGGGCAGCCGGTCCTGATCCCCGGTGACATGGGCCGCTATTCCTATGTCCTGGTCGGAACCCAGGAGGCTTATGAGGAGACCTTTGGCTCCACCTGTCACGGGGCGGGCCGGATATTATCAAGGCATGCGGCGAAAAAAGCGGCGCGCGGCCAACGGATTGTCGAACGCCTGGAAGAAGACGGCATACTCGTCCGGGCGGCGGGAAGAGCCACCCTGGCGGAAGAGATTCCCGAGGCCTATAAGGATGTGGCCGACGTTGTCGAGGTCGTGCACAATGCGGGTATCGGCCGCATGGTGGCGAAGCTGCGCCCTCTGATTGTTATTAAGGGCTGAAGCCGAAAGGAGCATTTTCTTGGCAAAAAAGGTTTTTTTGACGGGAGGAACGGGGTTTGTCGGCCGGGAGATCGTGCGTCAGTTGCTGGCAGCAGGTTATGAGGTCAAATGTCTGGTTCGCCCCGGTTCGGAAAACAAGCTGCCAGCAGCCCAGAACCTGGAAATATGTCCCGGCGATGCTGCCAACCCGGCTTCATTGGAAGGCCGGATTGAGGGTTGTGACACAGTAATTCACCTCATTGGCATCATTCGCGAATTTCCAAGCAAAGGGATAACTTTTGAAAGGCTTAACTTCCAGGCGGCCCTGAACATGGTCCGGGCTGCAGAGAGCCAGGGCGTCAAACGCTTCATCCATATGAGCGCCAATGGCAGTAAAAGAAATTCTGACAGCGGTTATCTGGAGACCAAGTTCAGGGCGGGAAAAGCCGTTATGGATTCAAGCCTTAAGTGGACCGTTTTCAAACCTTCAGTTATTTTCGGCAGGGAAGACGCTTTTACCAATCTATTGGCTGACATCGTCCGCATTGGTCCTGTCGTACCGGTGATCGGAGACGGCCAATACCGTCTGGCGCCGGTGGCTGTTGAGGACGTGGCTGCCTGTTTCACCGGGGCAGTCGGACAGGAAGAAACGATTGGGAAAATGTTCCCCTTGTGTGGTCCGGATGCAATTACATACGACCAGCTTGTGGACATTATCGCTACCGCTCTAAACCGCAAGTGCCCCATAAAAATGCATATCCCCAGTTGTTTTATTAAACCCGTTGCCACCCTCCTGGATAGCTTTCCCCAGTTTCCCGTCACCAGAGAGCAGATGAAAATGCTTCTGGCCGGAAATACCTGTGCAGACAAAAAATGGATGGAAGTTTTTCACATTCAGGCCAAAGCTTTTGTCAAAGAAAACCTGTCCTACTTGAAAATGCCCAAGACAAGAAATTAAAAAATCATCCACGTCGCCCGGTTAATTACGGCCCGCTGACATACCCCAAAATCTCCGCACTTTTTGCTTGGCTACATACCTTCCGAAAAGTTTGTAGTTTCCCGTCTCTTTTCTGACCCTTCCTGCCGGGATCACCGGGTTAATCCTATGGGCTGCGGCAAATGCGTTAATTTGGGCCAGATCAGGATTTAGACAAAGATCAAAAGCTTGCCATGCTTCCGAGGGGATCAGCGCCTCAGTTGCCCACCGGTCAGCGTCAGCCTCGATGGCATCGACCTCATTTTGCTCAAGATCATCAAAAAACGCTTCGCTTTCCTCACCATCAAAATGCAGAGCGATATGTGCTAATTCATGACAAAGGGGAAACCAAAAGTTGTCCAGATAGCTCAGCCTTGCCAGGTCGCGCACGAACCCTTGTGTTACCGTGTCTGGCTTTTAACCGGCTTGATCAATGCGGAAACGGATGGCCTCCAAAGGGTCAGGAGGCGCAACCGGATGGACTTCATTTTCGTAGATGTCGACAAGCATGGCTAAAAGCTCAAGCTCGTCGAACTCGGGTGTGCCCGGTTCCGCATCCATCAGTTGATCGATGCGTTCAAGAGCTGCTTCATATTCAGTTTCGTTTTTGATAACTTTTGGTTTCGTCATTTAAACTCAACTTTCGCACCGCCATAAACGGTGGAACAAGTTGATTTCAAATTGTTTTTTTAAAAAATACAGGCCGGAAGTAGCATCGG